>JBGSOB010000227.1:0-30219 GCA_041739325.1 Treponematales bacterium
AAAAGGGCCAAGCAGAACTTGAGGTAAAAGACCGGCAATACTGGCGGCGGCAAGAGCTAGCGCCGATCCTGTTTTGGCAGTTATCCACCAGATGATGGCAAACTGTACCGCGCTCGACGAAATGAGGGAAAAGGCTTGCCCTAGATAGAGGCGGAAGAAGGGGCCGCGCCATGCTACTTGATTACTCATGATTCTTCTCTGCTAGGGTTCCGGCTACCACAGCGGCGCAGTCGTCGGCGCCCCTTTCCGCGCTTAAGGCCCGCCCCATCGCTCCTGCTCGCGAAATCATATCGGGAGCAGACGCATTTATTATCGCCTCAGATAAAGACTCAGAGCTGAGGCGCTTAACGGGCAAAGGTTGCACAGCGACACCAAGTTCGTGGGCGCGTGCGGCCCAGGCATGCTGATCAAGGGCGAAGGGCGTGATGATGCCGGGCACGCCGGCGCAAAACCCAGCGGCGCTCGTACCCGCTCCACCGTGGTGAACAACGGCGGCCATACGTGGGAAAAGCCAGGTGTGCGGCACCCCCTCGATAGCCAGAATTCCAGGAGGCAGATTATTTTGTTTTCCGAACCCGCTTAAAATACCGCGTTTTCCACTAAGAGCCAATGCTTTAATGGCCATATGGCAAAGATCGTTTGCTCCGCCCTTATCCATCATGGATCCAAAACCGATATAAACGGGTGCCTCGCCCGAGGCGAGAAAGCTTGCCAATTCCGGAGCGGGGATATAGGCCTTAGGTTCTTCAACGATCCAATAGCCACGTTGATGCACATGAGGGCTCCAGTCGGCCGGGCTGGGAAATATCAAATCACTACAGGAGATAAGCGCCGGATGCCCCGCATCGACTTTCTCCAAGGGGTTGGAGAAACCGCTGGGAAGGATGCCATAGCGCTTCTTCCAGAAGGAGCGCAGCGTAGACTCGGAAGCCATCCAGAGCATGCTTTGGAGCGCATTATGGCTCAATTGGTTTAAGATCCGCGACGAAGCGATTCGTCCGTACGAGAGAAGTGAAGGACGCTCTAAACTACGATGCAGCGGGAAGGGGCTGGCCATAATCGAGGGTATTCCTAGGCGTTGCGCCATGAAGTGGCCGATCGCGATGCCGGGATGCCAGATGATCGCATCGCTTCCCAAGCAGGCCTCGTGGTAGAGCTCTACCATGAGAACAGCATAATCTCGCATTTTGCGGAAGCTCCGAAACATCTTAAAGAGGTTGTCCGCTTGGCGGGCCTCGCGGATCATCTCCGGATCAACGCCCGCCATAATATGATCGACGTCGATCGGATAGTAATCGATTCCATAGGAGCGAACGAATCCCTCGAATTCCTTGTTTGCCGCGATACGGGCTTCCAGTCCGGCCCTGACTAAGCCCTGGGCAAGGGCAATATAGGGTTGAACATCCCCACGGCTTCCGGAGCAGAGAATCGTGACCATGACTGCCTCCATCAACACATAATCCAACAACGTGTTGTATAATGATGATAACTTAGCCGCAAACCAGGATCAACCAACAAGACGGCGGAAAGTGTCGGATGGAGGAAGGCATGAATAAGCAACCCGAAATCACAGAGCAGACGAGGCGAAACATCCTTGAGGCTTTTTGGTCACTCTACCAGACGCGGGGGATGACGGGCGTCACCGTCAAGGAGATAGCCGCCAAGTCCGGCTACAATCGGGGCACCTTCTACGAATACTTTCGCGACGCCAGCGATTGTTTGGCGGCTATTGAAGACGAATGCCGCCCCAGAGTCAGCGACTTACCTTCCTCAGGCGGAACGGATAACTCGCTGGAAAATAGAGTCGAATCACTGCTTGAGGATTATAATAAACATTTCCGCTACTGGCGCGTTCTCCTGGGCGAGCGTGGCGACCCTTCTTTCCGGCGGCGTTTGATAGAGGGCATCAAGGGCTCTATCCTAGCCTCTCCCGTCTTTAAAAATCTAAACGCCAAAGAAGCACGAGAATTCGACCTCCAGCTTGAATACATCCTCTCGGGCATGATAGGCCTCCTTGTCTACTGCGTTCATGGCAAGAAGGGTCCCGACCGCGAGGACATAGCGGCAATCCTTAAGATCATGGAGGGTAGCCATGCACAGCGGCTACGTGAGCTTGTGGGGCGCGGGCAAGCCGGGCTGGAAACAAAAAAACATGAGGCCCTTAAGCCTCTAGGCAAATAAAGGGGCTGATGCTTTCACACAAGATAGCTATACTGACCCTAGGCCCCAGCCGGTGAGGCTTCAATGAAAGCCAGCATGAAGGAGAACCCTATGCAACTCGCGTCTGTCAGGATAGAAACCCAACGCCTCTCCCTCATCCCCATCGAGGATGTTTTTGAGGCCGATATCTTCCGTGAGTTTAGCCCCGAAGTCACCCGCTATATGGATCCCAAGCCAGCTTCCTGCATAGAGGAGACTCGCGCCTTTATCGCTTCTTCGCGCGAAGGTCTTGAAAGGGGCGACAACCTTCAGCTCGTCATCCTGTCCAAGCCCCAGGGGGAATTCCTTGGCTGCATCGGACTCCACGAAGTAGGTTCAAAAAATCCGGGAGTGGGTATATGGGTAAAGATATCCGCCCATGGCCAAGGCTACGGCCTTGAAGCGGGGCGGAGCCTTATCGAATGGGCTCGATCGAACTGCGAGTTCGACCATCTGCGCTACCCGGTTGATAGACGGAACGGCGCGAGCAGACGGATAGCGGAGGCATGCGGCGGGAAGGTCGCGCGGGCATTTAAATCGACGAGCCAAGCTGGTTTTGAGCTTGAGCAAGTCGAATACTGGATACCCAAGGCTGGGGAGCTTGAGCTGGATGCGCTGGACATTGGAGAATCGGCCGAACTGCGGATTCAGGCTGCCCGCATCCTTTCCGCGGCCTTTAGTTGGAGCCCCCTCAACCCCTGGCCGGTCATGCAAAGCGCCCTCGAGGAAGTGGACGAATGTCTTGAGGGCGAGTCCTTCTGCGTCGGGTTGCGTTATTGCGGAAGGCTGGCGGGATGGGCAGGACTTCGGCCCATGTACGATAGAACATGGGAGCTCCACCCCATGGCGGTTGATCCGCAACTTCAGGGCATCGGCCTCGGGCGGGTCCTCCTAAACAATCTCGAGGAAGAAGCGCACAAGCGCGGCATCGAAGGCATCCTCCTGGGCACAGACGATGAAGAGGGCCGCACGAGCCTTTCCGCGGTCGATCTAAACGCGGGTAACATCCTCTCCGAGCTTGCTCATATCAAGAACCTAGCCGGACACCCCTTCGAGTTCTACCGCGCCTGCGGCTACGCCATCGTCGGTGCCGTTCCCAACGCCAACGGCAAGCGCAAGCCCGATATCTGGATGTGGAAAGGGCTTGAGCCTTGATAAGCCCCTAGACCCCGCCCAGCTCGATCCAGTAACGCCTGATGGGGATTCCCTCAAAGAGGGGCTTGTCCTCGAGCAGGCCACCGCAGGCCTCGATGAGGCGAGCGGAAGCAGGATTGTCCTCGTCGCACGTGAGCATGACGCGGTCGAAGCCTTCCGCGCCCAGCCGCTCTAGCAGGGTGGCGAGCATGGCGCGTCCGATCCCCCTGCCGCGTGCTGAGGGTCTGACCCCGTAGCCGACGTTCCCGCCGCAGGCACGCAGGCGCTCATTGACGTAATGGCGATGATGGATCGCGCCCAAGACGCGGCCATTCGCTTCAACGTAGAAGTAAAGCGTGCCGGGCACGTAGCTGAGGCAGGGGTTCCCATCGCGCTCCTCGCTTTTCCATTTTTCCGCCATTTCCTGAAAGCTCCGTCCCTCACGCCGCGTCGCGCCGGGAACGACCTTTTCGCCTGCCCCTTCCCATTCTGCGATATAGTCGAGGTAGGCCTCTTCGCTCAGCTCGCAATGGTGAATGAGACGTAAGCGGGCCTGTTCAGTGGCGCTCAAGCGATTCTTCCGGCCCAAGCATTGGTGGAATAACGAAAGCTCACCCTATCATCCGCTTGGTGCCTATTGAAGGCGTCCGTTACAGCCGCTCTGATTTCCGCGTAACCCGCTTGCCCCTCGGCGGGGCTGTAGGAGCTGGAGTGAAGCCTGCCTAAAAGGCTCCCAAGGTCAAAGTCTTGGCCCGTGGCAAAGACGGTCTTGGAAAAACCGGGAACGAAGCAAGAGCTTATCGACTCTTCCGGCAGGCTCTTTTGGTGGGCAACCTTAAGATACTCGGGGGCAAGACGAAGGAGGATGGACTCGTACTCCTGGAGGAAGGGCGTGTCGGTCAAGCGGTTGTTCCATACTAAAACCAAGAAACCGCCGGGCTTGAGGATGCGCTTGAATTCGGCCAACGCGGCCTCCCGTTCAAACCAGTGAAAGGCCTGAGCCGCAGTCACGATGTCAACCGACGCCGCGAGCAGCCCGCTAGACTCGGCCCTCCCCGACACGGAAAAGATGTTCGGGCATTTTGAAAAGGCGCTTTGGGCTTCATCGCGCATGGCGGCGTTGGGCTCAATCGCCCAAACACGACGGGCCGCTTGAGCCAGAAAGATTGAAAAGATGCCCGTGCCGGAACCGACATCCGCCAGATCGGAATCCCGGCTGAGACCGGCTTCGGCCGCCAACCAGGGCAAGAGGGCCTGCGGGTAGCCGGGCCGATAGCGTACATAGTCTTTAGCCCTGTCTGAAAAACGCGCAGTAGCTTCACGCATGATTAATCACCTCCGCTAAAGGCATCGTATTTGGCCCTAAAGAGCTCGTCAAGGAGGAAACTCAAGCGCTTCACGCAATTCGCCGCAAAAAATCAATAACCTCCACCCTTGCGGGAAGGCTATTTCCGAATCATACTTAAGACATGGGACAAAGCGTAAAACCTTCAAAGCGCCCGGCTGACACACGCAAACTGAAGACTCAGCACAATGTTTCCAGCTTTGTGGTTCTCAGCGTCCTCTTCCTTGTCTTTTCCCTCTATCTGCAAGGAAGCTACCAGCAAGGGCGCAAGAGCGAGTACGAACGCCTTTCAATCTTAGGTAGCCGCGCCGCCAGTCATTTTGAGGGTCTCTTAGACACCATGTCCATCACCATGAGGATTCTTGACCAATGGATACAGGATCATCCAAGCAGGGATCCGCGCTACGACCCAGAATTCCTCCGCCTCGTTGATATCTATCGAGGCGACTCCGGCGGTATGATAGACCTGCGCATGGTAAGCTCGTCAGGCGGTTTGTTCTATTTGCCAACCAAAGATGCTACGGCCCTCTCAGACGTGAGTGACCGTGAATATTATGTGGGACAGCTTAATGCCCAAGCAGGTAATATTCTCTTTGCCGCGCCGGTTAAAAGCAGAGTGACAGGGCTTTGGGGCATACCCATAAGCTTCCGCCTCCGTCCAAATAAACATGGTTTACTTATCATCTTCGCGGCCCTTGAGTACCGCTCTATAGACAGCCTCTTTGCCCAAGATGAACTTGATCCGCGCATCAGCACGACATTGAGCCGGTCCGACAATCTTATGCTCTATCGCAGACCCTTTAGCGAAGATTTGGTAGGTTTCAAGATAGAACAGAAATTCAAATCCGGCACGGTCAACATCCTCCGCCTCCCAGAGCGCGGCGGCGCGGCGCGGCTATTCGCTTATCGCGAGCTGAGCGACTACGGCTTGGCCGTAAGCGTAGGAGAAGACTACCACGCGCTCCGCGCCACCTGGGTCAGGGACCACCTCCTAAGGATAGCCCTGGGTCTGGCGCTTGGAATCATCCTCATTCTTTTTTTCTTCCGCACATCCAAGCTTATCAAACAACTGAAGAAGTCCATGGATGAAACGAAAACCCTCAGCGGACTCCTCCCCATCTGCGCCAACTGCAAGAAGATTAGGGATGATGGCGGCTACTGGAACAAGATAGAAAGCTACTTCCGCAGTCATTCAGCGGTAGAGATCACCCACGGGCTTTGCCCGGATTGCCTGCAAGAGCTCTACCCGGAAATGGCGGAGGAACTACAAGAAAAATCCTAAGTGAATACCTACTTGACGTCCTTCTCCAAAGAGCGCGCGAGGATAAAAAGAAAATCAGAAAGCCTGTTCAGGTAGATGGAGCTTTTCACGAGGTCAGGGCGAGAGCGCTCGGCTATAAAGCGCACTACGGAGCGCTCGGCGCGGCGGCAAATGGCGCGCGCAAGATCGGCGCGGGCAGATGCTTCCGTGGCTCCAGGCAAAACGAAGGCAGGCTGGATATCAAGGCCTGAGTCGAGCATAGCCTGCTGAACGGCTTCAAGGGCCTCGACATCAGCGCTAAGGGTCGGCTTGAGAGTGGCGTAGAGATCTGAGCTCGGGTCAGTCGCGACAAGGGATGAAAGCTCAATAAGTTTGCGTTGCACGATCTCAAGGCCCGCAGGCCCCGGACGGCCGCTCTTCTTGTCGGAAGCCACTTGCTTGAGGAAGCCTATGGCGGAATTAAGCTCGTCGATATCGCCCAAGACGGCAAAAAGAAGGTCGTCTTTTTGGTAGCAACGCCCGCAAAAATCCGTGGATTTGCCCCCATCGCCATTCTTCGTGGTCACAAGGTCAAAGTGATATTTCTCAGGCACGGCAAACCCTCCCTACAAGATGGATTCTCGCCGATTGGATCTGCGCGTATCAAGCCCCGCCGACATCGATGCCCGAAATCCAGAGTCCGCCTCAGAGCAGATCCTTCAGGAAGCGCCCGGTAATTGACGCCTCGCATGCCGCCAGGCCTTCGGGCCTGCCTTGGTAGAGGATGCGCCCGCCGGCCTCCCCTCCCTCCGGCCCCATGTCTATCACCCAATCGGCGCGCCGCACGATGTCTAGGTTGTGCTCGATCACGATCACGGAGTTTCCGCCGCCCACCAGCCTGTCCAGGATGCCCTGGAAGCGATCTATGTCCGACATATGCAGCCCCGTAGTCGGCTCGTCCATGATATAGATCCCGCTTTGCTTGCCCAGCTCGGAGGCGATCTTCAGGCGCTGGGCCTCGCCGCCTGAGAGGCTGGAGACGCTCTGCCCCAGGGAAATGTAGCCTAGGCCGACTTCCTCGAGGAGCTTGAGGCGGGGCGCGATCTTAGGCTCTGGGAAAAAATCGATCGCCTGAACGGCGGTCATTTCGAGGACCTCGGCGATATGCTTCCCGCGCAGGCGCAGCTCGAGGGTCTCGGCGCGGTAGCGCCTTCCCTCGCACTCGTCGCAGACCGTGCGCACCGCGTCTAAGAAATGCAGCTCCGTGCTCAGATGTCCCTGTCCGCCGCATTTGGGGCATGCCCCCGCAGAATTGAAGCTGAAGAGCGAGGCCGACGCCCCGGTGGCGCGGCTGAAGAGCTCGCGGACCGCGTCGAAGATGCCTGAGTAGGTGGCGATGGTCGCGCGCGAGGAGCGCCCTACGGGAGACTGGTCAATCAGGACAGCCTCTGGGTGGGCCTTGGCGAAGCAGTCGTGAATCAGGCTACTCTTGCCGCTCCCGGCCACTCCCGTCACGCAGCAAAGCAGGCCCTTGGGTATCCTCACCGATAGGTCCTTGAGATTGTTCGCCCGCAAGCCCTCGAGCTCGAAAAAGCCCTTCGGCTCCCGCCGCGGGGCGCAGGGCTCGGCCGCGCGTGAAAGAAAGGCGGCTGTGAGGCCCGGGCTCTCGGCCAATCCGGCAGCTTCCCCGTTGTAGACCACCCTCCCTCCCTCCCGGCCGGCGGCCGGGCCCATATCCACGATCCATTCGGCGGCGCGGATGATGTCTGGATCGTGCTCGACTACGAAGACGCTGTTTCCCTTTTCCTTAAGGCGGAAAAGCAAGTGGATGAGACGTTCAGTGTCGCGGGCGTGCAAGCCGATTGAAGGCTCATCGAGAACATAGAGGAGGTCGACCAAGTTGCAGTCCAGTTGGCGCGCCAGCTTGACGCGCTGGGATTCGCCTCCGGAAAGACTGGCCGTCGCCCTGTCCAGGGAAAGGTAGCCGACCCCAATCTCGATAAGGTTGTCCAGGAGGGGGAGGACCTTGGAGAGGAGGGCTCGGCTCAGCTTGCCCTCAAGATCGCCCAGATATCGGCGCGCCTCGGTGAGCTCCATCCGGCATAGCTCATCCAGGGAGAGACCGCCCAGCCTGACTGAGCGCGCGCGTGGGTTGAGCCTGGTCCCCCGGCAGTCGCCGCAGGGGCGGTATTCCAGGTAGCGCTCGTAGACATCCTTGTCCCCCTCATCGGATTCCGCCTCCGCCTTGCCTGCGGCGGCCTTTTCCAGCTTCCGCGCGATCCCCTCGAAGCTACGGTTGTAGGCCAGCTTCTCCTTAGAGCCCTCCACCCGATAAGCTTCAGCGTAGAGCAGGTGCTCTATATCGGCCGGAGGCAGGTCCGCAAGCCGCGTATTGGGATCTACCACCCCCAGGGTGACCAGCTCCTTCCAGAGGAACCCCCCGACCTTGTAGTGGGGATGGGTGATGGCCCCCTCGCGGATGCTCTTGCCCCGGTCCAGGAGGAGGTCGGGATCTACGCGGATGACGCTTCCCAGGCCATGGCAGGCAGGGCACATCCCCTCCGGATGGTTGAAGGAAAAGAGGAAGGAGGGGCCGATGTTGGGCTCACCCGCGCGCGAATAGAGAAGGCGCAGGTAGGTGTTGACCTCTGTCGCCGTGCCCACCGTACTGCGCAGGTTCTTTCCCATGGGCCGCTGATCGATGACGATGGGGGTGGAAAGGTTGGCGATGTCGTCCACGTCGGGCCGGGACAGCTTGGGCATGCGCGTCCGCGCAAAAGATGAAAAGGTCTCAATGAGCTGGCGCTGGGCCTCGGTGTAGATGGTATCGAAGAGGAGGGAGGATTTCCCCGAACCGGAAACCCCCGTGAAGACCACCACTCGATGCTTGGGAATGTCGATGTCGACATTCTTGAGGTTGTTCGCGTGGGCGTTGCGCACCTGAATCATTCCTTCGATCATGAGAGCCTCCTTTTGAGGGAATCGCAAATATTAGGTCTTCAATCCTGGCACGGAGGCCGCGAGGAGCTCGCAGGCCAAGGCGGTGTTACCCGTCGCAGAATAAAAAAAGAGCCGGGCATTCATCGGATCCCTCCTTTTTGCTCGGCCTCAAGCCGATTCGCCCAGGCATCCACCCAGGCCATTTCCGCCTCCAAGAGAAAAACCGGGCGCCGCGCCAGCTCAAAGCGATGGGGTGGGCAACCTGATTCTGCGAGAAAGACCTCGAGCTCATGGTAGCCGGCGATGGTCTTCTCCAATTCGGCCCGATAGGTCCGGAGAGCGGCTCGAATACGCTCGGGGGCGATAAGTCCGCTGTTGTATACGGCTAGATCGACCCGCCAGCGCATGTGTTCAGGCTGAGCAAGCTGATCCAGGATCGCTTCTTCAAGACGCTCTCTCCCCTGGGGACTGAGGCTGTACAGCTTCTGCAGCCTATTTTCCGGGCTGAGCTTGTTCTGACTGACAACCAAGCCTTCCCCTTCCATCTTCTTCAGCAGCTTGTAAATGCTGGACATGGACAACTCCGTCCAAAAGCGCATGTCGCGGAATTGAACCTCTTGTTCGATGTGATAGGGATGCATCTCCCCTTCGGAAAGAAGACCGAGGAGTGCGAATTCGGCATTGCTCAGGGAAGCCATGATTCCTCCTTATTGTATTACTACTATATCGTATTGATCCAATAACAGCAAGTGCTTTTTTACGTATAGATGCTACCCATTAGGCCTCTGAATACTCAGAGAGGAGCCAGGATCGCGCAAAGCCTCTTCCAGCTCTGCGCCGAATACCAGGCCTTGCCGAAGGCCGGGCCAGGGCAGAGGAATCCGTTCAAGGATGGGGAGTTCGGTATGAGCCCCTGGCTGGAGACGCCTTCCGACGCAAGGAACGTACAGTAAAGCAAGCTTGACATTCAGACAAGAGCGTGCTATCTCTGTAAAGCAAGCTTTACCAAGAGGAGAGGGTCATGGATAACACAGAAAGCGTCAGTAAAAGCGGCCTCAGCGAAGGATCGTCCCGGCTGGGAATAATACTCAGCCTCGGCGCCTATGCGCTTTCAATCGCCCTCCTCATCTGGCTTGCAGAGCCCCTTCAGGCTTGGAACTTGCGCATCGGGCTCCTTGTTTCCGAACTCGGCATGGTGCTTGCGCCCGCCTTGATCCTCTTTTTTCTGAGTCGCCATAACGGAGACTCATTCTTTAAAATCCCTGAAAAACCATTTTTAACCCTCATTGCTTCCATCGGTCTGGGCATTCTAGCCCTTATTGCGGCCGCCCTCCTCACAGTGCCCATGAGCCTCCTCATCAAGCGCTTTTTCCCCTCCCTCAGCGTGACTGAGGACATAGCGCAAGCGATGCGCGCGCTCTATGGTTCCGCTACCGGCATAGATGTAGTCATCGGCCTCTTTCTCAGCGCCCTCCTACCCGCCTTCTGCGAGGAATTCCTCTTCCGCGCACTTATCCAGGGCAACCTGAGCCGTAGCATGAACCCGCGCTTAGCCGTCCTCTTCACAGCCATCCTCTTCGGGGCCTTCCACCTTAGCGTGGAACGCTTCGTGGGAACCTTTGTCATCGGATTGATTGCCGGAAGCTTCGCCTTGCGCAAGAAGTCTCTCTGGCCGGCGGTCATCATCCACTTTACGAACAACGCAATATCGGGCTTGATTGGGCTCGCAGCCTTCAGGTTGGGGACATAAGCGCAGGCTTGACTACTGTGGCTGAAAAATGGGAAGAATCTAAACTCAAGCGGATAAGGAGCTCACATGATCTACAGAGAGGCCACAGTCTCCGATATCGACGCCGTCCTTGCTTTGCATAGTAAGTACCAGATTGACAGCATAGCCGAGGAAGACAAGAAGGACGGATTCGTAACCACGCCCTTTACCCGCCAGCAGCTCTCCGAGCTCATCGAGAGAGAGTCCGGGCTCTTCATCGCGCTGGACGAGGCTGATGAGGGTCCATCGGGCGTAAAGCGCGTAGCCGCATACGTCATGGCAGCATCCTGGCAATTCTGGTCGCGTTGGCCCCTCTTTGCCTTTATGATCGCCGACCTGCCTGGCTTGAACTACCGGGGCATCTCCCTCTCCGTGGAGAATTCCTATCAATACGGCCCCGTCTGCGTAGACGGTCCCTTTCGCGGCAGTGGCGTCCTACAAGGAATTTTCAGCTACGCCCTCAAGGCCATGTCGGCCCGCTACCCCGTACTGCTGACCTTCGTCAACCAGAAAAACCCCCGCTCTTACGCGGCCCACACCCGCAAGCTGGAACTGGAACTGATTAAGGAATTCGAGTGGAATGGGAACCGCTATTGGGAGCTGGGCTGCTTAACCGGAGCATAAACAAAAAACTAAGCTTTAACAATACAGCGGGCCCTCAGCTGAATGTTGACAATTTTTCTAAACATGTCAAAAATTTGACAGCTTGTCCTTCCTCTCCTAAACTAGGCCTAAAGGGCGATACGGCAAAGAACTAGACAGTTGTTACCCCTTTCGAGGTGTGTCCTTGGTCAGTCTATCCTTTAGCTCAGAGGCGATTCAGGCGAATACGGATCGCCTCCTCAAAACCTGCTCATCTCAAGGCCTTGAACTGATGGCCGTCACGAAGGCCGTCTGCGGCTTTCCTCCCATCCTCAAACTCCTTGTCGAGTCAGGGCTTAAGGCCATTGGCGACAGCAATCCGGAAAATCTCACTTCCCCCACCCTCAACAATGTCTTAAAAGCCCTACTCAAAAGCCCACCCTCTCAGCTTAAAACAGGGGGGCCGGAGGCTTGGGATTATGCTGTCATTTCTCATAGCGATGTAGGTCAGGGGTCGGGCGGCCTCCTCATCATGATTGAGCTTGGTGACGGCAAAGACGGGGTTGCCCCCCAAGACGCGGCGGATTTCGCGGCTGTTATACAAAGATCAAGCGGCCGACCCATCATCGGCGCCGCCTGCAATTTTGGCTGTCTGCTGGGGCGGCGGCCGGACTCAGAGGCCCTACGCGCCTTTGAGGGGGCATGCCGGACTCTCAGGAGCCAATGCGGAGAAGGCTTCAGCCTCTTTTCCGCCGGCGGCACCATCATTCTCGATGCCCTGGAAGCAGGAATTTGCCGATGTATTAACCAAGTGAGAATTGGCGAGGGGCTTCTTTTAGGCTATGACTCATCAAAGGCCTCCGCTATGGATGGATACCGCCAGGATACTGTCCTCCTGAGGGCGGAAATCCTTGAACTGCGGGAAAAGGAGCTTCCCCTTCTCGTCAACCCGGCCCGGGACGCCTATGGCCGCCTCGCTCCCCCGCCGCCCCAGGGGCGCCACCTGCGGGCGGTTCTTGACGCAGGCTCCCTAGCGGCGCCGATGCAGGGTCTCTCCCCCCTCCTCCCCGGCATTTCCATTGAGGGCCAAACCTTTGATTTCCTCGTACTTTCCCTGGAAGGCCAAGCCCGTGACCTCAAACCGGGCGATACGGTTTCTTTCGCGCCAAGCTACGGGGCCCTGTCCCAGGCCTGCCTAAACCCATATGTGCGAAAAAGCCTTGAGTAATGAAGGAGCCACGCGAGTGAAAGCAAAGAACGACGCAAAATCGCCGGTAATCGCGATTATCCTGACCCTGGTTGTGAGTCTGGGCCTCAATCTCTTCCTCGGGCTCTCGCAATTCGAGGGCGTCTACAAGACCGCGGTTATTAACCGATTCGGCATCCTTTCCCAAAACATGAAAAGCCAGTTGGAAAACTCCATGTCCTTGGGTAAGCCCCTCCACCTCTTCGGCAACTCAATGACAGAGCTTTTCCAAGAGGCGCTGAAACAGGAATCCGACATCAGTCAGCTCTATATCACCGACCCCGCCGGGCTCGTGCTCTACAGCAGCCGCAACGGGGTGACGGGCAAGAAGATCCCCTTGCAATACAGCCGGGGCATCCCCAACCCCAAGGCCGAGGATATGCTCCGGGTAGAAACCCAACGCCTGGGTTGGAGCATCTTCGTATCGGTGCCCCTCTACCGCAACGCCAAGTTCTACGAGGGACAGCTTTTCCTTGAATTTGAAAACGCCCTTATTTCGCGCTCCATGACCAAGGTGCTCACGGACCTCGGCCTTGTCTCCCTCCTCATCTTTACCTTGACCCTCTGTCTCTTCATACTCATCTACCATCTGCGCGTGAAATCCGGCAAGACCTTCACCCCGCGGGGAATAATGTTCCTCATCCTCGGCATGCTCTTTTTAAGCCAAGCCAGCTTCGCGCTCAGCGCCAACCGTTACTACGCCCAAGCCTATTCCAGGGCCTACGACGCCAACGTCAAGGTGCTCTCACTCTCCATGCGCCAAGACCTTGATAAGATTCTTGGCTATGGCCTCCCGATAGATCGGCTAAAAGGCGCGGATAGCTTCTTGGCGGAAAGGATCAAGGGCAGCCCGGAGTGCTCGAACATCCTCATTTTTAACGATGAAGGCCGCGTCAATTACCAAGCCGGAGCGCGCGGGCTGGCGAGCATCATGGAAAGCAGCGCTGACAAGCTAAGCGGCGCCATCCTTCCAGCCGCCGCCAAAAAACTAGTATCCGGGGAAGCGGCTAAAACACTCTTCGGCGTGGTTTACGTAAAACTCGCCAAAGGCTACATGGGGTTGGAAATCAACCAAGGCCTCATTAAGGCCAGGTTGGACGACCAAGCGCTGGACTCACTGACAATCGCCATCGTTTCGCTGATAGTCGCCTTCATGCTCCTTGAGTTGATCCGCCTTGCCGAGACTAAGAACTTCTCGGTACAAGACATTCAAGCCGGGCTATCCGCAGACGGGCAATCGGGCCTACGCTTCATCAGGCTGGCAAGCTTCATCTTCAATTTCTCCGCCTTCGTTCCCCTTGCATTCCTTCCCCAGCACATCCAACGCATCTACGACTCTTCATCGCTCAAGCTTTTCAACTGGGATAGAACGGTCATGGTCTCAGTCCCCATCGGCACCTACATGGTGGGCATCACGGTTGCCATGCTCCTCCTCATCTTCGTCTTTAAGTACCTCTCCCTACGTCAACGCTATATCATCATCTCCCTGCTCTATATCGCCGGATCCCTTATGACGGTATTTGCCAAAGACATCCTTATCATGAGTTTGGCGCGCTTTATAGCCGGCATGGGATTCGGCGGCGCGCTCTTGGCCACGACATCGCTGGTGCAGGTGTATACCGACGAGAAAAACCGCAGTGCCGGCTTCGGCATCTCAGCCGCCGGCTTCGCGGCCGCGGCTCTCTGCTCAGTGCCCATCGGCGGCGTCATCGTGAATCGCTTGGGAACGACGGCCGGTCTCTATACGTCCACCGCCTTCGGCGTGCTCTTCTTTATCTTCATTCTAGCCTTCTTGAAACGCGAGGATACCGAAGCCTACGAGGCAAAACCAAAGAAAAAACTCAGCATCGGCCAATGGCTACGCATCCTCACCAGTCGCCATATCTTGACCTACACCTTCTTTATGAACATACCCTTCCAGATACTCTATTGGGGCCTCTTCCAGTACGTATTCCCCCTTTACATGAGCAACACCATGGGTATTTCAGAATCAAACATCGGGCGCATCCTTTCCCTCTTCTGCGTCATCAGCCTTTTTGCCGCCCTCATGAGCCGCTTTGCCGACAAGCTGATGAATGACAAGCTGTTGCTTTCTTTAGGCGCCATCATCGTTGGCGTGGCCCTCCTTCTTTTCAACTTTTTCCCGGCCGGGGGCATCCTCCTCTTCATCGGCGTTATCGGAGCCATGGGCATTCAAAACCTTGTAGTCGACTCGATCGAAGAGGTCTTCATATCGAAGGGCAAGGTACCGGTGGACGTAGATGACGAAACCCTCTTGCAAAGCTACAAAACGGTTGAAAAAGTCATCTCAACGGTCGTGCCCACCCTAAGCTCGGTTCTCATGCTGGCGGCTGGCTTCAACTTGAGCATGTTCATCCTGGGCATCTACACCTTAGTAGGCGCCCTTGCCTTCTTCTTCTTTGCCGCCAACGGGCGCAAAAAAAACGCTCTTATCCTGGGGGATTCGAAATGAAAAAGCTCTTCGCGACTCTGATCGTGACCGCGCTCGCCCTCCTAGCCTCATGCGGGGCCCGTCCGGCGGCGGTGGAAGACAGCTCTTGGATCGGTGAAGCCGGCCTCAAGGCTGAGCAAAGCTTCCCGGACAAGGGAACGATCATGGATTTTTCCCAACTGGCCTCAGAAACGGAAAACGAAACCTATAAGGCGCCCTTTAAAAAAGAGGGAGGCGGTAAATTCCGTTTAGCGGTGGTTGTCTCAGGCACGTACTGGGAGTTCTACGACAACCTACGAGCATTAGTGGACGCCTTTTCAACCATCGGTTGGGCGAACAACATCAACATACCCGCTAGCATCAGCAACACGGAGGAGCTTATATCATTCCTCTCAGAATCCGATTACAGCGACTATATAGAATTCCCCAAATCCCTTTATTTTGACATGAAATGGGGAGACAACAAAGCCCCGATGGAAAAGGCCTTGATTAAGGGCGCTGAAAAATCCGGCGCCGATATCGTCCTTGCCTTCGGCGGCATGGCCGGCAACGCGTTTTACGGGCTTGACAGCTACAAACTGCCGGTTGTCATGGACGCCATAACCGACCCCCTGGCCGCGGGCGTCATCAAGAGCTACGAAGATTCAGGCAAAGACTTTGTCACCTGCCGCGTTGACCCTGATCAGTTCAAGCGTCAAATCCGCCTCTTCCACGACACGGTAGGCTTTCAAAAAATCGGCATCATCTACGGCGATGACGAATACGGCCGCATCTACGGGGCCGTGCGCGACGTGGAGGAGGTCGCCAAGGAACGCGGCTTCGATATCGTGCGAAACACCAAGGTCAAGGAAGAGATGACGGGGCAAACGGTAGAGCTCTATCTCAAGGCGCTGGAAGACGTGTGTCAAAAAGCGGACGCCGTCTATATAGGCGCCTCAACCGCCATCACCGAGTACGAGATCTTGCCTGAGGTTACCGCCATCCTCCGCAAGTATCGTAAACCCTCCTTCGCCCTTGAGGGTACTATCCGCGTAAAACAAGGCGTACTTTTCGGCATCTCAATGGCCGGTATAACGCGTTCAGGCATCTACAACGCAAAAAAAATCGCCCTCATCCTGGCTGGATCCAAGCCGCGGGATATGCCGCAGATCTTCGAGAACATACCCTCGATTGCCATCAACCTCAAAACCGCTTCTCAGATAGGCTATGACGTCAAAATAGACATCATCGCCGGCTCTGACGAGGTTTATACGGACATACAATGAGGGTAAAAAAACTCGCGGATCTTCCGCTCAAACCAAGGCTTCAACTTACCTTTACCGCCATCACCGCCCTGACGGTGATGGTCCTCTCAAGCTTTTCCCTGGCGTTCTTCTATTCGTCTATCCAAGCGATGGCGGTCACGGACCTAAAAAACAAAGACGAGATAGCGCAAACCTTGCTGGAGAGCAAAAAATCCGCCATCATGGACTACGCGATAAACCTGGCCTCGGATAAAACCCTGCAGCTTCTTTTGGACCTGGACATCAAGTCAAAGCTTTCACAGCTCCTCATTGCCAGCGCGGGCAAGGAAAGAAAATACCACCTTACCGTCTTTAACACAAAAGAAGCCGTCTATTCCGACGTCGGCTACTCAAATTCCCAGCTCACCCTAGAGGGCAGAAAAATATCCCTTGCCGAGCAAAAGCTGGTGACACGAGCGATCTCCGGTGACAGACAGTCCGTCTTCTCCCAGCTAAGCACGGCCTTGGGGCAGGCCGTGCCGGCGATTTCGGCGGCGGTTCCCATAACCCGCGACAGAAGGATCCTTGGGGTCCTGGTGGTGCACTTCGTATTGGCGGACAACCCCGAATTTTTCCATTCCCTTGGGGAAGCTTTAGGCGTTGAGGTTGCTCTCCACGTGCAAAATTCCAAACCGGTTGGCAGCCCCATCTTGAGCGTCAGCTCTAAAGAGCTTTTGGAAATGGTTTCCTCAGGCGAGCACTTCCAAAAAGTGGATCTTATCGGCACGGGCCTGGACAATTATCGCGTTCTTAAAGACGAATCCGGCGGGGCTTTGGGGCTCCTCCACCTCTACCAAAACGGCGACTATTTCCGGCAAACCTTCTTAACGGCCCTTTTCTTTTATCTTCTTTTTTCAATCCTGATGATGGCGGCCATCGCCTTTATCGTCATAAAAACATCCCGGCTCATCCTTGACCCGATAGGCACCCTCATGACCGGGGTGCAAAAAATATCTGAGGGAGACCTGCGCTACGAGATCCTCCTCAAGGTAGAGGACGAAATAGGCCTCTTAGGCAGGGCCTTTAACGAGATGCGCCTGAGCCTCTTTGAGAAGATAGAGGAGATAAACCAACTCAACCAGAGCTTGGAAGCCAAGGTGAAGGACAGGACAGAACAGATTGAAAACCTGAACTCAAAGCTCAGGCACTACCTTTCCCCGCAGGTCTACGCGTCATTGGTGGGCGGAGAACGCGACGCGTCGATAGAAAAGCACTACCGCAAAAAACTCACGGTCTTCTTCTCGGACTTAGTCAACTTCACCGCGACGTCGGATTCCATGGAGCCGGAGGATCTCTCGTCTATCCTGAATAATTATCTGGATCAGATGTCCAAGATAGCCTTGGCCTACGGGGGCACCATAGACAAATACGTCGGCGACGCCATTATGGTCTTCTTCGGAGACCCGGAGTTCACGTCAGACAAAGACCATGCCGTGCGCGCGGTGGGGATGTCATTGGATATGCTCTCCAAATTAGACGAGCTTCGCGACGAGTGGGTCGCCAAAGGCGTTACCCTTCCCTTCCACGTTCGCATAGGCATCAACACCGGCTATTGCACCGTGGGCAACTTCGGCTCGGAAACGAAGATGGACTACACCATCATCGGAAACAACGTTAATCTGGCGGCCCGCTACGAGGCGGCGGCGGAAAAGGACACGGTCCTCATAAGCCATGAAACCTACAGCCTGGTGCGCGATGAATTCGAGATAGTGGAAATTGGCGAGTTCACCCTCAAGGGGATTCCGTCGCCGGTAAAGGCCTATCGCCCGCTACGGCGCAAGGCAGCCAGCAAAAAGGGCTGGATAAGTATGGGGGAGGGAAAGCTCATATTCCTCACCCATAAGATAGACTTGAGCAGCGCCAGCGCCGAAGAGCGCAAGCTCCTCAAGCGACAGCTGGAGGACGCGGCGGACTTTCTGGAGGACGCATAGTGTCCTTGGGCCGAGCCGATCTCAGCCAAGCCATGCAAGCCGCCTACAGCCGCCTCGGGCGGCTGGTGGCATCCTCTACAAAACCGCTTGTCATCTATCTTGAAGCCGGTCATTACGTCAGCGCCAAAGGCCCGGATGAATTTTCCACCGCCTCCTTAGGGCAAGCCCTCGCGCTGGCTACCAACCTCATTCTCGACTTTAAGGAAAAAATACGCATTGTCTTCGGCATCCTCCAAGACGACCTCGGAATGAAGTGCGACGACAACGCTTGCAGTCTACCCATGCAGAATCATAAAACCCTCGATGGCGTGCCGGAAGCCCTCCTCGCCTTGCTCAGACAAAGCCCGGTAGTCAAGCTTGATAAGCTCATGCTTTTTTCCGAACGCTCCGCAAAAAACCGCGGCATTAACCGACTGCGCCGCCTGGCGAAGGAAGATAGCTCCCAGTCCGGCATTCACCGGGAATCCGAAACCGGGAGGGAAGGCATCTTTTTCAGCTCTCTTGACAGGCAGGAAATTCCCTTAGTCCTCATAACCGAGCAACGCTGGGTGGCCAAGTGCCCCACCCTTATGGGTCAACACTACGCCGATGTGCTGATAGCCCTCGGCAAGCGCTTTCCCCCGGAGTACCCCGTGGCCATCGTGGATGTTTCAGACCTGATGGACCGCAACAAGGTGGGGCGCGGCTCCGAGGCGGCACTAAGGCTTTTCTGCAAGGATCTGGACAAACGAGCGGAGCTCCATATCATCAATCTCTTTTTTGAGGATCCCTCCGGGGATGTCTTTATCAGCGAAGACTACGATTCAAGGGATTTCTAGCATGGAAAAATTGATCTACCTCGACAACCACGCCACCACCAGGGTAGACCCCCGGGTAGTGGAAGCGATGCTCCCCTGCTTTACCGAGAACTTCGGGAATCCCTCCAGCCACAGCCATCGCGCCGGCCTAGACGCGGAAAAGGCGGTGGAAGAGGCGCGCGCGCGGGTAGCCCTAGCCCTCAACGCCTCAGTGCGGGAAATCACTTTTTGCTCCGGCGCCACTGAATCCAACAATCTTGTCATTAAGGGCGTATTCGAGGCCTCCGGCCCCGATAAGGACCATATCATCATCTCCGCCATCGAGCACAAGTGCGTGCTGGAAACATCTCGTTACTTGGCGCGCAAGGGCGCCCAGCTGAGCGTCTTACCGGTAGACGCTCAGGGCATGGTGAACCCAGACGACCTGCGCCGCGCCATACGACCCAGCACTGCCATCGTCTCTGTCATTTGCGCCAACAACGAGATCGGCAGCCTGAATCCCCTGAGGGAACTTGCCTCCATCTGCCGCGAGCGCGGCGTTCCCTTCCACAGCGACGCCGCCCAAGCGATTGGAAAGATCGCCCTGGACGTTAAAGAGCTACCGGTGGATTTCCTGACAGCCTCCGCCCATAAATTCTACGGCCCCAAGGGCGTGGGCTTTATCTTCATCCGCCGTTCCAAGTTGCTATCGCCCCTCATTCCCCAGATATGGGGCGGCGGCCAAGAGGCAGGCCTACGCTCGGGCACCCTCAATGTTCCGGGCATAGTCGGCATGGGCAAGGCTATCGAGCTGTGCACAGAGGAATTCGACGCGGATTTTTTCCATGCCTGGCGCTTGCGCAACCGTTTTTGGCAGGCGCTGAGCTCCAAGCTGGGTGACAGGCTCCATCTCAACGGCCCGGCTATCGAAGCCCTACCGGACAAGGAAGAAGATGCCCGCGCACACTCACGGCGCCTGCAAAGACTACCGGGCAACCTCAACATAGCCATTCGCGGGCTCGACCGCGACGTCTTCTTCAAGCATATCCGCAACCTCGCTGTTTCCTACGGCTCCGCTTGCGCCTCCGGCGACTTAAGCCTCTCCCATGTTCTCTTGGCCATCGGGCTTCCCGAGGAGTTGATAGAAGCCTCCATCCGCATCGGCGTTGGTCGCTTCAACAGCCCTGAAGAGATAGACGCGGCGGCGGCATCCATACTCTCAGCCCTGGAAATCGGCTCCACCAAGGCTTGAAGCCTGCCGGGTATTTGACAATCTTTAGCCCGCAAGCGCTGGAAAACGCATTTAAAGTGATATATTAACAAAGTACAATAGGAGGTACCTATGAATAAAACCTTTATCATTCTCATGCTCGCCCTGGCTGCCTTCAGCCCTCTAGCGGCAAACGAACTCTACGGCTTTGGCTTTACATTCGGTGGCGACGTCATCCACACCGCCTCAGAATTCCTTGGCTACACAACGACCGTGGATACCAGTCACCTTGGATTGGGTTTTACGGGAGATGTCTATATCGGCCAACGCCTCGGTTTTTACGCCGGTGGGGCCTTCGGTCTCTTGACCGGCATTAAAGCCGACATCAATTCAGAGCTTTTAGGCAAAACGACCGTAACTACTGATATGGCGGATCTGCAGATGAAGCTGTACGCCAACGGCCTCCTTGGCCTGGGG
Source organism: Treponematales bacterium (assembly GCA_041739325.1). Taxonomy (GTDB): domain Bacteria; phylum Spirochaetota; class Spirochaetia; order Treponematales; family JBGSOB01; genus JBGSOB01. Next base: position 20,584 of record JBGSOB010000227.1, read on the forward strand.
GCCTTCCTCCCCCTGAACGGCTTCGACATCTCAGGGGCCCTTGGTTTTGGCGTCAACTATCTTGGCCTGCGGGCACAAGGGGCTGAGGACCCTACAAGCTTTATCTCCGTTGGGCCTGGAGTATCTTTTGGAGTAGGCGTCCCGGTATCCTCAGGCGTAGAGCTCTACGCGAATTGCCGCGCCATCATGGGCCTTGTCCTCCTTGGCACATACCCGGAAAACTTCGGTTACGACATAAGCGTTACACCCTCCCTGGGCGTTCGCATCAAGGGCTAATACAAGAGCAGAGACGCACAGCCATGAGCATGGAAAGCAAGAAACTTTTGGCGCGCGGCCATCTCATAGACTCCGGCATCCTCACTGCGATACTCAACCTTGTCGTGGAAGAAGGCGGGGATTACCAGATCGGGCATTTCAACATCGGCAAGACAAACGATGAGGAGTCCGAGCTGGAGATTGAGGTTACCCATAGGTCTGAAGAACGGCTGGGGCGGCTTCTTGAAAAGCTTGCCCGTCACGGCTGCTACGAAAAGGCGGCCCCGGAGGGCGTTTTCAAAGCATCCCCGGCCGACCGTTGCGCGCCGGATGATTTTTATTCAAGCACCAATCATCGCAGTGAAGTCTTTAGCGCCGGGGCCTGGCATCCGGTTCAAGATCAGCGCATGGACGCGGTCATCGTGGCTGAAAACGGCAGCTACTTCTGCCGCAAGCTGCGAGACCTTCGGAACGGCGATTCGGTTCTCTGCTCAGGGGAATCCGTGCGCGTCTTCCCCCCCGCCCGTGAGCGCCACGCCGACGTTTTTTCTTTCATGGCAAACTCCGTGTCTTCCGAGCGGAATGTAGACACGGTGGTTGAGAGCATCGCGACAGACCTAAAAACGGTTCGCGCCTCTGGCGGCAAGATCGTCTGGGTAGCCGGTCCCGTCGTGGTGCACACAGGCGGCAGCCAGGCTCTCTGCCGCTTGATTCAGGAGGGCTTTGTCCAAGGCATCCTCTCCGGCAACGCCTTGGCCGTTCACGATATCGAGCGGGTTCTCTTTGGAACCTCGCTGGGAGTAGACCTGGAAAGCGGACGTCCCACCCATGACGGCCACCGCAACCACATGCGGGCCATAAACGCCGTGAATCGGCATGGCTCCATCCATGCGGCTGTCGCGGCCGGAAAGATCCGCCAAGGCATTATGTATGAGCTCTGCGCCGCCAATATTCCCTATTGCCTGGCCGGTTCCATCCGCGACGACGGCCCCCTGCCGGACACGATAACGGACATGATAGAGGCTCAAGAAGCCTATAGAAAGATTATTGAGAACGCGAGCGTCGTCATCATGCTCTCTACCATGTTGCACTCCATCGGAACCGGGAATATGCTGCCTTCCTGGGTAAAGACGATCTGCGTCGATATCAACCCGGCTGTGGTGACTAAACTAGGGGACCGTGGTTCGGGCCAGGCTATCGGCATTGTCAGCGACGTAGGCCTCTTTTTGCGGGCTTTGGCGGACAAGGTAGGGCCCTAAACGGGCATGCGCCTCCATCCGGCTATGCCCAGATCTCTTGCGCCCACGCGGATAAGAATCTATAGTAAGTAATGGCCAGCGGGCCAAAGGGGAGAATATGACATCACTGAAAAAAATACTTGCCGCGGCAATGCTTGCCATAGCCTTCGGGTCCTTAGTTTCTTGCAGGATATTCGTTGTTAGGAAGGCCCCGCCCGGACAAGTGAAACAGGTTACTGGCTCAAAAAGCGCCGGAAAAACCAATACCGCACCTGTCGTTTCAGGATCAAAAAAGCCAAAATCAGGAAAATAGACGATGCTCATTCTTACTCACGGGCCCTCCGCATGGAGAGGCCCGATCTATAATTTATAGTTCTTGCTATCGATATCTTACCTTCAAGATATCCAATACCACCTCCCGGCTAAGACTGCGCATCCAGGGTCATCCTCATAATTGGTTGCGTTGCGCGACGGTCAATCATAAACAAGAAGGCTATCCCCAAACAAAGGGGAAGCAAACCGGCCAAGCCCGTCATTCCGACCAAGAGATCGCTGCCGCCTGAGAGGGGCATGATGGCGACCCCGGCTGTGGCGTTTAAGCTACCATGGGCGATTGCCGCATGTCTTCATCGTTGAATATCTAGAGGGACCAATCAAAGCCAAGTCGGAAAAAGGGCTTTGATCCAAACTGGCCAAACTCAGTCTCTGGATCGCCGGAAAAAGCCAAGCCCAGAATCCACAGAGAATACTCATCGCGGAGCTTCCACTCGGCCTTAGTCAGAATGGCCCCACTCCCGTCTGTAAGAGAAATGATTGTCAATGGCGATAATTCAAGACGGCCGGAGAATAGAGAAACCAGGGCCCCTCCGCTGAGCAGACGGCTTAATGTCGGGGTTATGGTTTTTTCAGCGGCCTTGAGAATCCAGCCTGTTTTCATTTCACTCATTAACCTAACGGGCAGCCAGGGCAGGGACCACAGCGCGCCCGCTGTCACTCCCAGTTCTTCGGCCTCGATAGTCTTCATGGAAAAAACGAGGCCAGATGCGGAAAATTCCTCAACGAGATTTAAGCGTCCCCAAACATAGGAGCTTTCCGCATAGAGGCTAAGCTCATTTATAGGGAGGCTCAAGCCCGCTCCAAGGAGTTGGATATCGGAGCGTACCGGTTTTAGCATGAAGTCGTAGGTATGATATGGGTAAAGATTTATGGATGAGGATGGAATCAGCGTAGTGCGCCTATCCGCCCCGTTAAAATAAAGCAGGCGCAGGTCAAAGCCTTCCCCCTGCCAAGCTAACTCCACAGCCGTCTCGGCCTTAGTCCGCGCGATAAAAGGCTTCCAAGGCGCGGCTTCGATACGGGCCTGGTTGAGAGTATAGATTCCGAGAAATGCGCCGAGGTCGGCTTCTTGTGGAATGCTATGGACCGGGAAAAATGGATCATCCAAGGACATCACGAGCCACGGTGGATCAAAGGGCGCGAAGCTGCCCTTTATGGAAAAGGCTCCAGCGACAAACCGGAACTGGGCAAAAAAATCGCTTTGCTTCTCAAGTTCCCCACCCCAACGCAACTGGTCCGATAACAAACTAGCTTGGAAAGGGTTTAGTTGAGGAAAGAGCCCGGCTATGGATGCGCTCTCCGGAAAATAGCCAAACTTAAGAAACACCGTCCCATAGATGATGGCTTGCGCCCAGAATCGTCTAAGGCTAACATTATTGACTTGTCCGCTGTTATACAAACCCAGGCTGGCTTCCCAGTCAAGATTATCACCGTTTTGTCTGAAGCCCAAAACAGCGTTCGCGGAAACCTCTTTTGTGTCCGCGCTCATAATACCGGAAAAAAAGGCGTAGGGAGGATCAACCTCGGCACTGAGGCTGGCAAGGCAAATAATGAAAAGTCCTACCAGGATGGGCAAACTGATCCGCACGGTTTATAAGCTCCCTGGGGAAAAAAGGTTGTCCGGGAGGCTAATGCCCTCATCAACGCTCACAACCTCCAAGGTTGACATTTTTTTTGAGCCCGGCTTTATTATCGCAATCTTGGTCGGCCTGGGAATGCCCTCTTTGAGCTGCCAATCCGAAACGGAAAAAACCCGTAGGGCCTTTCCGGAGGCGTCAAGGAACTCTCGCTTTTCCACAACATACTGGGAGCTTCGCAGATACAGCCTTTCTGTCGCATAATCCAATCCGGCATCAGCTACTCGCTCTAGAACCCGTAGCCCCTGAGGGTCGTCCATGAATGCCAAGCTCCAGCCCTTAGTCGGTATATGAAAATCAGTGGTAATAAAATCACTTTGAAAAAGGGACTCTCCGCGGAGCCCCGTGCCGAGCCGCCGGACACCCTGGCTCGTCTTAACCCAGGTATCTGATTTTCCGGAATTCGATATTTGTAGAACCTTCATTTCTCGCAAAAAAGTCGGCTCTTTTATGCGCACGAAAAGCCGCTCAGAGCCCGTCTTGCGGGAAAAATTCAGTTCGAGCGTGCGTTCTTTTTTCTCCGAACCCAAGTCCAGCCTCAGCGAGGCCTCCACCCGCAGACTATCAGAAGCCGCAAAAAAGACCGCGCGTCGGGCGATCTCGTCGGCTGAATCCTGGGCCTCAATGGAGACTAAGGCAAAGAGGATCAAAAAGAAGGCTGAGAGGGTTTTTTCCATGGCAGAATCCCCAAAATAAAAATACACGATAAGATAAAGCCGATGATAGCGATTAGCCCCCCGCGGATCAAGTCTGTGTGCATTGAAAGAAGGAGCGGAGAAAGCCCGGCGCAAATCACTACCGTGGTTCCTAGGACTGAACGGCGCATGCCTCTCTCATGGGAAAAGAAGCACCAAATGAAGGCGTCGTCTACGCAAACGCCGGCGAGGGCGGCTACGCTCAAGCTGATGGTGGGGGTTAGGCCCCAGCCTAGGTACCCAACGACACCCAAGGCCGAAAGGATGGCAGCCGCAGGCGCTAGACAAACTAAGAGCGCCTTTTTTAGGCTTTTTATCCGCATGAAGACGAGGGCAAAAAGAACAAAGAAATACGCGACCAAGCCTAGAATTTGCCCCCGCACTAAGGCCTTGTTTGACAGAAGATAGCGCGGCCACGAGCCGGCTATAGTCAGATCCATGCCCCGGAAGCCATACTTTGCCAGGTCCATCACGTGATCGATTATACCTTGATAGCTTAGCCCGTCAAAGTTGGCCACCCCTACGCGGAACAAGACCCGGCGATACCCTAAGTCGTAGAAGCGCGGCGTTTCTTCATCGACAGGCAAGAGCTCAAGAATCTCAGCGATGCCGCTTTCAGACAAAGCCCCGTTTTTTATGCCCAGAGCATGAGCCGTTTCTTCAATGGGCTCCTGATAGCCGTAAACGCTCAGCACAAAGGGGGCTATCTCAAGCTCCTTCGTAAATTCGGATGCTTGGTTGAAAAAGCCCGGATCGGCTATCCCACCTTCCCGCCCCGTATCCACATAAAGGTCTATATATCGAGGAATCCTCTGAAAGCTGGAAAAGCTGCGCAAATTCTTCGCGTATTCACTGCGCGGCGTGAAAAAACTCTCGATATCGAGGCTTTCAGACCTTACGAAGGCCAAACCCGGCAAGAGAAAAAGAAAGGGTAAACAGGAGAGCGATATAATAACAACGGGCTTCGGCTGCCTGCGTGGCGTTTGAGAGAAATTCTCATCTCGGAGCCAACGCTTTGAATGGACAAAAAAGGGCAAGGCTACAAGATCCCAGGCAAAGGCCATGAACATGCCCAGAATGACGAAGAGTCCATTTGTACGTAGATCGGGAATCGGAGAAAGAAGAAGGCTAGCGAAGCCTAAAATGGTGCTTAAGCCCGACCAGAGAATAATGTTGCCACGGCTTTTCAAAAAACTTAAGTAGCTTTTTTCTTCACGACCAAAATGATGAAAAACGTGGATAACATAGGTTGTAGAGAGGGTAAGCACAAGGATGGGCGCGAGCACCGTGCTCGGTTTGAGAGCAAAGCCAAAAAGAGGATAGAAGCTCATGGTCCCAAAAGCGGGCAGAAGGGTAGCCGTGACAAGAAGGAGAGAAAGCAAACCGGCACGCTCGATAAAAAGGAAATAGCAGAGGATGATACTGCAGAGAATGGGAATAATGATGGCAAGATCCCGCTGCATGGCGCGACTACTTTGGAAATGCAGCCAGGCGGAACCGGCGGCCGACACATCGGGGAATGCCCGCAAAGCAGTGTCGAGGGCGAGGAATTCCTGGTAACTAGCCTTCTCCGGCGGGTAGAGGAAGATAAACCATGCATCAGCCTTAGGGCAGAAGAGGCTTTTAAGGCTTGGAAATATCTCAAAGGCAGTGGCTATCTGAGCGGAAGCACCCTCAGCGGGGTCAATGCGCTGGAAGCCAAGGCTTTGCCCTTCCGAGCGAGGAAGATCGACTGTGAAGATAGAACGCAAGCTCCAGGCTGGATATGCGGCAAGTCCTGCCTGAATGCCCTCCTGCAGTTCGTGGAGCCGCCCGAGGGTATCGGAGTCCAAGGCGGATCCGTTGACGGGAAGGCAGACTATAATGGGATTCGGCTGGGGAAGGAGCTGCTCGGCATCAAGCATGGCTTGATAGCGGGTATCACCATCCACATCCATGTTAAGGCCGGCCTCAAAGCGGATGGAGCGCATACCCCAGATACAAAATGCCAAGAAAAAAATGGTAAGTCCAATAATTCCAAAGAGGATAATTTTTTGATGTTTCATTTTATACCCTAGGTAAAAAAAGAGGCGGACTTGAAGTCCGCCTCTTGCTACGTGTGAACGTGGACCTACTTATTCATCCAATCGAAAAAGAACATGACCTCTTCAGGAGGCTGGGGAAGAACATCCATCGGGGTCGCTGAATCGTAGACAGGCCACGACGGACCAAGAGGAAGGATCATCTGAAAATCGGAGGGGTAAGCCGGATAGAATTCCTGAAAACGTGAATTCTTAAGGAGGAGTACGGGCGCGGCCATCACAGATAGTATGTCCACATTGTTGGCTGGGTCCCCGTATTGCGCCATCGTCATGGAAGCTGAATAGGGAATACATCCAACATTAAATGAGAATGTATCAGCCGTTTCAGTATCGTAAGAAATATACTCGGTAAAGCCACCTGCGTCAGTCTCCATCCAAGAGCGGGGATCAAGGACGTTGGAGGCCCAGAGAGCTCCCGGCTTGCACGCGATAGTTTCAGTGCCACCCTCTGCGGGCTCGGCCGTAGGCCAGGTAAAACCGGCAACGTTAAAGGCGCCGTTATAGATATCCTCGACGGGGACGTAGAAGAGGCTGTTTGCATCTACCGAATTTGCCAGAGCCGTGGCGGCCTGTATTGCCGACTCCAGCGCGGGCGCTACGCTGTTGCGAATATCAGGGTTCAGCTCCAAATTAGTGGCAATCCCCTGGTAATAGCTTGAGCTATCAGCCCACTGGGTCTGAAGAAGGAGGCCGGCGGCCTTCAGGCTAGCGACGGCGCTCAGGAAGGAAGCCTTGGAAGCTGCCCGATCGGTTGCGCTCCGCTCTTTGAGAAGGTTAGAATTGTAGAAACCGGGGGCGGCGGTGCTGAGAAGCTCGATAAGGTCGGGAATTCCATCGCTGTCGGTGTCGGTAGCCATGGCTTCATCCCAATCTTCAACGTCGGTAAGGGCTCCGGTAATGGCTGAGATGTTATAGCTAAAATCAACCGAGGCAAGGTACTGGACAAAGGCGCGGTTAAGCTTGATGTCGGCTATCCACAAAAGAAGCTCGGCCTTGCCCAAGCTGATAACGGATCCGTTCATGTACTCTTCTATATCCGCAACAGTCACGCCCTCATCGGCGTAGGCGGCAATGAGGAAGGAGGGAACAAGGACGCGCTCCGTATCGCTCATGCCCTCTACCTGGGCTATTATGGTATTGAGCACCGTTCCCAGGGCTACGCTCTTCACGTTATCAACGATGGCGTTAAAGCCGGTCGGGTTGCGGGAGACGATATTAGCCGCCAAAATGGTCGGATATTCATAAACACTGGGATACTGGGCGTTTGTGGGGATGCCGGAACCTGTCATAAAGGCGGGAACGTCAAGGCTTGGGAAGAGAATTGTGGAGCACAGATCGTCGACGATATAGTAATCAAGGCGGTATTTCGTAGCGGTAGTAAGGCTGGATGCGTAAACCGAATTGCCTTCCGCATCCCTCCAGGAGCTGGCGTAATACGTTCCACTCTCAGAAGGTATGAATTCCGTTGTTGTGGAATTATAAAGGCCCATTGAATCGTAATAACCGTATACATATGCTTGAGTTGCCGAACCAAGGTTTCCCCGAACATAACCTCCGGTGTCGGCATCGATAACAAATCCGGACCTTTCAAGATAATATTCCTGATCGAACCATGTCGTGCTAAATAGATCTTCCATGTTTGAGGGATAGCCGCTCATGCCGATACGGTTTACGAAGAGATCCACTACGGCGGGGTCGGTGGAAAGCGAGGCAAGGGACATGAGGAATACCAGATCTTGCCCTTTGTGTTATTCGGGTCGGCGGCAATAGCTGCCGTGAAGCTTGTCATAGCCCCGGAAAAATCCTTATCAGCGAGCTTGACCAAGCCATCGGAGACAAAGGCATCCGCAGCCGGGTTTGGAGTAGGTGTCGGGGTAGAGGTAGGAGTCGGGGTAGGTTCAGAACTTGGAGCCGGCGTAGGGGTTGGATCAGAACTTGTGTCCGGCGTAGGACTTGCGAAGGGAAGGTCTGGGGGGCAACCGGTCAATAGGGCAAGAGAGAGGGCGATCAGACTGGCAAGGACCAGTATCCATGGTAGCTTCTTCATAAAATCTCCTTTCTAAATCTTTAAGAAAACATCCTCTAGGGAGTATTCCACAGTTAGTATAGCACCTTTTTATAAATATTCAACGTGGAGAGGCTTTTTGCTAAACCTTGAACCTAGAGTTGAGGCTTACAACACAGGTGCATAAAAAGACTACTCTTTCTGTAGAGAATAAACAGTTAACTGACCCGCTAGGAATAAGGAATACCAAAACCCCAGACCCTCCCCAAGCCTAGCCCGGTTTGTTAAGATTGTAAAAGGAAGTAAGCTATGGCCCCGCCAGGACTTCCCTACTAAGAGCGATTTCTTCATATTGTATACAGGAGTCCGCCATGCAAAAAATACCTCTATCTCCTGGAAACATCCTCATGCTGATTCTCAGCCTTAGCATTTTTATCGCCGCGCCGTTCCTAGGCGCCCAGGAGGCAAGTCCCGCCCCCTCGGGCCGACATGGCAGGGGACAGCGCGAGGGGCAGTCGCCTCAGGCGGGGCAGGCGCCTCTGGCATCTGCCCAAGCCCAAGCTCCGGCAGGACGCGAGGGTGGCGGGGGGCGCGTTGGCCGGGAAAACCCCTTGTATATTCAGGCAAAGACGGCAAGCCGTTCAAGCTTTGTCACCCTTGGCGGAAGGCTCTCCCCCCTGCGGCGCATTGATCAAACCGCCGGGGTAGCCGGCATCGTCAGCCAGATATTCGCACGACCCGGCTCGGCAATCCAAGCCGGAAGCCCTATCTTGAGCATCACCCGTGAAGCCCCTGGGGAGAGCTACCTCCCCGTACTCGTGAGGGCGCGCATCTCCGGCCGTATCGCCGATATCAAACCGGCCTTGGGCTCGGAAGTGGGGGCATCCGCAGTGGTTGCCTCCGTGATAGACGACTCCAGCCTCACCCTTGAAGCATCCGTGAGCGACCGCGACGTCCATAGGATCAGCGCCCTCAACACCCGCGATGTGAGGGGCAAATCTGCCGACGGTCAAGAATTCAGTGGAAGCCTCAGCGGGATATCCTTGGAACCGGATTACGTTACAGGGCTCTTTACAGCCCGCTTCCTATTCCCGTCCCAGCCTGGCGCCAGGGTGGGCACGGTTCTCTTTATAGACCTGCCGGTAAGCGAGGTGCGAGGGATATTCATAGACCGTAGCCTCATCCAACGCCGCTTCGGACGCTCCATGCTCTGGGTGATGGGCGCTGATGATAGCCTCAACCTGCAAGAGGTTCAGACCGGAGCCCTCTTCGATCAAGAGATCACTATTGTCAGCGGCCTTGCCGAGTCTAGCCTTATTTTACGCCGCTTAACCGCTAAGGAAAGCCAAGGCATGAGCCGCGCAGAATGGGAGGAGGCAGCCAAGGCCC
>JBGSOB010000011.1:0-35140 GCA_041739325.1 Treponematales bacterium
ATACCCTTCCGCCCTCTCAATTCCATGGCGGACTGGCTCAGTCGGGACGCCCAGGAGGTTGCCGCCTTCGTTGCAGACCCCCTCTGCGGGTTTACCTGCCGGACCTCCTTCTACCGCGATCTTTTTAGCGGACTAGCCTGGCTTGCACGGGATGAGCAGGTGGCCTCCATTCCCAAGGACCTTCCCCTCTATCTTTTTGCCGGTAGCCAGGACCAATTGGGGGCCGCTCAGGGCCTTGTAGAAAGTTTGGCTGAGGATTATAGGCGCCATGGAATAGCAGGTGTCGAATGCCGCATCTACCCCGGCGCCCGCCATGACTGCCTCCATGAAACCAATCGAGAGCAGGTTTTCAAGGACTGCCTTGCCTATCTGGAGGGTCTTTTCTGACCCGTTGAGTTTTTAGCCTGGCTTGGATTATACTAGCTTTTATACGTCTCCTTATGCAGAGGTTCCCTTGTTCGTCCGATACAGCACCAGCCCAGAGGGCAAGCTCGTTAAGAAAGCCCTGGTTTATCAGCGTCAAGAACATGGCATCTCCCGGGATTCCATAGACCCGGACGCCCTCCGCGTTCTAGAGCGCTTACGCTCATCTGGCCATTCCGCCTACCTCGTAGGTGGGGCGGTTCGAGATTTGATCGTCGGAAAGAAGCCTAAGGATTTCGATATCGTCACGGACGCCACCCCCGGCCGTATCAAGAAGATATTCTGGAACTCTCGCATCATCGGTAAGCGCTTTCGCCTGGTTCATGTCTTTTTTGACCGCAAGATCTTCGAGGTATCCACCTTTCGCTCACTCAAAGAGGGTACCGTGGGCAATTCCTACGGCTCCATGGATGAGGACGTGCGCCGGCGGGATTTTACCTTGAACGCCCTCTACTACGACCCGCGTGAAGAACAGGTCGTTGACTATGTAGACGGCGTCAAAGACATTCGCCGCGGCTTGGTGCGCCCCCTCATTCCCTTAAAGCTCATCTTTAAGGATGATCCGGTGCGCATGATCCGCGCCGCCAAGTACTCATCAATGATCGGTTTTAAGCTGAGCCTCCTCACACGCTTATCCATACGCCGAAACGCCCGCCTCCTATCCTCCGTTTCCCCCTCGCGCCTGTCTGAGGAGGTTTCCAAGATACTCGCTTCAGGGAAGTCCCAGCTTATCTTCAGCTCTCTTTTAGAGCTGAGGCTCTTAGAGCGCTTCCTGCCCACACTCTCCTCTCGTTTTAAGTCTAAGCAGGAAAAGGCCCGTCTCTTGGCCGCCTTAGCCGAACTCGACGCAAACGTCGGTGAAAAGGGAGAGACGCGGCTTGGGCGCCAACTCTCCTTCCTCCTTGAGCTTTTGCTTGAGGATAGGGTCGATTGGAGCGCCGATCCCTTAGACGCCTACCGTCAGGCCCTTCAAGAAGCGCGCCTGGCCATGCAGCCCATGAATCCGCCGCGGGTGGAGCTTGAGTTCTCCGTGCGCTTCGTTCTTCGCCGCAAGGGCATACCCCTCATGCAAAAGCACATCATCGCCCATGAAGAGCAGGAAGCCAAGCGCCGCCGACGGCGTTTCCCCGGCCGCCAAGAGCATCAAACCTAGGTCAATGACTTTCACGGCTCTGCCCTGGGTTAATATGGCTCTTTAGTATTGACACGGTCGGGGGGCTTTAGCCATGATGGTTGTATGAACCTTGATTCGCTCCAATCGCTGTCTACCACGATGTTGCTGGAGATGGCGGGGCGCCTGGGGCTGGAAATCCCTTCCGGCCTGGAAAGGCCTTTCATCATCGAGGAGATCCTCGAGGCCCAGGAAGATGAGCGGACGCGCGTGGCTGAAAGCTCCCTCAATTCCCTCTCCAATATAGACAACTTGCCCAGCGATCCCCTTGTGGGCACGGAGCAAGGCGACAAGGGAGAAGCCCCAAATGCCCAACTTCGGGAATTGCGCTACAATGAAAGCAGCATCCAGGCCATCCTCAAAGACCCGGCCTGGGCCTATCTCTACTGGGACCTTCGCGAAGATGAACTGCGCGACCTTCCAGAAGCCGACCCCCATTCTGTCTGTATTCGCGTGCTCAAGCTCTCCTCTCCCCAAGAAGCGGCAAAAAACGCCCTTTCTTGGTTCGATTTTTGCGTCAGCCCCCATGACGGGGAGTGGTATGTCAATCTGCCGGAAGACGGGCTCTGTTATGTGTTCGAGCTCTCCGTTTCTTGTGGCCGTGAGCGTAAGGTTTTAGCCCGCTCCAACGTTATCAAAGCCCCTAAATTCAGAAGCTACCAAGAATATCAGGGTCTGCCGCGCAAGACTCGCAGCTTGATGGAGCTTGGCGGTTTCTATGAGTATCTACCCAGCCAAGACGCACCCCAGTCTATGGCCATGAGTTCCCGCGGTAAGCGTATCCTACCCATAAGCGAGATCGAAGAGTGAGCGACGCTCAAAAACCCTGTTTAGCCCTCGTCATTAACGCTCATCTGCCCTTCGTGCGCAGGCCCGAGTTTCCCGACTACTTCGAGGAGCGCTGGCTCTATGAAGCCGTTTCCGAGTGCTATTTGCCCCTGCTGCGCGCCTTTAGGCGTCTGGAGTCTGATCACGTTCACTTTAGGCTCACCCTTTCCATCTCGCCAACACTCCAATCAATGCTCGCGGACCCCCTCTTACAAACCCGTTATTTAGCGTATTTAGATAGGCAATTAGCATTCGCGGTAAAGGAAGAGCAACGCCTAGCCTCAAGCCCGAGCCTGCTTGCCCTGGCGGGAATGTATCACAAGCTCTATGCCTCTGCGCGCTCCGATTTCGTTGATATCTATCAAAACAACGTTCTTAAGGGTTTTGACTATTTCCATAAAAAGGGCATGCTCGAACTCATCACTTCGGCGAGCACCCATGCCTTCTTGCCGCTCTACGGCGAGTATCCTGAATCCGTATCGGCACAGATAGAAACCGCCCTCATCTCTCACCGGAAAAACTTTGGCAAGACTCCTGCCGGTTTTTGGCTTCCCCATCTAGGATTCTATCCCAAGCTCGACCGTTCGCTCAAGGCCTATAACCTAGTCTATACCTTTTTGGACCCACGGGCCGTCACAACGGCTGATCCGCCGCCTTTTGCCGCGGGCTTTTGCCCCATCAAGACCTCCTGCGGCTTCCATGCCTTTATCCGCGACCCGGCATCCACCAAAGCCGTGCTTGACCCGGACTCAGGTTATCCCGCGGCCCGCGAGTATCGTGACTTCTACCGCGACGTTGGCTACGACCTTCCCGATGAGCTCGTGGCTGAGTTTTTGCCCGACGGCAAGACGAGGGTTCCCACCGGTTTTAAGTACTATGCCATAGATATGGACGGGGACCACAAGCGCGAATATGACATTGAAAAGGCGGCCCTGAAGATACAGGAACATGCCAGCAACTTCGTCTACAACCGTGCCCTCTGCCTGAGGCGCGCCCAAGAACAGTTGGAGGCTCCCGCCCTCCTCGTCGCAGCCTTTGACGCCGAGCTCTTCGGCCATTGGTGGTTTGAGGGCGTGGATTGGCTTGAAGCGGTGCTGCGCGCGCTTGCTGCGGAAGACTCAGAGCTCCGCTGCGTTAGCCCCACCGATTACCTGGAAATTTCCCCCGAATCCCAATCCCTACAACCGGAATTTTCTTCATGGGTGGAAGACGGTTTTGCCGGTCCCTGGCTTGAACAATCCAACGCCTGGCTTTTACGGCATATCCACAAGGCCGCCGAGCGGATGGTAGAACTTGCCGAGCGCTTCCCCAACGAATACGGGCTTAAGGAGCGCGCCCTCAATCAAGCCGCCCGCGAGATCCTCTTGTCGCAAAGCTCAGACTGGGCCTTCCTCATGCGTAACCCCAGCTCGGCGGGTTTTGCCCAGGCACAGCTGGAAGACGCCATCGGCAATTTCACCAAGATTTACGATATGCTTTCGCGCAACGTCATCAATACCGAGTGGATGACAAAGCTGGAAAAGCGCAATAATCTCTTCCCCTTCATCAATTACCGTATGTTTCGGAGAAAACTCTAGCTATGGAGCGTCCGCGCGGATCAGGCTTGGTTTTCCGCTCTTCTCGCTTTGGTTCCGCGCCGGCTCTGCGCTGTTTTTTTCGCGCCCTGCTTTTTGCAGGCGCCCTACTCTTAACAAACCTTTTCTTTGTTTCCTGTCTGAAAAAAGAAGCCCCGGATCTGAGCCCCTGGCTGGGATCCTATGCCCAGGATTCAGGAGAGTCCGAACGTGGCGCCAGCGAGTTAAGGTTAGATTCCGCGCCGAGGGGCCGCTTGGCCTTTACGTTGCGCCTCTTCCGTGACAATGGTGAGAGTATGGAGCTAGCCGGCCTTGCCCACGAAAAGGATGGCGCCTTTCTGGGAAGGGCTCAGGCCTTTGAAGAAGGTAGCACGCTAGAGCTTGTCTTTAGGCGTGAAGCCGATGGAAGGATTCTCCTCAGCGAGGAAAATTCAAAGCTCTTGTCAGGCTATGGCCTGCCCCTTGTGTTTGCTAGCGGTTTATCCTGGCGCAAAGGAGCTGAGCCTACAAGTGGAGAAGGGCCGAAGGCCACGGCCCATGACGGCGTAATCCTCAAAGCAGGTTATTATCTACCCGCCGATATCGGGGAAGAAAGCCTGCCTGAATCACTCTCTCTTCTTTACCTTGACCAACAAAACGGGACGGTCCAAGCCTTCCTCCTCTTTGAGGGAATGTTTTCTCCCCAAGGCGCAAAAGTCCCCTATAGCCTTTCAAACGAGGGCCTCCTCATAAAAAAGAGCTCAACGCCTCAAAAAAACGGTGCCCCTTCCTCCATCCTCATTCCAGGCTTGTGGAAGATAGAGGCCCCTCATAGCCTGCGCGATCCAGAGGCGCGGGCCTATGACTTTTGGAAAGAGAGCTTAGGCGCAGAATGAGGGCTCGAGCTCTGCCATCGCATAAAAGTCTTTCCTTCTGCATTCTCTTTTTCTCTTTGATGAGCACCTTTCTTGGCGCGCAGAACGGCTATGATTTCTCCAAGCCCAAGCGAATCATCCGCTTACCGCCAAGCCTTAAAGAAATTTCCGGCCTCGTGGCTCTTGGAGAGGATCGCTTTGCCTGCGTTCAGGATGAGAAGGGGCTATTGTTTATTTTTAACGCCGCGAGCGGCCAGATTGAATCTAAAGAACGTTTTGCCGCAGATGGAGACTTCGAGGCCCTGGCCATTATCGACAAAACCGCCTTTGCCCTCCGCTCCGACGCAAAGCTTTTTGAAATCCGCGACTACGCATCAGCCAAGCCGCGAGTTATTTCCCATGTCTTATCCTTGAAGGCTGCCGATAGCGAGGGGCTGTGCGCGGATCTGCGCTCTCGGCGCTTGCTCATAGCCCCCAAGAGTAACATCAAGGGTGGGAAGGATGAGCGGAATACGCGGGTTGTTTTCGCTTATGATATCGATTCTTCGCGCTTGATTGCCCAGCCGCTCTACCGCTTCAGTATGGATTCCTTGACGGCCTTTGCCGCGGGGCCTCGGCCGCCGAGCACTAAAAAGAAAGAAAAAAAACCAAAGCTTCCCGGCTTGAAGATGCGTATATCCGCCATTGCCCTTCATCCCCTGGACGGGCGGCTCTTCATACTCTCCGCTCTGGACTGGAAGCTCCTTATTCTCAATCCAGATGGTGCCTTCCATTCCCTGCATAGCCTTGATCCTCGCCTCTTTTCAAAACCTGAGGGCATGAGCTTCCTCCCCGATGGTCGGCTCTATATCTCAAACGAGGGTTTGGGAGAAAAGGCCAATTTGCTTGAGTTTATGCCAAACTAAGGGCGAAAAAAAAAGAGCGATGCCGTCTAGGCTTCGCTCTTTTTTCAAAACGGATGGGTTTCCCTTGCTTAAGACTTTTATTTTTTAGCTGCGAAATGTTCCAAGGCCGCCTCAAATACCGCTTGATTCTTGGGTACCAGCTGGGGCTTCTTGGCAAAGCTGGCGGCAAGGGCCTTGAAGATGTTTTCCTTCTTCATTCCGCCAAGAAGATCAAGGCTGTAGAGGGCGCCGAGCATGGCCGTGTTGGCAGCCTTTGCCACGCCCTGCGCAGAGGCGATGGCGGTTGAGGGGAAGGATACGATCTTTATATCTTTGCGCGCATCCTGGGGAATCTTGATCATCTCTTCTGCAAGAAGGGTTCCGCCGGGTTTGACGTCCGAGATAAAGCGGTCGAAAGCCGGTTGATTCATGCACACTAAAACGTCGGGAGCGTCTACCGTGGGAGAGCCTATCTCCGAACCGGAAACCACCACCGAGCATGCCGCCGAGCCTCCGCGCTGTTCGGGCCCATAGGAGGGATACCAGGTAGCCTGCCTGCCGGACACCAGGCCCGCCTCAGCTAGAACCAAGCCGAGGCTGAGTATGCCTTGACCGCCAAAGCCTGAAAACTTATAGCGAATCTCCGATGCCTTCGTGTCTGGGCTTCCGACAGCCTCGCGGGCACCTGCGCGGAAGTACTCGGATACCGAGGGCGCGGCCGCAGGCGGGCTCAAGGGCTTGGCTTCGGCAATCTTGTCACGCAGGCATCTTAAGGGAAATTCCTTTTCAAGTTCCTCAACCACCCACTGAGCCGAAGTCTGTGAGTCCATACCCATATTGGTGGGGCAGGGGGAGAGGAATTCGACAAAGGCATAGCCCTTACCGTCGCGCTGTATTTCCAGTGCCTTGCGAATTGCCTTCTTTGCCTGGATGATGCGTTTTGTGTCCGCTACTGAACAGCGCTCGATATAGACCGGGGCTTTAAGCTGATCCAGAACCTCGCAGACATGGAGGGGGTAGCCATCGTTGCTGGCCGTTCTGCCTAAGGGCGAGGTTTCCGTCTTCATGCCAAGGAGGGTCGTGGGGGCCATCTGTCCGCCAGTCATCCCATAGATGGCGTTGTTGACAAAGAAGGTAACCATGCGCTCGCCGCGGCTTGCGGCTTGAAAGCAATTGTTAAAGCCTATCGAGCCTAGGTCTCCGTCGCCCTGATAGACGATGGTTACCGAGTCGGGGAGGGTGCGGCTCATGGCCGTTCCCACGCAGGGGGCGCGGCCGTGGGCGGCGCCGATGTTGCCCGTGTCGAAGTAGTAGTAGCCGAAGACCGAGCAGCCGATGGGGCTGACAACGATCGTCTTGTCTTGAATGCCGAATTCGATGATGGCCTCGGAGATCAGCTTATGGATGATTCCATGGCCGCAACCGGCGCAGTAGTGGGTCGAGCGAGACTTTGTGCCGGAACGGATGAAATTGTCGTACATGCCGAGGGTGCGTTTGATGCCCATAGCCCTTCCTTCTTAAACGATCTTGAGGACGGATTCGACAACCGCTTCAACGGAGAGCAAGACGCCCCCCATGCGGTTGATCAGGGGGATGGCGTCGCGGTCCATGCCCAGGTTAAGCGCCACGTCGTCGCGGAACTGCCCGGCGGAAAGCTCCACCACCGCAAGCTTTTTGCCAGCGCTCGCCTTTTTCATGGCGGCGGCGGGGAAGGGGTAGAGGCTGATAGGCCTAAAGAGCCCGGCCTTGATCCCGCGCTTGCGCAAATCCTCAACCGCGGAGCGCGCCACCCGTGAGGATGAGCCATAGGCGGCTAAGACGATATCGGCATCATCGAGCATATAGGCCTCATGGAGGCTTTCTGCCTGCATCGCCTTGTATTTTTCTTGGAGCTTGATGTTGATCCCTTCCTGCAACTGAGCGTTGAGGTAGATGGAGGTGATAAGGTTGCCGCGGGTTTTTGCGTCGGCTTGGACGGCCCAGGAGCTCATGTCAGCCACCTTCGATTCGGACTCAGGCAGTTCCATCGCCTCCATCATCTGGCCCAAGACACCGTCCGCCAGGACTATTGCCGGGTTGCGGTATTTAACAGAAAGCTCAAAGGCCTTGATGGTGAGGTCGCACATCTCCTGCACCGATGCCGGCGCCAGAACGATAACCTGGTAATTTCCGTGTCCGCCGCAGCGCACTGCTTGGTTGTAGTCGGCTTGCTCGGGAAAGATGTTCCCCAAGCCTGGGCCGGCGCGCTGGATGTTGACGATAACCCCGGGAAGCTCTGCCCCGGCCATGTAGGAAATGCCCTCTTGCATGAGGCTTATCCCAGGGCCAGAGGATGCGGTCATGGAGAGCTTGCCGGCCCCGGCCGCGCCGTAGACCATGTTGATGCTCGCCGTCTCGCACTCAGCCTGGAGAAATACCCTGCCTACCGCCGGAAAGTGGGCGGCGGCCGCGTGGGCTACCTCCGATGCCGGGGTGATAGGGTAGCCGAAGTAGGCTTCGCAGCCTGCGTAGAGGGCGCCGATAACGACGGCCTCGTTGCCTTTAATGAAGGTAAGCATGCTATTTGTCCACCGTATGGATTTCGATCGCGTAGGGTTCCGGGCAGGTATAGAAGCAGATTGCGCAGCCGGAACATCCGGTGCCTGAGTATTGCGCGTACTTGACGCTTTTGTGGTTAAAGCCTTCGGAGAAGCTCAAGCACTTCTTCGGGCAGGCTACGATACAGCGGCCGCATCCCTTACATTCCTCAAGGTCGATCTTGGGAAAGGGAAGGTCGAATTCCTGTTCAGACTTGCTCATAAAAAAAAGATATCTACTTTATCCTACATGTTCAAGGGTTTTTGTCGGACGTGCGACCGACAGTGGGTTCTGGTAAAGCCAGCAGGGAATTGCTTTTTTTTGCTTTTCCAGCTATGCTTTTTTTAGTAAGGGGGGCTGAAAATGCCTGAAAAACAAAGGAAAAACCCGGAAAAGCCAAAAAAAGCATCAACTAAAAAAAGCGCTGACTCTCAAAAGCCTCTCATCAAGCCTGAAAAAAAGAATCAGACAAAAAAAGAAAAATTGTCTGCTGAGGACAAAAATGAAGAAACTGTTCGACTCAAAAAAGAGCTTGTTCGCCTGTCCAAGGATATGGTCTATGAGGACATTCGCTTTCTCGTAGCCCAGGCAAACCTCCTTATTCGCAACCGTGAAACCGAATCCCTCGAGAGGGAAATGGCTGAAAGCTACCGCGAGCTCAGCCAATCTTCTTCAGAGCCCAGGCCAGACTCAGGCGCTGGGGCGTCAAACCGTCCCCTTGCCATACAGCTCGTGAAATCCGGTTCGGGGAACGCTAACCTCGTGGTAAATGGGCAATTTAAACTCCTCGTGCCCGAGGAATTGGCGGCTATGGCAAAAATAGCCATTGCCGAGGCGGGAGAGGATGAAAAGCTTGACCGGCTTGCCCGTTGGCTGGACCGCGAGCGTCGCGACATCCTCTTTGACCTGGGCATGGGCGGAAAAAGATCTCCCAAACTGAGGCAACTCCTGTGTTATTTCGAGCAAACCTTCTCTAAACGCAAAACAAGCACATAGATGAAGGATGCGCCGCCCCTTGGCCTCTTATCCTTAATGGAAAAAACCACCAGATACGGTGGTGAGAAAAAACAAGCCTACCCCCTCTTGCATAGTCTGAGGGCTTTTTGATATTCTTCGGTATGGAAGCCCGTAACATTTTCCTCAATATCTCCCCCTTGGATCATCGCTACTATCTTTCGAATAGGGAACTCTTCGACAAGCTGACGCCCCACCTCTCGGAAGAAGCGACGATTCGCTCCTGCGCCCGCGCCGAGGTTGCCCTCATGAAGGCCCACCTCAAGGCCCGCGGAATGGCGAACGATCACCGCCTCTCCCTGCTTGACGCCCTGGAATCGCAGATTGATCCAGAGGAAGTCTACCAGGAAGAGGAAAAGACCCGCCACAACATCAGGGCCCTGGTAAATGTCATGAAGCGTAAGCTTCCGGACGACCTTTCTCCCCTGGTGCATCTTGGAGCTACGAGCGTTGACATTCTGGACAGCGCCGCCTCCCTAAGAAATAAGGAAGCCGTGCGGCAGGTTCTTCTGCCCCTCTTGGCGGACTCAGTCCTCCTCCTCTGCGAGCTTGCCCGTACGGAGGCAGCCACAGCCCAGGTGGGAAGAACCCACGGCCAACACGCGGTGCCCATCACCTTCGGCTTTGCCATGGCAGAGTACGTTTCCCGGCTCGGTAAGTCTGCCCTCCGCATCGATGAACTCTCCCAAAAACTCTGCGGCAAGCTTGCCGGGGCAACCGGCTCCTACAACGCCCTTTCCATGAGCTATGCCGACCCTGAAGCCATCGAGCGCGATTACCTCTCTTACCTCGGCCTTCAGCCTTCGGAGCACTCAACCCAGCTTGTTGAGCCTGAGTACCTCCTGCGCCTCTTGTTGGAGATCAATACCGCCTTTGGGGTTATCGCCAACCTAGCCGACGACCTGCGCAACCTCCAGCGCTCGGAAATCGACGAGATACGAGAGTCCTTCGGCTCGGATCAGGTGGGCTCCTCCACCATGCCGCAAAAGCGCAATCCCTGGAATTCAGAGCACGTGAAGAGCTTGTGGAAGGCCTTCGCCCCGCGCGCTATGACATTCTTCATGGACCAGATTTCCGAGCACCAGCGCGACCTCACCAACTCTGCCAGCCAGCGCTTTGTATCCGAATACCTTGCCGGTTTCGGCGCAGCGGTCAATCGTCTTATCTCCGTCATCAAATCGCTCAAGGTAAACCGCGAAAAGATGCTGGCCAATCTTTCCATGACGGGCGGCTCGGTTCTGGCCGAGCCCGCCTATATCCTTTTAGCCGAGGCCGGAGAGATAGACGCCCACGAGGTCATCCGCAAGCTCACCCTTGAATCTGAGTCTTCTGGGCGGCCCTTCCATGAGGTTCTCTCCGCCCATCCGGAAATATCCTCGCTTTTAAGTCAGCGTTTAAAGGCCCTCGGGTTAACGGATGCCCAGGCCTTCTTTTCAAAGCCTGAGGCCTACCGCGGCCGGGCGGCGGAAAAAGCACTAGCGCTCAGCGCCAAGTACCGCTCGGCAATGACGGATCTCAAGGCAGCCCTCGGGCGCTCATAGCCCCGGTTAGAGATATAAGGAGACAGCATGCAGATAGAAGAAACCTATTCCTACGACGACATCCTCCTCCTCCCCGGCTACTCGGAGATCCTACCTAAAGACGTTCAGGTACGCTCCCATCTGGCGGCGGATCTCTACCTCAACGCCCCCATCGTCTCGGCGGCGATGGACACGGTAACCGAGGAGCGCATGGCTATCGCCATCGCCCTTGAGGGGGGGACGGGCGTCATACACCGCAACCTCAAGCCCCAGGCCCAGGCGGAGCACGTGGCCGGCGTAAAGCGCTACCTAAACTGGATCATTGAAAACCCGGTAACCGTCGAAGTGGACCGCTCAATCGGTGACGTGCGCTCCATCATGGAAAAATTCAGGGTTTCCGGCCTTCCGGTCGTGAATAAGGACGGCATCCTGGTGGGCATCATCACCGGGCGCGACCTCCGCTTCTGCCATGACGATCAAAAGCAGGTGGGCGACGCCATGACAGCAGATCCCGTGGTTGAAAATTTGAGCGTCACGGTGGATTCAGCACGGCAAAAATTCGATGAGCATCGCATTGAAAAGCTCCCGGTGGTGGACGATCAAATGCGCCTTACCGGCCTAGTCACCGTCAAGGACATGGAAAAGCACGAGCGCCACCCCCGCGCTGCCTTGGATAAATCCGGCCGCCTCATAGTCGGCGCTGCAATATCTCCCCAGGATTGGGAAGCGCGGCTTCCCCTCTTAACCCACGCGCGGGTAGACTTCGTGGTATTGGACACCGCCCACGGTGACACCAAGAACGTGCTGGACGCCATCCGCGCCATCAAGCGCGCCTATCCCAAGTTGCCCGTGGTCGGCGGCAATGTAGCCACTGCCGCCGGAACCCGCCGCCTTATAGACGCCGGCGCAGACGCCGTCAAGGTCGGCATCGGCCCCGGCTCCATCTGCACGACGCGGGTCGTCGCCGGAATAGGCGTGCCCCAATTCTCGGCCGTTCTCAATTGCGCCGAGGAAGCCGACAAGTCGAATATTCCCATCATCGCTGACGGCGGAATCAAATTCTCAGGGGACTTAGTCAAGGCTGTCGGCGCAGGCGCTTCGACCATCATGATAGGCAACCTCTTTGCCGGTCTCAAGGAAAGCCCGGGGCGTGAGATAATCTTCGAAGGCCGCATCTTCAAGGAATACCGCGGCATGGGCAGCCTTGGCGCCATCAAGGACGGATCGGGCGACCGCTATCAGATATCAAAGGATGAAAGCCCGGTGCCCGAGGGTATCGAGGGCCGCGTTCCCTACAAGGGAGAGCTGCGCTCCTATATCCACCAGCTTGTTTCCGGCCTCAAAAAGGGTATGGGGTACTGCGGCTGCGCAAATATCGAAGAGCTTCGCCGTTACCGCAAATTCGTAAAGATTAGCCAAGCCGGCCTGAGGGAGAGCCACGCCCATGACGTGACCATCACCCAGGAAGCCCCCAACTACTCTCGCAACTAGGAAGTCGCCGTGGATACCATTCTCATTCTGGATTTCGGGAGCCAAACCACCCAGCTCATCGGGCGCAGGATACGCGAGCTGGGCGTCTATTCGGAAATACGCTCAGGCGATATAGCTTTTGACCCCACCCTCTTGGCAGGGGTCAAGGGCATCATACTTTCAGGCTCTCCTTCCTCCGTCTATGAAAAGGACGCGCCAAGGCCGGACAAGGCCTTTTACCAAACGGGCCTCCCGACCCTGGGCATCTGTTACGGCGCGCAACGCATGATGGAAGATCAGGGCGGCAAGGTCGCGCCCCTACACGAGAGAGAATACGGCGGCATGCAAGTGAGCTTAAGCGATACGGCCGAGCCCCTGCTTGCCGGCGTAAGCCCTTCTTTTACCGCTTGGATGAGTCATGGCGACTCGATAGAGCGCGTCGCACCCGGCTTTCAGACGATAGCCGCCAGCGACAACGGATTTCCCGCGGTTGTCAAACATGAGTCACTGCCCCTCTACGGCCTGCAATTTCACCCCGAGGTCAGCCACTGCCAGTTCGGCATGGAAATACTTTCCAACTTTTGCTTGGGCATTTGCGAGGCCAAGCGTGAGTGGAGCATGGAGGCCTATGTTTCCGAGGTGCGTTCTTCCCTAGCCGCCCGTGTCGGCGATAGGCCGGTTCTCCTCCTCATATCCGGCGGGGTTGACTCTACCGTCGCCGGGGCCTTGCTTTTGAAAACCCTTGACCCGGCTCAGGTTTACCTCATGTATATGGACACCGGTCTCATGCGTAAAAACGAGACTATTGCGGTTGAGAAAACGCTCAAGGCCTTAGGTGCCCGCCATCTCTCCATCATTCACGCGCAAGAGGACTTCCTCACTGCCCTCAAGGGATTGGATGAGCCAGAGGCAAAGCGCAAGGTAATAGGCGATCTTTTTATCAGCATACAGGAACGTGAGGTCGCAAAACTCGGGCTGGATAATTCCTTTTTGGCCCAGGGGACCCTCTACACCGACCTTATCGAGTCGGGGAAGGGCGTGGGCAAGAAGGCCCATGTCATTAAGAGCCACCACAATGTGCGCTCCCCCTTGGTAGAAAAAAAACGCGACGCGGGGCTCATCATCGAGCCGCTTGACCGCCTCTATAAAGACGAGGTTCGCGCCTTAGGGCGGGTGCTGGGTGTGGATGAAGACGTTGTGCGACGTCATCCCTTTCCTGGCCCGGGCTTGGGCGTGCGCATCCTGGGGGAAGTGGATAAAGAGAAGTGCGACATTTTGCGTGAGGCAGACTGGATCTTCATAGATCAGCTTAAAAAGCGCGGCCTCTATGACAAGATTTGGCAGGCCTTCTGCGTGCTTTTGCCCATCCGCTCGGTTGGTGTGGCCGGAGACGTGCGCAAGTACGGCTATGTGCTTTCCCTACGGGCCATCGTATCGCTTGATGGCATGACCGCGGATGTCTACCCCTTCGATATGAAGGATTTGCTTGAGATTTCCACGATGATCACCAATTCAGTCAAAGATGTCGGCAGGGTGGTCTACGACGTTTCATCAAAACCCCCGGCAACCATTGAGTGGGAATGATCTAGGTTTATGGGAAAGCCTCGCGGCGTCGATACAGCAAGCGCAACGGTGGAAGTTAAGCCGGGCATAGACAAGCTTGGCCTTGTCTATGCCCTCTCAGGTTACGCGGCCTGGGGTTTTTTCCCCCTCTATTGGCGCCTGCTTGCCCATGTCGACGCCCTACAGATCCTCTCTTGCCGAATTGTCTTTTCCCTCGCTTTGGTATGGGTCATTCTGAGTATTCGCGGAAAGGCCGCTTGGCCTCTGCTACTCAAGGAAAGAAAGGTGTTTTTCTCTTTGCTTTTTTCTGCCCTGCTTATCGGCATTAATTGGGGGCTCTATATCTGGGCCGTCAATTCAGGTCATACGGTAGAAGCAAGCCTGGGCTACTATATCAATCCCCTCGTTTCCGTTGCACTGGGGCTGATCTTTTTTAGAGAAAGACTCACTGCCCTCCAATGGGTGGCGGTGGCATTCGCCTTATGCGGGGTCATTCTTGCCGGCATTCGCGCTGGTGGCATTCCATGGATTTCCCTCGCCCTTGCTTTGAGTTTTGGGCTCTACGGGCTTGCCAAAAAGCGCCTGGCATTGGATTCCTTAAGCGCCCTGGCCGCGGAGACCCTCATGCTTGCTCCACTGGCCCTTGTCCTCCTTGGTTTCCGTGGCTTTCAAGAAAATCTTGCCTTATTCCTCAATGCGCAAACCGCTGCTTTGCTGATTCTTGCCGGTTTGGTTACCGCTTTGCCCCTGCTATGGTTCGCCCAGGGCGCTCGACGCCTGCCCCTTTCCACCCTAGGTTTTACCCAATATATTTCACCGAGCATCCAGCTCTGCATCGGTATATTCGTCTTCAAAGAATCCTTCTCCACCGCTCAGCTTCTTGCTTTTTCCTTGGTTTGG
Source organism: Treponematales bacterium (assembly GCA_041739325.1). Lineage (GTDB taxonomy): Bacteria > Spirochaetota > Spirochaetia > Treponematales > JBGSOB01 > JBGSOB01. Next base: position 14,779 of record JBGSOB010000011.1, read on the forward strand.
CTGGGTCTAGCCCTCTATTCAATGAGCTTTTTCATTAAGGCGCGCCAAGCTTAAACAGGATGCGCGACTTTGAGTCGCAGCGTAGTTTCTCAAGCCCTAGGCGGGCGCCAAGTCCTTCCAGGCAGTCTTGGCTGAAAAAACATATGTGGGTTTTATCTTGACGGTACCACCATGAGAGAAAGGCATCGGCTTCCGGCGGAGGGAAATGGGTAGAGATGAGGATAAGCCCCCCCGGCTTAAGAAGTTTGACCATGATCCCCAGCGTTTCAAGCGGGTTGGCGCAATGCTCAAGGACTTCATGGGCGATGACGGCCGCAAAGGGCCCCTGAGCTTCCAGGCACTGTTCTGAGAAAAAGGGGTCATAGGCTAGGCTTGCGTAGCCTTCCTCCCGCAAGATATTGGTCAGCAGGGGCTCTGGCCCGGAACCGAAGTCGAGCACAACAGCCGGGGCGGGGCAGTAGGGGTAGAAGAAATCCTTAAGAAAATTCGAAAGATAGTCTCTGTACCCCTTATTATCGGGCCCGTTCTGGTGGAGGAGATAGCGCCTGCGTTCTTCATCAAGGCTTGGGCGCTGTTCAGCCCTGAGGTAGATGAGCTTACAGCTGGGGCAGCGTAGATAGTCTCTGCCTTTGGGATCAAGGGCGTAGCCTGATCCAGAGCCCTGGCAGGCCGGGCAGGGCCCAAAGGCAGGCAGATCCACTGCGGTCTTTGTCTCTTCCACGGACGGCCCCTTGGAATTCATGGATGACCCATACTATGAGGCCTAGGAAGATGCGTCAAGCTGAAAAAGCTGGGCAAAAAAGACTGGATTTCCAGGCATAAGATGGTTAGATTAGTCTACATGGAAACCATCAAATACTTTCCTGAGATCTCATCTAGGTCTTGGGAACACCCGGCCGATAGGGCGGCGCTTACCGCGTTTAAGGCCATCCCCGGCGCGGACGTCCTAGTCAAGAAATTCGTGGGCCTCACCAGCGAGAAATCCCTCAAGCTGATGATGCTGGCATCCAGCGCGCGTGTCACGGAAAAGCAGTTCGGCCTCGTGAACAAGCTTACCGTTAAAGCATGCGAAATCTTTGACGTCAAGGATAGGCCTGAGGTCTACGTCTCGCAGAATCCGGTCTTTAATGCCGGGGCCTATGGGGTGGATAAACCCTTCATCGTCCTCAATTCCAGCCTACTGGATATGCTTGACGAAAAAGAGCTTTTATCCATCATTGGGCATGAGATGGGTCATGTCATATCCGGCCACGCCCTCTACAAGACCCTCCTCTGGTACCTCATGAATATCTCATCCATCGCCCTTGCCCAGTTCCCCCTCGCCAATTTGGCCCTCTATGCCATTGTGCTTGCACTCAACGAATGGGATCGCAAGAGCGAGCTTTCCGCGGACAGAGCGGGCCTGCTTACCGTTCAAAACGACTCAAGCTCCTATACCGCCCTTATGAAGAGCGCCGGCGGGCGCCAGATAGACCAGATGGACATGAATGAATTCTTTGCCCAAGCCGGAGAGTATGACGCGGCAGGTGACGCCCTGGATTCCATCTACAAACTCATGAATACCCTCGGTCAAAGCCATCCCTTCCCGGTGGTTCGCATAGCCGAGCTTAAGACTTGGGAGAAGTCCGGTTACGTGGATATACTCAATGGCAAGTACCAACGCCGCGGCGAGGATGGCAAGGCGGACTTTGCCTCAGACTTCCAAGACGCTACACGCCAGTACCGAGACGATTTCAATTCTTCCAAGGACCCCTTTGCCGGCATAGCTGGTAATTTCGCATCCGGCGCCGAGGAGCTGGCACGCAACGCGGAAAAGGCTAAACGCCAGGTGGAGGATTTCTTTACCGGTCTTTTTAACAATCGCTGATATTTCGAATATTCTCGAAAAAAACTTAGCCATTGGCGGGGCCTGGCGTTCTTTACCAGGTCACGCTTATGGTCTTGTGTATGCTTTGAAAAATAGGGAAAATAGGGAATGTTAAATTTTTTAATCGTCGTCGTGATAGATATTGGCGCAGCTTGGGCATGGATCCTTTTTTTAAAGAGTCGTGATAAACTGGATTTTAGAAAGCGTAAGGTTCAATGGGCCTCTCTTTATTTTTTGGGTGGTATAGGAAGTCTCTTTTTTTCTCGATTTTTCTATGCAACTAATCCCTTCACGGCTCTGGTTCCGGATCCCTCTAATTCTCTTGAGCGATTTATTCAACAATTCTTTGTCGTCGCGCCTTCGGAGGAATTGAGCAAACTTCTTGTTTTTCTTCTGCTTGCAGCTCTTTCGCGCAGCATTCGCGAACCTCTTGATGCGGTGCTCCATGCGGCGACCGTTGGCCTAGGCTTTGGCATTTATGAAAATCTTGGTTACGGAGTGCTCTTTGGCCCATGGAATACTTTTTATCGCTCCTTTTTAGTGCTTTTCGGTCACATGGCATTTACAGCGCTCTCAGGCTTCGCTTGCGGGCTTGCCATATATTGGTACCGCTTTCGCCGGCATAAAGCATGGATAGGCCTTCCCCTTTTGGGTTTTTTTGCGGCCGTTTTTCTGCATGGCCTAGATAACTTTCTTGTTTATCTGCGGCTCTCCTTATTAATGATTTTCATTGATCTGGGTATTTTCTTTATATTTTATTGGTCCCTATCCAAGGTATCCGCGCTTTCCCCCTATAAGACCTACCCCTTGAGTCAGTGGAAGCTGGCTCTCAGCCGCGTCGAACACGGACTGGTTCGGGATCCGGATAATCCCGCACTCTTATTGAGGCAGGGCATTTACAAAGCCTATTCCGGTGACTGGGCCCACGCCAAGGCTTCATTCCGCTCAGCCGCTAAGGCAGGTGGGGAGGGGCCTCTCCATCGGGCATACTTTGAGTCTGCCCGGCTTGCCTTGGGGGAGGATGCACGCCAGAGCCTCATTCAGCGCGCGGCAGAGCTTCCTGAGCGTGAACGACTTGCTTTTTTTTCAACAATGCACGCGATCCTTCGTTCCGACCCCACCTTATCTAGGCGTTTTGAACTCGCCTTTTTACCCTCTGAAGGAAGAGACGAAGGCGCTAAAGGGTTACGGCGTAGTAAGTCGCTAAGTTCGCAGAGGTCTCATTGACAAAGCCCCCGGCTTTTTGCTACAGTTCAGCCCGTTCGGCATGGCGGCATAGCTCAGTTGGTAGAGCACACGGCTCATATCCGTTAGGTCATAGGTTCAAGCCCTATTGCCGCTAAATCCTTAAGGAGTGACTTTTTAGTCGCTCTTTTTTTTTGTCCCAACCCCGCCAGATTTCTGATTTTTGCCCCTCTTGTGTTTTTTTTTCCAGAATGGTTAACTATGTAAGAAATATGGTTAACCAAGCCTATCGCAATAAAAGATCCATCCTCGAATTGCTACGCGCGGACTCGGCAATCCAGTCCGGCCCGGATATCGCGGATAGGCTTGGCATGAGTAGGGTTGGGGTTTGGAAGCATATCGAGGGATTGCGCTCTTCCGGTTACGATATCCGTTCAGATCATGGGGGATACGCCTTAAGCGGCTCAGAGGATTTTCTCTATCCCTGGGAATTCCCCGGCAGGGAAGAGCGAATCATCCACTACCAGCATGTTGATTCTACCATGGACAAGGCCCTCTCTCTTGCCCTGGAAAAACCCCAAGGCCCCTGGATCGTTTTAGCTGAGAGCCAAGGCAAGGGGAGGGGGAGGCTGGGCCGCTCTTGGCAATCAGCACCGGGTGGGCTCTTTTTTACCCTTGTTCTTGACCTAGGTGGATGGGCCCACGCAGTGCAGGCTTCAACTGGTGGTAAACCCGCAGGACTTGGACCCCGTAGGTCGGCCCTGCCTCTCTTAGCTGCGGGCCTCGCCCTCTGCCGGGCACTCCGGCGTTTAGGCGCCCATGAGGTGAGTCTGGAATGGCCCAATGACCTCTATGTTCAAGGCAAGAAAATTGCCGGCATCCTCCCGGAATTCCTTGTTTCCGGGGAGTCGATATCCCTCTACACCCTTGGCCTTGGAGTCAATATCAAGAACCATGTGGATATGAGAGGGGGCATAGAGCTTGCAAGCGTGATCGGAGCAAGGGCCTCACGGCGCGACTGCCTCCGCGCATTTTTAGATGAATTTGATGCACTCCAGGGGCCTGCTTTCAATGATCTACTCATCTGCGAATCCTGGTGGGAATTCTCTTCCAGCAAGGGGAAATCAGTCCTTGGAGAAGACGGCTCAAGTCTGGGGAGGGCCGTCGGCCTTGAAGCCCCTGGGCGGCTCTTAATTGAGTCCGCTTCCGGCCGTCATTCAGCACTCTCCCTGGGAGAGGCATATATCGCTCAAAAGGAAAGAAGCCCATGAAAGCCCGTCCACCCATCGTCTATCCCGTTCTCGCCTGTCTTTTTTCCGCCCTCATCATCGTGGGCGCCTATATCGCCATACCACTGCCGGGAATCCCCGTGCCAATCGTCTTGCAGAATCTCTTTGTCATGCTTGCCGCCCTCATTTTAGGACCGGTCTGGGGCACGATATCGGTTCTCCTTTACTTGTTTCTGGGCATCATCGGCCTGCCGGTTTTTTCCGGGGGAACCGGGGGCCTCGCCCGGCTCTGGGGGCCGACGGGGGGCTTTCTTGTGGGTTATATCCCGTCGACCCTCTGCATGGGCCTCATTTCCCGCATCGGCTCTCGCCTTAGCTGGTGGAAGGCTGCCCTCGCCATTGTAGCCGGCTCCGTCCTCCTGTATGCCTGCGGTATCCCCGTCTTAAAGTTTGCCATCCATAAAAGCTGGCTGCAAACCTTCGCCATCGGCGCCCTGCCCTTCCTTCCGGGAGACGCCATCAAGGCACTTATTGCCGTGCCTATCGCCATGAGCATTCGGCCTTGGCTTGCCGCGCGATTAGAGGAATCAAAACCCCTTGACTGAGCTCCTACGCTTGGAGAAAGTCGACCATCGTTTTAGCGATGGAAGCCTTGGGCTTTCCGAAATCAGTCTCTGCTTAAACCAAGGGGATTTTCTTGTGCTCGCGGGGCGCAACGGCTCGGGTAAGAGCCTCTTAGTGCGTCACTTGCTGGGCCTCTGCCGCCCATCATCCGGCCGAGTGCTCTATCGGGGAGTGCCGATAAGCGCTCAGCTTGAGAAGGTGCGCTCGGCTTTGGGCCTGGTCTTCCAAGAGGCTGAGGCCCAGATCATCGGGCAAACGGTAGATGAGGATGTAGCCTTTGGCCCTGAAAATCTCAGGCTGCCACGCCGCCTCATTGAAGAGCGGCGTGAGAAGGCAATGCGTCGGGTACATCTTGATGGCCTTGGCGGGCGCTTGCCGGACAGCCTTTCCGGCGGGGAGCGCCGGCGTCTGGCTATCGCCGGTAGTTTGGCTATGGAAGCCGAATGTCTTATCTTAGATGAGCCCTTTGCCAATCTCGATCTGCCCTCCATTCGCCTTTGTCTTGAAACAATCGTAGAGTTGCACGCCTCGGGCACGACCATCCTTCTACTTACACACGAACTAGAGAAGGTTCTCGCCCACGCAAATCGTCTTGCTATCATGGAAAGGGGCAGATTGGCATATGATGGAAGCCCGGACGATTTTTACCCTGAGGAATTTGAGCGTTACGGGCTCGCCAACCCCTATCGATCTTACCAACGCCGCGCTGATCTCAGCTGGTTGCCTCCTCATGACTAAGGCCTTGCCCTTTCTCTATATCACTGGGAATTCGCCTCTGCATAGCTTCCAGCCCATGGCGAAATTCCTTTGCCTCATCATCTTAAGCGCCGGAGCTATGGCCGCAGGCGGTTTAGGAGCCATCGTCCTTGTCCTCCTGTGCGTTCTAGCCCTTATCTGCCTCAGGTTAGGTCCTGTTAAGCTCTTTGCTAAAGCCCGTTTTCTCCTACCTATGGCGCTTATGATTTTTCTCTTTCGCTGTTTCCAGTTCGATCTTTCAAAACCCTTTTTGCCAGATGAGCTCCTTCCCGCGCTGACATATCTGATGCGGCTTATCTTGGTTTTTACCCTCAGTGAGGTCTTTTTTTCCAGCACTAAGCTCCAGGAACTTGGCGCTGCCCTGAGTATCGCCTCACGCTTTCTCTTTAGGCGGGAACAACTCGACCCTGGGCTCTACCTCAGCCTTGCCGTGGGCTTTATTCCCCAGGTTTTTAAGTCATACCAAAGGGCAATGGAGGCGGCCCAGGTGAGGGGGTTTTCAGCGCATAGGCAGTCGATGAGGCATATCCGCGTCCTGCTTACCCACTTCGTTCGTAGCGTGCTAGCCTCCGCTCTAACGAGCGCCGAGGCTCTGGAAGCGAGAAACTACAGGCCAGACCGCGCCCTCAAATCTCCGCCCTGGACCATTGCGGACACTCTCCTTGTAGCTGGGGCCTTGCTAAGCTTCGCTATCTGTATCTTTGCCCCCTAAGAACGGCCTGCCTTTTTTCCTCATCGTCGCCTTAAATTCTCCCGAAAATAAGCTAGAATACCTAGCTGGAAGCGGAGGATCCTGGCCGTCAGGATTGCCTTCGCCCCAATATCGGAGAGGCTGTGGAGTTTAGCGTGGAAAAACTGGAATCGATTCTCCTAGCCGAGGCGGAAAAGCGCGGCGAGCGACTTTACCGGGTAAGCCTGTGCAAGAAGGAAGAGACCCTCTTCGTCTCGGAAAGGCTCATGCTGGATCGGGCCAGGTTAGAGGGCGTTTTCAATGTAATTCGTGTATCGCCTGAGGGCGAGGGCATCGAAGAGATGCCGGATCGCGTCATCTATTATTTAAGCTCAGATCTCTCTTTTGAAAAAACCGCCAACACTGCCGCCGCCATACTCAATGGCGCGGTGGATATCGTCGAAATACCCTATTCCTCCTGGAATGATGAAAAGGCGCGCTGGATGAGCGAGCGCAAGGGGGCGCGCATTCCGGCCCTGGATGGGCGGCGAATGGATATCGCCACCCTCATCCTCTCCTATAAGATCCTGCATTTCGATATGGAACGAATTCTTTCCGCGATCAAGGGTGAACGCCCCCAAGACGCCAAGGCAACCCTTCAACTATCCCGCTTTGAAAAACGCCTGACAAGCCTTGAGCCGGCCAAGATCCTCTTTTTATCCTTTTCTCATAAATCACATGCCTACATTCTTCCGCGCTACATGATCAGCGGTTTTCGCTGGAAGGACGGACTGCGCTTAGTCGGCTCTGCCGCCGAGGAAGATGGAGACAATGCGCCGCTCGGTGGTTTGGACCCAGGCTCCGGAATGGGGGAGGATAATCGCCGCTTTTCCATCATACTTTCGCCGAGTAAGGGAGGGCCTAGCCTCTCCATTGGCGCTGACAGGCTTTTTAGCTATCGGGAGATATCCTTAGCTGATATAAAGATCAGCTCGCGTCTTTCAAGAGTAAGTTTTGCCGTGAATATCCAGGGGGAGGATCAGCGCCTCATCCTGCCGGATTCCAGCCTCGGCGACTAAGAATACCGCTGCCGGCGAGTTTGCCGCCCGATGTACAAAAAAACAAAGGCGATGTAAACTCCCTCCATGTCAACGACAGAATGGCGGGATAAAACCTACGCCGACACCTTGGAAAACACCTACGCCAACCTAGAACGTCGCAAGGCGATAGACCCCAGCTTTAGCCTTGAGGAAGTACGCGGGGTTCTTAAGCATCTCTACGTTCAAGACGGGAACGATTGGCTGGGTAGGGGCGAGCTCCAGGACGCCATCCTTCACGCGCAGATCGCCGCCCATGAAAGCTTCATTCACGCCTGGGAGAAAAGCCTCTCCGAATCCTAGTCCTTATTCTCCTCGAAGACACGCTCGAATTCCCCTTGCAGCTCAAGGAAGCAATCCACTATCCGCGGGTCAAAATGGCTTTCAGACCACTCCTTAATCTTGTTAACCGCCACTTGGTGTGAATAGGCCGGTTTGTAGGAGCGCTTCATGCGCAGTGCGTCGTAGACGTCGGCAATGGAAACGATGCGCGCGGCGAGGGGTATCATCTCTCCCTGTAATTTATAGGGATAACCATTCCCATCCCACATCTCATGGTGGGCCACCGCTATCTGCCTTGCCATCGAGTTCGGGTAAGCGGAGAGGAAGTAGGCCCCGTTAATGGTATGCTCGCGCATGATATTCCACTCCCAGGGGGTAAGCGGCCCTGCCTTGTTGAGAATATCGTCCGGGGTTCCTATCTTGCCAATATCGTGCATGGCCGCCAGAAAGGCGATATTGTCTATGAAGTCTTGATCGATTTCCGGAAAACGCGGGTCGTTGAAAAGCTTGAGGGAGATAAGCTTTGAATAGGAATTGACGCGCGGTATGTGGTCCCCGGTATCGTTGTCCTTGAGCTTGGAGGCTTCAAGGAGGGAATTGAACATGGAGCGGAGGGTGCGGATATTCTCCTCTGTCACGTCGTCAAAGAAGACGGTAAAAACAACGGGTTTTACCGGAGAAACTTCTTGTATAAAATAGGGGTAGATGAAGACGTTGGTTATCTCGGTGGAGATGTGTTTCATCTTATGGCTTATCTTCCCCTTCCAAGAATAGCGCTTCTCTGGCGAAGACAAGGAAAGGTAGAGCTGCTTCATCTCATCGTTGCCGAGGTTCGCGTAAAAGAGCGCTGGGAACTGCTCCTTGTCGGGGTAAGCGAATTTTTTGAGTATCTGCTCAAAGGCCGGGTTGCGGTAAATAAAGTGCAATTTGGAATCAAGGATAGCAAGCGGCATGAGGAGTTGGGCATAGCTTGCCTTTAGTACGCGCACGATGGGAATCTTGAGGAGCTCAAGATCCGGTCCCGAGTCCGCGCCCTCCGCTTCGCTTTCGATGGCGTCGAGCTCTTGTGGGAAATCATCAGAGCTTATCTCTACGAGAATTTCAGCTTCTTCCGAATGTGAAGTGGCTTTGTCTGGTTTTTCATTCATAGGGGACTCCTGCGCCGCGGGCGCATACCGTGATACCCATGTCTTTTTCACTATCTCGTACATAAAGGGGGCTGGAATCCGGACCGTCAGGCCCTCGGTTTTCCAGTGTTTCGATACCGAGCTCAATCAAATGTAGTGGCTTAAGGCGCCGGCATTCTAAGTCTATCGACCAGCCCGGCCTAGCGGCGGCGCTCTCTTCCAAGAGCTGGGCGTCAGGACCGGTAAGAAATACCCTTTGATAATTATCAGCTTGGGCCAAGAGTTCATCCAGAGCCAGGTCTAGAAAGGGCCCCAGCCTTTGCCCCCCCTCATAGAGCCCCGCGTAAAAGCGGGACTTCCTGGCGTCGATCAGGGAGATAACAAGTCCCTCACGCGCGCAATGCGGCCGGGCATAGTAATCAAGACTCGGTACGCTCACCATGGGGATATCGCCTCCGGCGCAGATGCCTTTTGCGCTGGCAAAGGCTATTCTCAGGCCGGTAAAGGAACCCGGCCCTGCGGCACAGGCCAGAAGGTCTAGATCTGCCGCGCGTATCTCCGCTTGGTCTAGGATTTTTTCAATTTCAGTCATGAGAGACTCTGCATGGCGGGTTCCCCCGTCAATGACTTCTTCGAAATATCCCTTTGCGGTTTTAAGGCCGATGGCTAAAATATCGCATGTGCAATCGAAGCCAAGGGCATTCATGAGAGAAGCCCCTCAAGCGGGCCGCTTATGGAAATGCCACGATCGTCATCGGGAAGGATATCTATGCGAACCTGGTTAACCTCGGATGGAAGCGCGTCCGCCAGCCTTTCGCTCCATTCTATAACGCATACTCCCTTCCCATAGAGGGCTTCTTCCCCACCGATGTTCTCAAAATCATCGTAGCCTGAGAGGCGATAGGCGTCAAAATGGTAGAGGGGCAGCCTGCCTTGGTACTCATTGAGGAGGGTGAAGGTCGGGCTGGTGATGTCGTCACAGATGTCTAGGCCCAGGGCTATTCCCTTGGTAAGGGTTGTCTTACCCGCTGCGAGGCCTCCGCTGAGGGCTATGATAGAACCTGTACGGCATGCCCTGCCTATGCGCTTACCGAGTTCTAATGTGTCAGCTGCGCTCCCGCTTCTCAGGCTGATCAGGGCAGCCCGCCTTTCCTGTCCATTTCGAGTATATATTCCTTAAGGGTCTTGACGATGGGGACAAGGGGGTAGTCGACATCCTCAAGGAAATTCACTTTTACCTCTATATGGCCAAAGGGATTACTCTCAAGGGAAAAATCAATTCGTTTTTCACTGTTTGAATTGAGGTACTGCAGTACCACCGAACCCATAAACTCTCGGCGGTAGTAGATGGGGAGATCCTTACGAGTGAGATTTTTAATCTCTAAAACCTTCATACCTTAATACTAAACGGAATGGAGGGTGCGGTCAAGCGCGGGCTTTCGGCTCCGCCATGGACGGAAACCACCATAAAAGCGGCGGCTTCCGTCAAAGCCCTAATCGGCGTAGCGGTAGACGTAGGAAAGAATCTTATTGATGTCCTTGCGGGATATTTTGGCAAATTGGAGGTGGAGGATACCCCCGGTGTTCTTGAGACGATTAACCTTGACGATCCTGCCTATGGAAGAGAGCTTGCCTTGGGGAAGGGCAAAATCAATCTTCAGATAGGCTCCCTCGTCTCCGGCTTGCACGGTGCGCACGGAAAGCCCTCCGGCGGACATATCCAAAATCTGGCCGGGGAAGGGGCGGCCGGATACCACTGCCTGACGGCTGGGTTTGGGGGCGTTGCTCACTACCACGATATTTACTGGGGTGAGGTCGCAGGGTTGAGATGTCTGCCGTCGCCTATGCTTGCGGGCGGGAAGGGGATCCACATGATCAGAATGACGGGTAACCATAAGGCTGGATGCCCCGGATTGGACGTAGCCCAGCACCTTGGTCTCGTAAGTATAGCCAGTTTGCGGGCCGGAATAGAAGAAGCAGTTGAGTTTTGTTCCACGCTTGAAACGCAGTTCCTGACTCAGCCCGTCACGGGGAATGACGCAACCTAGACCTCCGGGGTCTACCGACACGATGCGAGATGTGTAGTGCTCTTCCTCCGGGGTGATAAAGGTAAACGCGGTACCCTTTTGAAGGGAATGGGTTGAGGAGATGGCCTTGCCCGAGCTACGCATTTGGTCTATGTATTCGCGGATCTGGAAGAGCATGCTCGCCCGCTGGTCGTGGATCGCCTCGGTTTCGGAATGGCTTTCAATATCCTGAAATGCCTTTTTTAGGAATTCGTCAAGGGCTTGCGGATTGCGTAGGGTGTGCTCGGGGTTGGCTATTTGGAATTTGCGCCCATAGGTTTCCAAAAAGCCGATCTGCTCGTTTGAGAAGCCTATATCGTGGCCAATGCGCCTAAAGCCAAAGCCGTGGAAACTTTGAGTTTTGCCGGCTGAGGAAATCCCCTTAACCTTGCTTTGCACACTTCGAGTGCCGGTTTGGGATGTTATGAATTTTCGAATATAATGAACGGCCACGGCGAGTGCTATGACGATAACGAATGTCCAAATAAGCCAGGGAGGGTTATTCGTCTCCAGATACTGGGTCATGGCAAGGATCATCAAAGGCGGCATTTAGGCCTCCTCGGGAATGCGCTCTTCGAGGGCGCTGAAATATTTCTCCAACCGGGGCAGGATTTCGTATTCGGAAAGATCTCCAATGAGAACGGAGTCCCTACGGTCAAAGGCCTCAGCCAGCTCTGTCAGGATAGCGTTTAATTTTTTGAGGAATTCCCCAGAGGGCTCCCCGTCTATAATGATGGAGCCGGTATCCATGCCGGCTTCATTGAGGCCGGGCATGATGCGGATAGCTTTTGAGAAAATATCCGTGAAAGAGGCAATCGCCTCTAGAGCTTCTCTGTCTCGGCCGGTCTGCAGGAAAACCGGGATGTTCAAGATGCTTTCCCGCTTTTCTTTAAGGAGCGCGACGGCTTTTCGCAATTCCCCTGTTGGGGCTATGGTTTCCAGGAGTCGCTCTCCCGTCTTCCCCAATATGCGTTCAACGGCAAGGGATAGTTCGCGCGGATCGCTTCCGCGGCCCTCATCTGTTTTTGCGTCCAAGGAGTTTCGGGCGAACTCTAAAAAAGAAATCTCCTCGGCATTGAGAAAACCGGAGCCGGAGGAGAGTAAGAGATCGCCTTCTTTTTTGAGTTCCTCCAGGTTTTCCTTTCCCGTACCCGAACACCAGGCTAAAATGCCCTTGAGCCAGGCTATGGATTGGGAGAGGGCCTGAGCGCGGAAAACGCTCACCCTTTCCGTTCGGATATCCAAATTGCTTATGCTGGAAACCTCTCTGTCGCGAACCGCCTGAATATCAGCGCTTATGCTAAGGCCATCAAGCTCTACGCCGGACATGATCATGCCCTGGCCTTCCAGCCAGCAGTCCATGCTCACCAGGATATCGCCTAGGTTTTTTTCCTTTTCCAATTGGAATGCCAACTCTGCGCCGTCTATACTGATCTTCATCTCTTCCCCTTAATTGCCGCTGTTTCTCTTGTTGAAATTCTCTATCGAGCTGGATGAGCGTTCCATTTGATTGAGTGCGGATTCCATCAATCCGTACTTTCGCTTCAAGTCTTTTTCTTTGGTCACCAGCTGGCTTTCCATATTGGTTATTGTCTGCTTTTGCCGCGTTATGCGGTCGCTCATGGTTTGTTGCTTTTGGCTCAAAATCCCGGCCGTTTCCACATAGGGGCGTATCAAAGCATCCAGCCCGTAGGCAGCCCCTGAATCGATGATAACGTCACCGTCAGAATCACTGCCAAAGAGCTCCTTGACGGCCGGCATCCTGTTTTTCAGCCCCGCGTCAAGCTTTGCTTCATCGATTTCCAGATAGCCGCGTAGGCGAGATGCGTCAAAACCGGAAGAGGCGCCGGAAGCGCGGGCATCGGTGGAAATGCCTAGCTGTTGCAGGAGGGAAAGTTTTGAGCCCTCTTTCGTTTCATAGGCGGCGGAGCTGATGCGTTGCATGCTGGTTTTCACCTGGCTTAAGGTAAAGTCCCCTTGGAATATCCCCAAGCGCTCGAGCGCGGATTTTTTCTCATCTTCGGTAAAGTAGTCTATCTCGGTAACGACCTTGTCGTTCGTTTGGCTTAATATGTTTATTTCCGTCATCAATTGGTTGTAGTGCGCCACCCAGGATATGAGGCTTTCTTTGACACCTTCATAGTCGGGTTGAACCGAAAGGCGCAAGGGGCGCTCTGTTTTGTCCAGAATGTTGAGGCTTACCCCGGGAATGAGGTCGTCAACATTGTTGGTTTCGCGGCGAACCTCAATTCCATCCAATTTGATTATGGCGTCTTGCGCGGTTGAAACCGGGTTCTTCGCTTTGAACCCGCCGGACTCATTGGGGTCATAGCTGCGTATGTTGCGCAGCTCTACGTCGCGGTGCGTGTTGCGATTGCGAATATTCAGCTGGCTTAAGTCGCCGCCGATATCGGATAGCTTGAAACTGACTTTGACAAATTCCTCGGATTCCTGAGTCGCCCCCAGACTGACGATAGCGCCTGAGGAAAGGCCCGCGAAGGCAATGTTCAGATCGTCTACCCGTGGGGGAGGGGAGGGCGGGGTCCATCCCGGCAGGGGCACGGTGGAGGACTCGCTTGAGATGCTTATCCCCTCAAAAAGAATAGAACCTGTTTCCGGTATAGCTGGACCTGATGGCGGCCCCTTATCCTGTTGGTCTTCAGGCCTCGGGCGTAGGCGCATCTCAAACTCAAACAGCACATCCCCGCCTGCCTTGAGAGCCGGGCTTAAGGCGATAGCTGCCTCAGCGCCGGCTTTAACGGAAAGTAGGCCTTCGGATACCTGCACGAGGGAAGGATCGATGGGCTTGGTCCAAGCTCTCAGCAGTGCCGGGCTCAAAGCGATTTTGCGTTCGGATGATATTGTTTTTTCTGCCATGCCGGAAGAAAGGGCAAAACTTTCGGCGGCGCCCTGGAAGCTGAGCCCTTGACTCTTTCCGGTTTTCGTTCCCTCGATAAGGAGGCTTTGGGTTGATTTTTCAATGCTCATAACCTGGGCGCGAATAAGGTCCTTGCCGCGCCGATTGAGGGCCTCGGCAAACTCAGAGAGGCTTCCCCCTCCGAATTGGATGCTCACGGATTTATCGCCTACGCCAAACTGGTAGTTGCCGGCGGCTACCTTATAATCCTTGGGGAGTTTGTCAGTTAAAAGGCGGTCGGCTTGGGCCACTTGCTTGATTTCTATGCTGTTAACGCCCTCAAGAGCCTCGCGGCTGGCCGTGGCTGTCAGCGCCGCCTCGTCGGAGGAGGTGGCGGTGCGGGCGGTAAAGGGATTGTTGAAAGAAAAGAGGTTCCGGGAGGAGTCGCGCAGGCGGGACATGCGGACGCCTAGATCCTGCCACAAGCCCTTCTGCTTCTCAATCTTCTTAAGCTCTTCCTCAGCGCGTACCTTCGGTATACGCTCGACCTTCATCAGGTCTTCGACGAGTTTTTGGGTACCGTACTTATCCTTGACGCCGGGAATGCTTAAGTCGGACATTCGCTTGCCCGCCGTCGGTCATTTCGTCAGATTCGCTCATCGAACAGAAGACCAAGCGCCTCCCGAATGCGTTCGTGGACGATCTGCAATTCCCTTGGCGGAATCTCCTTGATAACCTTATCGGTTTCCTTGTCGATGACCTTGACGACCACTGCGTCTAACTTGTCGTTAACGCTGAACTGCAACCTACGGTTGAAGGCTAGGCTTACCTGGGTGAGCTCTTGAATGGCCGCGCTTATGTCCACGTCCTCCACCGCCACCAAGGTGCTTTCTGCTGGCCTTTCTGTAGACGCGTTTAGCTTTGCTTGAGTTTCTTGTAGTTGATGCGGGGCGCTTACGACGCCCGTGATTTCCATTGCCATACCGAACCTCCAAAAAGAGAAGGGCGGGAGAGGGGCGCGACCCCCCCCGCCCCCCACGAACGAGATGAAAAGAAGACGTCCAGGACTCTCTTCAACTCGCGACCCTGCTAGCTCGCATGGGTCCTTCGTTCAGGAACGGTCAGCTCTTAGCCAAACAGCTGCATGACGGAATTCGTCTGGCTGTTCGCCTGGGCGAGCATTGCGGTCCCGGCCTGGTTCAGGATCTGGTTCTTTGTGTACTGAACCATTTCGCTGGCCATGTCGGTATCGCGGATGCGGCTTTCGGCGGCCTGCAAATTCTCCGACGCGATGGCAACTCCCTTCGACGCCATTTCAAAGCGGTTCTGGTAAGCGCCTAAATCGGCACGCTGCTTGCTCACAATCTTAAGCGCGGCGTCCAGCATACCTATGGATTTGTTCGCGCTTTCGGGCGAAGAAATTATGATGCTGTCGCTCGTACCTTGAGCGCCTTGGATGCCGAGGGCGAGGGCGGTCATGGTGCCGATAAAGACCCTTTCGCTCTGGTCCATATTGGCTCCGACCTGGAACTGCATTACTCCGGCGGCCCCACTCCCGCTGTCACGAGCGAACCTTCCGGTAAGGATGTTCATCCCGTTAAACTGGGCATGGGAAGCGATCCGGTTGATCTCGTCGATCAACTGGGATACCTCGACCTGGATTTGCATCCGGTCTTCGGCGGAATAGATGCCGTTCGCGCCCTGAACGGAGAGTTCACGCATACGGTGGATGATATCCTGAGTTTCCTGTAGATATCCTTCCGTCGTCTGAATGAAGGCAACGCCGTTCTGAATGTTCTTCTCGGCCTGGTTAAGGCCACGTACCTGGCTGCGCAGTTTCTCGGAAACCGCTAGTCCGGACGCGTCGTCCCCGGCTTTGTTGATGCGCATCCCCGATGACAGCTTCTCGATGTTCCGGCCTACTTCCAGACCGGTAACCCCGAGCTGCCTGTTGGCATACGCGGCGCTCATGTTGTGGTTAATTATCATGCGACCCTCCTTGAGTCAATTTCCGCGGCCATCCATGCCGCGGTCTTGCGTGCGAGGGGAATTTTCCGGGAGATAGTTCGCGCCTATCCCGGCCGTTCCTGCCCCGCTCGGCAATAAGAGCGCCCCTCCTAAGGGAGGGCGTTCTCGCTACCGGCACGCAGCTCAAAGAGAGTCAAATTTCAAAGATCATGGCACGCGGGGGAAAGCCCGAAGGCTAACCCTCGCCGCCGTTCTTCCTGGAAAGGCGGAGGGAGGATCCTTTCAGCGGCGTTAGACGCCGTCCTAAGTGACCCTCCCCCCTATTTTATACCCTTACTGGAGAAGCTGCAAGACCGTTTGTGTTTTCTGATTGGCCTGGGCGAGCATCGCCGTGGAGGCCTGGGTCAGGATCTGGTTCTTGGTGTACTCAACCATCTCGCTGGCCATGTTGGTGTCGCGGATGCGGCTCTCGGCAGCCTGTAGGTTCTCGGCGCCGATGTCGATGCCCTTTACGGCGTGCTCAAGGCGGTTCTGGTAGGCGCCTAAGTCTGCGCGCTGCTTGTTGACCTTCTTGAGGGCCTCGTCCAGGACGCCGATGGAGCGATTGGCGCTGTCAGGTCCGGAAAGGGTGATGAATTCGTCGGTACCGACGGAGCGGATGCCCAAACCACGGGTGGTCATGGTGCCGATATAGACGCGCTCGCGCTGGTCCATGTTGGCGCCGATGTGGAACCACATGGATCCGGTAACCATATTTTCCGCGTTATCGCGGGCAAAACGGCCGGTCATGAGGTTCATTCCGTTGAACTGGGCGTGGGAAGCGATGCGGTCGATTTCGTCGACCATCTGGGAAACCTCTACCTGAATCTGCATCCTGTCTTCGGAGGAGTAGATTCCGTTGGATGCCTGGACGGCGAGTTCCCGCAAGCGCTGGATGATGTCTTGGGTTTCCTGAAGGTAGCCTTCCGTGGTCTGGATGAAGGAAATACCGTTCGCGGCGTTCTTGGACGCCTGGTTCAAGCCGCGGATCTGGCTCCGCATCTTCTCGGAAACGGCCAGGCCGGAAGCATCGTCGCCGGCGCGGTTGATGCGCATGCCGGAAGCAAGCTTCTCCTGGTTTTTCTCAATGTTGAGCCCATTGATTCCCAACTGACGGTTGGCGTACATGGCACTGAGATTGTGGTTGATGATCATATATTCCTCCTTGAATACTTCACGGGGCATCCTTGCCCCGGTTGTTACCAATGGTCGTGCGAACTACTCCGAGCGCCTTCTCCGGCAACCTCCTTTATCTAGATCCCTTCCTGAAAAGAAATTATTAAGTTTCTCTTCAGCGGACCGATATACTGAAAGAGAGGCAGGATTCCGTGTTCTGAGCTAGGCTCATACGTAAAAATCCTTCTCTTCCACTCATACCTATCGGCAGTCCGGAGCGCGGCCTTGAGCGTAAAGAGGAAAAAAAGCATAGAAGCAGTCTCGGATTATCCTCCTCAGGCTCTTGATGTCCCTCGCCAATTGCCACGGGAAAATATTGAAACTGAATCGATAGATGTATCTTCTTGTAATGAAATGAATAATATGGAAATTACTGCCCGTATCGGTGAATTGTCTGAGATGAGCCTTCATGCGTCCTTTAAGCAACTCCTCTCTAAAGAGGGAGATAGAAGGGAGGTTCGAATCAATGGCAAGATCGTGGATATTTTGAGGGCCAATGGGGAGATTGTCGAGATACAAACAGGTAACTTCTCAAAGCTGAGGTCAAAACTCCCCCTTTTAACCCAAAGTCATCAAGTTCGGGTGGTCTATCCCATAGTTCTCCTAAAAACCATCGTCCACATTGACCCTCGAAGCGGGCTAGAGCTTTCACGTAGGAAGAGCCCTAAGCGGGGTTCCTTTTTCTCCTTGTTTGAAGAACTTGTCTATTACCCTGAGCTTTGCAGCCTTGAGAGGCTTATCCTCGAACTCCCCCTGGTTGAGGTTGAGGAGCTACGAAGCCCTGACGGGCAGGGGAGTTGGCGGCGAAAATTCATTAGTATCCTAGACCGGCGCCTGACCTCTTGCAGGGAATCACGGGTTTTTAGCCATCCGAATGACTTGCTTAGCCTCCTTCCCCCCGGTCTTGAGGGCGGCTTTACGGTTTCCGACCTTGCCCGCGCGGGTGGAATGAGCCGTTCTCTGGCGGGAAAAATGGCCTATGTGCTTAAAAAAAACCTTCTTACCAGCTCTCAGGGTCGTCAGGGACGGGAAATATTCTATAGACTTGGCAGCCAGCCCTGAGGGGATTGATACGCGCATAGTTTTGGGCTATCATATATAAACCCTTTTCAGGCAAGGAAGAAGATAGATGAGTTACCCCCTTGAGAATTTGATCGAATATAACGACAACATGTACCAGATTACCTGCGCCATCATGAAGCGCGCCTACCAGCTAGCCCATCTTCACGAGCCGGGTGATGACAAAATAGAGGATAAGATCGTTTCTCAATCCGCCCGCCAGGTCTTTACCCAGCAAATCGAATACCGGGTCGAGGAATAAGCCGGGGGACGATTCTGCCCGACATCCTCCCGGACTCACTCGAAAGCCCCCGCCCGTCCTCGGTTAAATGCCCTGCCCTATCCCAGGGGGGGCGGCCGAAGGTTCTCCTCCTCTTTGGTCCCACGGCCTCAGGGAAATCAAAGCTCCTCCTAGATCTCTTTCAACAAGCACAGCCCCCTAGCTTAAGCATTGGCAGCCTGCCTCTGGCTCAGATCATCAGCGCGGATTCGATGCAGGTCTACCGCGGCATGGATATAGGCACGGCCAAGCCCTCTGCCTCAGAAAGAGCGGCCCTGCCCCAGCATCTTATCGATATCAGGAATCCGGATGAACAATTCACGGTTGGCGATTTTTGTCGTTTAGCCGATGAGCTCATCCTCTCCATTCATGCCGGCGGAGCTTTGCCGGTGGTATCCGGTGGCACCGCCTTCTACCTCAAGACCCTCATGTTCGGTATGCCTCCCTCCCCGCCATCAAACCCTCAGATACGCTCTGATGTACGACGGGAGCTGGAAGCTGGTGGAGCGGAGGCCCTGATGGAGGAGTTGCGAAGGGGCGATCCCCTCCAGGCGGCAAAGATTCATATCCAAGACGCATATAGGCTCGGCCGAGCCGTGGAGGTTCTACGCACGAGCGGTAGGCCTCTCTCCTCCTATACCCTACCCACGACTCCCCGCCCCGATAGGGACTTCCTCTGTTTGGCGCTCAAGCGGGAAAGGGCGGATATCTACCGCCGCATCGATGAGCGGGTAGAGGCCATGTTTAGCCAGGGCCTTGCCGAGGAAGTTGAGCGTCTACGTTCTGCCGGCTATGGCCCTGATGCCCCGGGGATGCAGGCTATCGGCTACCGCGAGTTTTTTGAAGCCGCGCCCGGCTATGAAACCAAAGATTTGATCGCCCGCATCCAAATGGATACCCGCCGCTACGCAAAGCGCCAGCTTACCTTCTTCCGCTCCCTGCCTGATGTTCAGTGGTTCGATGCCGATGATCTTGAGGGGATTCGGGCATGCATAAGCGCGTGGTGGTCAGACTAGTTTTTTCGACATCTTCAAAGCACGAGTTTCCCCTTCGCCCCTCCCTCGCCCTTGCGAAAGACATCCCTGACCGCTATACTCGCCAACCATGGATATTAAGCATTTTATCTGGGCCGGTTTTCTCTCACTCCTGCCCATTTCCGAGTTGCGCGGCGGCATACCCTATGCGATGACGGTTGGCGGGGCTCCCTGGTGGCTTGCCTTTGTTTTTTGCGTTCTCATGAACGCCCTCGCCGCGCCGATCGCCCTCATCTTCCTCAATACCGTGCATAAGCTTTTTTACCGCTGGGCATGGTATAGGAAAATCTTCGATCGCTTCCTGGAAAGCAAGAGAAAGAACGTAGAGAAAACGATTGAGAAATTCGGCTACTGGGGCCTTTTAGTCTTTGTCGCCATACCACTTCCCTTTACCGGGGCCTGGACGGGAGCCTTAGGCGCTTGGATGCTCGGCCTCAAGCGCAGAAAATCAATCGCCTTTATCATCCTGGGGGTATTTATCGCCGGCGTCATCGTGACCGCCGTCATGGCCCTTGGCTTGAAGGGCCTCGACATCTTCATTAAGCATATCTAGTGCCGCCCCGCGCGGCGCACTGAGGCAAGGATGCATCTAGAATTCGAGAAAGAACTCAACCCTGAGCAGTGCAAGGCGGTGACTACCCTTGAGGGTCCACTCCTTATCATAGCCGGTGCCGGCTCAGGGAAGACGAGGGTCATCACCTTCCGTATCGCCCATATGCTCGAAACCGGCATTCCCCAATCCGCCATCCTCGCCCTTACCTTTACCAATAAGGCAGCTAAGGAGATGGCCAGCCGGGTAAAAGAACTCACCCGCAAAAAGCTCCCCCACCTTACCGTTTCCACCTTTCACGCCTTTGGGGTCCAGGTCCTGCGCAACGACATCCACCATTTGGGCTGGCGCGATAATTTTTCCATCTATGACGAGGTTGACCGCAACCAGCTTATAAAGGAAACCGCTCGCGATATGGGTTTTTCTGCGGATTCGATAGACCTCTACGCAGTGGGCCAGCTTTTTTCCAACGTCAAGGTCGGACGGGTGAAGTGGG
>JBGSOB010000058.1:0-3496 GCA_041739325.1 Treponematales bacterium
GGCAAGGCTACGGAAGTCGCGGCCATAGCGCAGGGAGAGGTAGACCCGGGCGCCCAGCTTCGCCAGGGCAAGGGCCCGCCCCAGGTCTTCACAGAGGAAGGCCAGGCCCCCCAAACCGGAAGCGGAGGCAAGCTCCTCAAGGGCGGGAAGGAGGGAAAAGGCCCCCGGGTTCCGATAGGGGTCGATGATGGCAAAGCGCCTGCTTAAGAGGGCGCAAAGCCGCCCATAGCCCTCCCGGTTCAGGGCAAGGGCGATGCATGCCTCCCGCGGGCCCTCAGGCAGGGCTGCCGCGGCAAGGGGCTTTATCCCTGAGTCCTTACAGGCAGAGACGAGGAGGGGGAGGCCGTAGAGATTCCCCCAGTCCGCCAGGGCAAGGGCGGGAAAGCCCGCCTGGGCGGCAAAGGCGGCAAGGGTATCCAGCCGCAGGACGCCGCGCAGGAGGGAATAGGCTGACCGAGGCACAAAGAGCCCCGCGGAAACAAGCTTGGGAATATCCATACTACTACACACTTGTATAGTAGTATATCGGAAGATCCTCTACAAGCCTTGCAATCACCCTAACCCGCACTTAGCATGAAAGAATGAGTCAAGCACATTTTAACCTAGAGGAACATGACGGGGCGGGAAAAAAGATCCTTGCCCTCAGTGAGGAGCTTGCCAGAATATCGGTTGACAGACACTACGCGGATGACCCCCAACTTATGGAAAAATTTGGGGAAGCCGGCTACCAAAGCTCTTTGCGCGATGCCCGCCACTCCATAGCCACCCTGGCGGAGGCGGTAGCCCTGGGGGACTCAGGGCTCTTTAGCCGCTATGCGGATTGGCTTGAGGGCATCTTGAAGCGAGCCGGGCTTGCCGCCGATATCCTACCCCGGCATTTCTCCTATTTAAGTCAGGCCCTTGAAAAGCTCCTGCCGAATACAACCAGAGCCCTTGCCCTCGAAGTCTTGGATCAAGCCCTCAACACAAGCGCGGGGGCGGAGGGGGACAAGCCATGATCCTGTGGTGCGCCTACTGCCAGCGTTTTTTAGGAGAATCCGCGCCCTTTGATGACCTTCGCATGAGCCACGGTATCTGCCCAAGCTGCCTCATGCGCGTAAAATCGGCTGATTCCGTTGAATTCCAGGAGCGGGCTCTGTCGCTCTCCCACTTCTTTTGGGAGCTCCGCGAAGCCGCGCGGACGGGCCACCCCGGCCATGCCTATAAGCTCATAGCCCAGGCGCGCGAACGCGGCATCCAGCCCCTCGACCTCGCCTTCGGCATGATCCAGCCCATACTCAACGAGATCGGGAAGTCCTGGGCCGAGGGTTCGGTAAGCGTGGCCACGGAACACCGCTTCAGCGCCTTCGCTGAATCCCTTATCAGCCTCATCCGAGCCGAATACCTCAATCTCATAGAATTCCACGCATCAGAACAGCCCGATGTAATCCTTGCCAACGCCGAGGGCAACTACCACGTGCTGGGACTGCGCTTTCTGGAGCTCATGCTGGAATCCGAGGGGGTCCGCTGTTTCAGCCTCCTACCCGGCCTACCCGCCCGAGAAATCAGCTATATAGCCCGGCAATTCAGGCCGCGCATCATCGGCATCTCCGCCGCTCTCCCCGAGCATATTGGCTCTGTGCGGGAGCTCGCGGAAATCCAGCGCTCCCTGCCAGAGACAGAGCGCCCCCTTATCTATATGGGGGGCAACACGATACGGGAGGGCCTCCAGCTCCGCCCCGAATTTGGTATTCACTGCGCCCGGGGCTATCCCGACATCCTCACAGCCCTCAAACTCGCTTGACAAATTCCTAAAAAGTAGTATCCTGTAAACAGGTTTATATTATAAACCTGTTTACAGGAGCAAAGGGAAAGACTATGGATCTCCAGGATCTGTCCTCTATCCCCTGCCAAAGGAGTGTCTATGGGCCTCTGTCTTATTACGGGCGGTAATTCAGGAATCGGAAAAGCCGCCGCCATCGCGCTTGCACAGGCCGGTTTTCAGGTCATCATTGCCTGCAGGAATCGGGAACGGGGAGAGAGCGCGCTCAAAGACATTAAGCGGGAAAGCGGCAAGGAGGGGGTATCTCTCCTTGTTATGGATATGGCCGAGTCTGCTTCAATCCGCGCAGCGGCCGCCGAATTCCTGACCTCCCAACAGAGCCTGGACGTCCTCATCCACAACGCGGCGGATTTCGATATCAGCCGTAATGAAAGGCTTTTGACATCCGAGGGCCTTGAGTCTGTCTGGGCGACGAATCATATCGGCCCCGTCCTCCTTACCCAGCTTCTCCTCCCCGCCCTCCACAAGAGCCCTCAGGGCCGTATCATCACTATCGCCTCCCAGGGCCTCCTCATGCACCCCTTCCTCAAGGTGGACTTTGAAGACCCCGAATTCAAGCGCCGCCCCTACTCGGTAGAAAAGGCCTACTACCAATCAAAGCTCGCCCAGGTAATGTGGACTTATCAACTCGCCCAAGAACTGCGCGGAAGCCGCGTGAGTGTCAATTGCATCCGCGTAAGCAACGTGCGCATAGACATCTCACGCTACCCCAATCTGCCACAGGCCATGAAACGCCTCTACGCCCTCAAGAGCAGATTCTCCATTAGTCCGCAAGAGATGGCCGCCTGTTATCTGCGCCTGGCAAAGGATCCGGAATTCGCGTCGCTGAGCGGGGGCTATTTTGATGAAAAGGCGCGGCAGGTTTCTTCCTCCGCCTTTAGCCGCAAGCCGGAGGCTATCGCCGCCCTTATGCGACTCACCAACAGCTACCTCAGCGGAAAGAAAGGAGAAGCCGATGGACGATAAAGAAGCCTTGGATGCCCTGGTACGGGATATGCACGCCCTCAAGGCAAGCCTGCGCAAGAACCAGCCCTTGCTACGCAATCTCATGCTAGGCCGCGGTTGGGGGATACTCTCCTTTGAGATGGGCATAGGCACGGCCGGCTTCGCGGTTATCTGCCACTTCCTCGTGAGCGCCTACGGCAGTTTTGGCGCCATACCCACGGCCCTCAAACTCTGCTTGATTGCCTTCATCGTGGCGGTCAACGCGGTCGGCATCGTGTATAAACTATTCCTCGTGGCGCGCAGGTCGCGGGAGCTCGAGCAAGGGATGTCGCTCGGTCCCCTGATAAGCCTCTACTTCACCGGCCCCATGCTCCATGCCAGTTTGGCCTCTGTCGTTCTCATGCTGGCTGGCTCTCTTATCGCCGGGTTTTCCGGCATGCCTTGGCTTGCCGTGCCCATCGTTTGCTCCCTGATAGTTGTCCCGGTCAATGCCATAGCCGACATGACCGGTTTCAAGGAGTACTACCTGACAGGCTACGCCTGCCTAGCCGGGGGCATCGCCGCCTATTTCCTTATCGCGAGCGCTCCCTTCCTTGCCTTAGCCTTGGCAGCGGCCTCGGCCTACTTTAGCTTTGGGATTGCCACCACCTTTGCCTATAAGCGCAGGGGCCGCCCGTGAGCAAGGAAAAAGCGGTCGTTGAAGACGTAGACCGCATCGTCCATGAGCCG
>JBGSOB010000063.1:0-17520 GCA_041739325.1 Treponematales bacterium
GTGTATTACCGTCATGTGCCGCTCGGCTATTTTTGCGAGCGAACCATGAAGGTGTATGACCTGGAGAAGTACCAGTTCTAAAGGATCATGCTTTACACTGGTGTAAGGAAAAAGTGTAAAGTATGATCCTTTTAGGACCGGGGCCGTCAGCTTCGACGCCGCCTACTGCAAGCAAAACCAGGGCTACCTACCCGGACGCTTTGTCATGCTCATGGTAAGCGACTCAGGCAGTGGAATAGACCAACAGATTATGAAGAACATCTTTGAGCCCTTCTTTACCACTAAAAACAACGGAGAAGGCACCGGCCTGGGCCTAGCCACGGTCTACGGCATAGTCAAGCAAAACCAGGGCTTCATTAAGGTCTACAGCGAGCTAGGCCACGGGACCACCTTCCGCGTCTACCTGCCGGCCCACCAGGAAGAGGAAATTACGCGGGTGGAGAGCACTATTACCCAAATTCCCCGAGCCAAGGCCGGAGAACGCATACTCCTCGTTGAGGATGAGCCCTCAATACTAGAACTTGCAAAATTTTTCCTAGAGGACCTAGGCTATTCCGTCCTCGCTGCGAACTCCCCGGAAAAAGCGCTAGAGATAGGGGCAGAGGAAGATTCCGCTCTCAGCCTCCTTATCAGTGACGTCATCATGCCCCACATGAACGGCAGGGATCTTGCAGCCAAAATATTAGAGAGCCGCCCCCTCACCAAGTGCCTCTTCATGTCTGGTTACACGGCGGACGTAATAGCCAGCCAGGGCGTCCTTGACCCGCATATGCATTTCCTCCCCAAACCCTTTACCAAGAAAGAACTGGCGCTCAAGGTACGTGAGGCCCTAGACAGCTAGCACGATGATATTTTTCAATGCTGCGGGATTGATCTAGGCCCGCTGATGCTCTACCATTCCCTGTATCGCAACCCAAGGAGTCATTATGAATAAGATACGCGTATTCGCCCTTGCCCTTTTCCTAGGCCTGCTAGCCCTCCTTCCCCTGGCCGCGGAAAGCGACGGCTGGTCCCCGGGCTTCGATCTACGGCTCTTCGGCCTTGACCTCAAATTCACGTCAGACAGCAAGGGCCTCACTCCGGCCGGCAAACTCGAGCTCTTCTTTGAGGCCGGTGGCGGCCTTGAAGACCGCGGCTACTACCGCAACCTTTTGGGCGAACGGGTGGATTCAGCCTCGCCGGACGGAAGCTTTAAGATCATCAATAGCGACTTCTGGCTCAAAGCAACCCAGTACCTGGACAAGGCATCCCATCTGCGCGCCTCGGCCTGGATCCGCTCCCAGCAAATGACAAACTTCCCCGCCTCCAGCACCGCCGCCCCCCTCCTCTTTTTAAGCGGCTTGCCGGAAAGCCCAGGCTTCTACGAAAACGGGGCCGGCCTAGCCTTCGGCTACACGGACCTGGATAAAAAAACAAGCTCAGACCAGACTTACGGCCTGAAGGCTGACTTAAGCTACGAATGGTTCTTTGAGTTCTACCCCACGGCCTTGGAAACAGCTAATGTCCATGAGTTTGTCGGTGAATTCTCCTGGTTCCTGCCCCTCATCAACACAAAGGACGTATCCCTTGTCTTTGGCGAACACGCTATAGCCTCGGCCCTGCTGGGGCCTGAGATTCCCGAGCACCGCCGTTCATACATCGGCGGCAACCGCTACGGTTCCTACAAGGCCTTAGGCGGCCTCGTGCGCGGCGTTGCGGGCAACTACGGGGATGGGCGCCTCAAAGCGGGCAACAACGTGGAGCTGCGGTTTGTCCTGCCTGGCATCTTCAAGAAGGCCGTCATGCCGGGAATCAATCTCTTTGCGGACGTGGGCATTGCCGACGACGGCAACTTCGGCCGTGACCTCGAGAGCTTCCAGGCCTCTACCGGCGCCATCGTCACAATCCAAACCCTGGGCTTTACCCTCTACGCCGGCGGCTCCATGAACCTCGTGGACAACCGCGGCGTCGAGTTCTACTACGGCTTCGGCAACCACTTCTAAATAGGGCCAGAGTGAGGCCGGGCTTTAGCCCCGGCCTCCACGCCTCGCTTCAGCCCCCCTACCCAGCCCTACTCAGCCGTCCCGGCCGCAATTCCCCTGCCCTGCTTGGTTGAAAAACTCAGGCAAGCCGGGCATAATGGGCCATGGCCGAAGAAAAGACCCCCCTCAGCTACGCCGCCGCCGGCGTCAACTACGATGTCCTAGACGGTTTTAAGCGCAACTGCCAAAGCGCCGCGGCAAGCACAACGCCCGCCCTTTCCCGCCACGGCTTTTCCGAGCCGGCTTCCATCCGCGGGGAATCCTGCTATTTGATCGAAACGGACAACGAGTACCTCGCCCATGTCGAAGAAGCCCTCGGTACCAAGGTGATGGTCGCCGACGCCCTCTACCGGCTAACAGGCAAAAGCCTCTATCGCAACGTAGCCATTGACGACGTCTCCACCATCGTCAACGACCTCTGCGCCTCGGGAGCCCTCCCGGTTTCCGTGGCCATGTACGCCGCCGTGGGCGATGACGTTTTTTTCTCGGATAAGACGAGGGCTCAAGACCTAGCCGAAGGCTTTGCCGAGGGATGCAGGCAGGCGGGCGCGGTCTGGTCCGGGGGTGAAACGCAAACCCTCAAGGGAATGATCAGCTCCGGCACATGCGTTCTCGGCGGCTCGGCCCTTGGCCGCGTTTACCCAAAGACAAACCGCGTTCTTAATCGCGTTAAGGCAGGGGACGCTATCATTTTCTTAGCATCCTCCGGCGTGCAAACCAACGGCTTGACCCTCTGCCGCGCCCTCGCAGAGCGGATGCCGGAGGGTTACCTCAGCAAGCTCTCGGACGGCCGCGGCTACGGCGAAGCCCTGCTCGACCCCTCCATCATCTACGTAAAATTCATTGAGGCCTGTCAAAAAGCAGGGCTCACGCTAAACTACACCGCCCACATGACCGGTCACGGTTGGCGCAAGCTGATGCGCCTAGACGCGAACTTCGTCTACCGCATCGATTTCGTGCCGCCCGCACCTCCGGTATTCGAGCTTATCGCCAGGGAGGCCGGGCTAGACGCAAAGGAGATGTACGGCACATTCAACATGGGCGTGGGCTGGGCAGCCTACGTTTCGGAAGAAGACGCCGAACGCTGCCTAGGCATCGCCCATGAGGCAGGCTATCAGGCATGGAAAGCAGGCAGGGTAGAGGAAAAGATCGACCCCGCCTCGGGTAAGGCCATGAAGGGCGTAGTCATACCCAGCCTTGGGATTTCCTGGTCGGAGACTGACCTCCATATCAGGTAGGCCGTGGGGCTTGAGGCGGTTTTAGTCTGTTTTTTTCTGCATTCAGCAACAGTGGAGAGCCAGGCAGGCTGTTACCGATAAGGGGTAAACGCTTTCTCTGTCATTTTTGCCTTGAAAAAAGGCAGTTCCCATTGCATAATGATCATATCAAGCGTTTTTTCCGGAGGCATCTATGGTCGAGAAGCGATTGGCTACGCGCTACAGCGTCGAGAAACTACCCAGCAAGCTGAAAGCCTTCCTCGTTGACACCCTACAGGGAAAGGACTTCATGGGAGAAACCTACGATGCCAGTTCCATCGGTATAGGTCTGTCCCTGCCCTTACCGGCCACGTCAGTCTCCATGAACGATCACATCGTCCTTAAATCGGTTGAAGAGGATTTCAAACTCGTCGGGCAGATCCGCTTTCTCCACGACAAGGGTTCCGAGGGCTGCCACGTAGGGGTAGAGTTTAAGCAGTCAAAGTCATTAAACCTTTACAGAAGCCTCCTTGGGGGAATAGAGGGCTTTAAATAAGGGCCTGTATTATTTCACTCCAAGCCTGAGCGAAGCAATTCCTTCCGTTTTTGATGATGGCGGTTTGCATTTTCACTTAGGCTTGGAGCGCTTAAGCAGGTGAAAATCATTGACCGCTTATAAGCAAAAGAGGTCTATCCCTAGTACTCTGACTGAGCCTTCCATTTCTGATCCGCCGTTTGGCCGGTTTTGTCTTTTAGGCCTACATTCACCCCATGCTTTACCAAAAGCCCTCGAAACTCAACATAGAAGGACCCTGCCGCGGCGTAGTGGAGGGCCGTTTGCCCCTCTTTATCCCTCTCGTTTACCTTAGCCCCGGCAGTTAAAAGAAGTTCAGCCACCGCGGGAGCGCAATACGCGTTTTGCGCGGCGCGCATCAAAGCCGTCCGCCCATCCTTGTCCGCGTCATTTACCCGCGCCTTCGCCTTAAGCAGGGCGAGTGTCATGTTTGCCAGGTAATGATTGGCCGCAGCAACCATAAGCGGCGTTTCCCCCTCTTGGCTTTCAGCGTTCGGGTCAAAGCCCCGCGACACCAGATACCCTATAAGCTCAGGATTCGGGTTTCCGCTCGCCACGCGCCCCAGCGGAGTCGAATAGCTCTTGCCGGGGGCTTCGAGTTTTGCCCCAGCGTCTAAAAGCGCCTTGAAGGTGTCAACGGAAGGATTGGAGTAAAGCGCAAGCTCAAGCGGCCTTCCGACGGCTACCTCTTCCCCGACCTTGGCGCCGGCAGCAATCAAGCTACGGATCATCGCCCCGAATGGGTTTGACTCGGCGGCATAGTGGATGGCTTTTTTTCCGTTGTATCCTGAGAGGGAAAGCGATGCGCCGCGCTTTATAAGCTCCACGGCGATATCCGGATTGGGATTGTTCCCGGCGGCGAGCATAAGCGCGCTTGATCCCTCTTCATCCGGCCCATCAATTTCAAAGCCCTTCTGAAGAAGCTGGCGGAGAACGGGAAGCGCCGGATTGCTTGAAGCCGCTATGTGGAGGGCGTTTCTGCCAAGATTGCCGGGTTTACGCCAGATAGCGCCGACAGCTATAAGCGTGTTGAGAATTTCAGGCTCTGGATTATGGGCAGCGGCCCGCAGGAAAAGATTTTGCGCGTCAAGCACAGAGCCCTCCGGGGGCTTGGGAGCGACTGAATATAATAGCTTGAGCAAGGCGGGATTCCCATTAAAGGCCGCGGCGCAGTCAAGGGCGTTCATATCCTTTTTATCCCGCGTCCAAAAACGGGCTCCGGCTTGGATTAAAGCACGCGCAAACTCCGGTTCACTGTTATACGTGGCGGCGAGAATGAGCGGAGTCCGCAATTCAGAGTCTCGGGCCTCAAGCGGCGCGCCGCGGGAAAGGGCATCTTTGAGTTCCAAGACTCCGCCATTTCGCGCGAGCGCCAGCATTGCCCTATTCGCCTCTACGTCGCCCCGCTGGGGTTTCGCCACACGAAAGCCCAGGTCAGACATTCGCGTAAAGGGGCCGCTTGAAAAGCGGGAGCTTATGCGAATATCGGAAGCGGGAAAGACCCATGAGCCCCCACGCATCACCCGCCGACTGAATCTTTGGGCGCCGGTCGGGTTTACCTGAGCTGCGGAGGAGTAGGCTCCATAACCGTCCCAACACCACTCCCAAACGTTCCCCAGCATATCGTATAAACCAAAGGCATTCGGCTCTTTGCTTCCAACCGCACGGCTCCGCCCCTCTGCGTTATCGCGCAGCCACGCGAATGAATCGGAAGCTTCGCTTCCGGAAGCGGCTCGCTCCCATTCGGCCTCGGTGGGTAGCCGGTAGCCATCAGCCAGCTTATCTAAAAACGGCAGCTCGCGATTTCGGAAATTACCATAGGCGATGTCGGTACTCATATAGAAAAGCCTAAGTTCTTCGTCCTCACCACGATGCCAGTCTTTGCCGGCTTGATAATCATGATAGACCGTGGTCAGTGTCGCGTCTTCATAATATGCCGGGCTATAGCCGGAAAGAAGGCTCAGCTGGTTGCAAAAGAAAACCGCCTCTGGCCAGCTCACCATTTCCATCGGAAGGCTGGAGGCTTCCGGCAAGCCTCGGCTTCGGCTAAAATTGTAGCCCATGACGGAAAGGAATTGCGCCTGACTTATCTCGGTACTGCTAAGCTGGAAAGGCTCAAGGCTCACCTTATGCGCGGGACGAGAGTCTGCTGGGCCTGCTGCATTACCCATTTGAAAAACCCCGCCGGGTATAGTAAGGAATTTTATCTGGGGAATTTGGGCAAAGGCAAGGCTGAATGGAGAAAGGAGTAAAACCGCAAAGTGAATGAGGCTAAACCTGAAGAGACCCAGGCCCGCCCTGAAATTCGAATTTTTCCGTTTCATGCACTATAGTATAGACTATGGGTTTGAGAAAAATAGCCTGTAAGGCCCTTATTTTCCTTTGTCTTTTCCTTGGGGCTGGGGGCATTAGCCTTACGGCCCAAACGCCGGGGGAGCGC
The DNA here is from genome assembly GCA_041739325.1 of Treponematales bacterium. Classification (GTDB taxonomy): domain Bacteria; phylum Spirochaetota; class Spirochaetia; order Treponematales; family JBGSOB01; genus JBGSOB01. The sequence goes on from JBGSOB010000063.1 coordinate 6,232, forward strand.
GTCATAGCCGCCGCAAAACACATCACGGGAATGAATGCCGAGCAGGTAAATGGGGATTGCTGGGATTTTACGAATGTTGTTTTTTACCGCGCTGGATTTCCGCCTAGCGCCCGAGAGCAGGTTTTTTCCTCAAAGAAAAGCGGGCCCTATGCTGACAGAAAATTGTTGCAACCGGGTGACTGGCTATACCTGACCTTTTCCGGCGACTCCTGGGAGCATAGCGTCATCTTCATCAGCTGGATTAATGCGCAAGAAGGCCTTGCCTTGGTGGCCGAATACAACGGCTCATTCAGATTGGAATCTGGGTTTTTGGGTGAACGCTCCATTTCCGACATCTGGACCATCATCCGGGCAAAGGAAGCCGGATCCTGGAAATCCTTGGATTTCCAGGATTAGGAATGAAGCAATTCCTCTTTATTGGGAATGTCCTGGGGAAGGATCTCGCAGAGGGCTTGCTTGCTGAGCTCTGCGCCGCTTAATGCTAGCCTGTCCGCCTGACGCTCCACGATCTTCTCAAAGATGTTGCGGACTAAGCGGGCGTTGCCGAAGGTCCTATCGCGGTTTTCATAGAGTTCGGTTATCAGGCCTAAGAATTTTTCCTTGCCCTCCGCCGTCAATTCATGCTTGCTCTTTTTAGCGAATATCTCAAAGATGCTTAAGAGCTGCTCCGGCCGGTAGTCGTCAAAATAATAGTAGCGGGAGAAGCGGCTGCGCAGCCCGGGGTTCGACTCTATAAAGGCAAGCATCTCGGCGGGGTAACCGGCCACAATGACGGCTAAGCGGTCACGGTAGTCTTCCATGCGCTTAAGGATGATCTCGATAGCCTCTTGGCCGAAGTCCTTTCCGTCCGCCCCGGCCGGGGTAAGGCTGTAGGCTTCATCGATGAAGAGAACACCGTCCAAGGCGCGTTGCACGACTTCATCTACCTTGGTGGCAGTTTGCCCCACGTAGCCGGCAACAAGACCAGCGCGGTCCGTCTCCACCAGCTGCCCCTTCTTGAGGAGGCCGATAGCCTTATAAATGCTGCCTAAGAGCCGAGCTATCGTCGTCTTGCCCGTTCCCGGCGGACCATAGAAAACGGCATGCAGGGTAATGGGCAAAGGCGGTAGGCCTTGAACCTCCCTCTCCTTTTTTACCCGTATCAGATTAACGAAGGTCTTTACCTGGGCCTTTACCTTTTCCATGCCCACCAGCTCATCAAGCTTGGCAAAGAGCTCTTCCAGGCTTTCTTCTTTTTCAGGTTCCGCCTGAGCATCCGCCTTTTGCTGCGTGGCGGGCTGAGCCTGCGATTCAGGCTTTTCTGCCGATCCATCCTTTTGAGCCGATTCAGGCTTTGCGCCCGATTCAGGCTTCCGCCCAGCATCGGCGCCCAGGAGCGAATGCATGGAACTCACAACGTCGTCAACGAGGGCGTTCATGTCCAAAAGGCTTTTAAGCGGGGCCCGCCCGCCCGTCTCAGCCGAGTCCTGAGGCGGTGGCGCAGGGGCTTTTTCCGCGCCATGCTCAGCGTTGGATGCCCCCGAATCCGCTTGAGGCCCACGGAGAAAGGAAGAGAGGGCGTAGTTGCCTCCGCCTGCCGGGCGGAAAACGCTATAGCCTGCCTTGGAGGGAAAATGCAGGGAGGGAGAGAGGAAGCCGGGTGAGAGCTCGGCAGAATCCAATACCGCGTGGGAAAGACGGTGCGGCCGCCGCCCCTGGTCCGAGGGGACGAAGAGGAGGGATTTGCTTGTTTTCACAAGGATTCCGTGGAAGCCACCTATATCATCTTCCTCATCCTGGTCCAGAAAACCCTCCTGGAGGGCAATCATGGATTCTCCTTCTTCAAGCGCAGCCGCCAAGCCACGCAGGAGGGCTTCTTTGTAGGATGCCGTTTGCCAGGAAGGAAAGGCCGCCAGGGCCCTTTCCAAAGCGTTATTCCTAGACTTCATGCCCCCGTCCTCCCGCCCCTAGGGGACGATCTCGTCGATAGTGCGGGGAAAGAGCTTGGACAAGTGCATCAGCTCCTCCTCCGTAACGTGAGATTCCCGCTCAAAGGCCAGGTCCTTGTTGGCGCTGGCCAGCTTATGCAAGAGCCCGTAGATGATGAAGGAAAATATTTTGAGGCCGGCCTTGGGCCTGCGATTGATGAAGTCGATGAGGTTTGCGCGGGAAATGGCCAGGATGCGCGTAGGACCGTCCGCAACGACGTTTGCCGTTCGCTGAACTTCAAGAAAGATGGATGACTCCCCGAAAACATCTCCGGCTTCCAAGTGGGCCAAGAAAATGTCGTGCCTATCGCCCCCGCGCACGGAGATGTCGCAGCGTCCCTCGTGGATGATGTAGAGGTAGCGAGAAACCGAATTTTGGGTAACGATGAATTCCCCATCCAGGTATTCATAGGGTTCGCATATCTGGGCTAGGGCGGCAATATCGTCCTCCAGCAGATTCTGGAACATGAGTATCTTTTTCAGGGACTGCTGCAACTTCTCGCTTTCGACGCTCGACTCTCGCATTCGCTCTCCTATTTGGGCAGTTGGATTTCGCGGAGACTGGAGGCTATCATTTCCAAGACCCAAGCCTCCTGCTGATCCATCATGGAAAGGTCCTTCTTGGCGTTGAGGGCCTTGAGCTTAGCCTCTGCCTCCACCGCCTTCTTGGAGACGAATGCCTTGTTAACGCCCAGATAATTTTCTTGGAAGGGGCTGCCATCCGTATAGGATCCGGAAAAACTCAGGCTAGGACCCTTAATGTTTAAGGTGAGGGAGGGATCATCCGGGCAGGAGTAGCTATCCGCTTCCGTTTTTGAGAAGTTGATGTAGCTGATGCTGTTCTCTTTAGGATCTAGGGAAAAGCGCATCAGCTCATAGACACCCTCTTCATAGCTTGAGGGCTTGAGAACGGCTATTTTTTTACTAGCTGCGTCAAACCAAGCCCCAATCCCGTCACTGTCCGGATGCCACTGGGCGCTATTCGCCTTAGCGCAGGAAAAGGCTCCCAGAGAGAGAAGGACGCTGAGAGAAAGAATGGAAAGAAAGGACAGTGTCTTCATGCTAACCCCTTTTCGAAAAGCGCGCGGCGCGCCCCTCCCCGCAAGTATAAGGAGGGGGGGCGGCCCCTGTCAAACCAAGACCCTAAAGACCCGTCAGGGGATCGGTGTCCCCACGACCCTGGAAGACATCCACGATACGCTCAGCGAACTTGGGCGCCGCGGTGGCGCAGAATGTGGCGTTAGGATGGTCATCCCCGCCGCCAACCCCGTTCGCAGCCTTTTGATAGATGTCGCCCTCGGTTTGCAGGTACCAAAAATCAAAGACGTAGATATTGTCCCCGCTTGCGTCCCATTCATTGATAACCCAATCTCGAAAGGCCTTGAGACGCTCTGCCTGGGCTTGGCTTGTATTTTGCTCTAGCCGCACCGCCCCGGTCCAGACGATAAAGCGATTATTAGGAAAGCTGAGCATCTTTGTCTTGAGGGCGGTATAAGCCGCCTTGTAGTTTTCCAAGGTTTTACTGGGGGATGCGGGATTGGGGCTGTCAGTATCCGGGCCGATGTCGGTCACTGGGTAGCAGTGCTTCCAAATAACCAGATCGTAATCGGCGCAAAGGGCTTCCAAGGTTTGGATGCCCGCTTCAGTGGCGCTTCCCTCTGTCCCCACCCAGAGCCGGTAATAGTCTGAGGGATAATTTGTCCAATCCCAAGGGTTCTCAGGATAGGCGCGTTTTATAGTGCTGTAATTCGTGCCCAGCTGGGTATTACGCGTGGCAATAGCGCCCTCCACCCCGGCATCGTAGACATATTCACCGGTGCTGTGCCGCAAAAAGATAGCCTTAGCGCTTGGGGGCATGCTCGCTTGTGGGCTCCCCGAGGGCGCCGGGGTAGGACTAGCCGCAGGATAGCCTCCGCCCGGGCAGGAAGCGACAAGGAGGGGAATGGCCCCCAGGAAGGCGGCGCAGGCAAGGATACTGAGGGCGCTCAGAACTGAAATCTTAAACTTCATAAAAGTCCTCCCACAAGCCAAGCTGGGTTATTCTAGCAGTTTTTCAATACCCGCGTCAGTAAGGGCCTGGCTCATAAAATCCATAATTGCAGACATTCCATGGGCGTCGGATTCTGAAAAACGCCCGATTTTCGGGCTGTCTATATCCAGCACCCCTAGCAACTTCCCTTTCCAAACAAGGGGGAATACGAACTCCGAGCGGGAACGGGAGTCGCAGGCTATATGGCCGGGAAAGGCCTCCACATCCGGAACGATGAGGGGCCGCCCCTCCTCCAATGCGCGGCCGCACACGCCGCGTCCACGGGCTATGGAAGAGCAGGCCGGCCGGCCCTGGAAGGGGCCCAGAACCAAGCGTTGCCGCGCCTCTTGCCAGAGATAGAAACCGCACCAATTGATATCCGCGTAGAAAGAGGCGATCAAGGCTCCCATATTTGAAAGATTTGAAAGCGGCGGAAGGTCGGGGTCGTAGAGAGCCTTGATTTCGGCTAAAAGCAAGGCGTAATCGGCTTTGTCTTGGCTAAAAACCACCTCCCTCTCCATTCGACTTCCTCCTTGCAAAGGCTAACGCAGTTAGACGGCCCCTAGGCATTCCTTGCAGATGCCGGAGATGTAAAAGGTGTGGGACATCACCTGAATACCCCGCTCTGCCTCTATTCCCTGGATCAATTTTCCCAAGGTGCAGGCACCTAGGTCAATGAAGCGATGGCAGGACTCGCAATGGAACCAATGCCTGTGGGCCTTGTCCCGCCCAACGTAGTATCGCTCAACGCCGTGGGCCTTACAGGAGAGAACGAAGGACTCAAGGTGATTGGCGCTTTCAAGGTAATGCAGGGCCCGGTAGACCGTGGCTTGGTCGCACTCATGCTTGAGTAATTCGGAAAAATGGAGGGCCGTCCTCGGTTCCTCGCTCGCGCTCACTAGCTCTAGCACGGCCTTGCGCGCCCGGGTCATGGAGAAAGCACCCTTGCCTTCCCCCGCCCCTTACCGGCCCTGCGGCCGCGCAGAAAAGCTATCAAGGAAGCAACAAGGAAGACCCCGCCCGCCACCATGACAATCAAGGCGCCGGAGGGAAGATCAAGCTCCCAGCTCAGCGCTAGGCCCGCCGTGGAAAAAAGAGCCGAGATGGCAGTTGCGCCCAGCATCATCCCGCCTAGGCTCTTCGTCCAATAACCGGCGGTGGCCGCCGGCAGGGTGAGCATGGCAATAACCATGACGATGCCGACAAAGGTTTGCAAAAGGACGACGGCCAAGGCGGTAACTATCAAAATGATAAGGAAGACGGCATCCGTGGCAACACCCCGCGAGCGGGCAAATTCAGCGTCGAAGGCAGAAGCTTCAATCTGCCTCCTAAAGCGCCAAGCAAGGAAAACGGAAATGCAGCCTAAGACGGCAAGCATGAGGATGTCGCGCTCGGAGACGATGAGGATATTGCCAAACAGATAACTCATAGGGTCGGCGTAACCGGGGGTTTTGGCGATAAAAAGAACGCCCAGGCTCATGCCGATAGCCCAAATGGCGTTGATGACCGTGTCTTCCCTTTGCTTTGCCTTGAGGGCCACCAGGCCCATGAGGAGGGCAGAGAGGGCCGCGGCCGCCAAGGCACCAGCCAGGGGCGGCAGACCGGGAATGATTCCCCGGCGCGATAAAAAGAGGGCGGCGCCTATACCCCCCAAAACAGCATGGGAAATCGCACCCGCCAAACCCGCCAGACGCCGTACCGTCACCACGGAACCAATGACTCCAAAGAGCACTGAGGAAAACAAGCCCGCCAGAAGGGCATTGCGCACAAAGGGCAAGGCCGGATCAAGCAGGGCGCTAAGGTATCCGCTCATTGGCCATCCTTTACGCCGCCACAGCAGGCATCCATGGGGAGCTCGGTATCATGTAAAACCTCGAGGGCCGGGCCGCCGTAGAGCTGGGCTGAAACATGCTCCGCCGGCTTAGCCTTATGCCGCACGATCGAGCCGCCCGCCCCCCTATCCCCAACGCAAAAAACAACGTCGGTTAAGGCGGAGACAAAGCCGGAATCGTGGGTGACTATAAGGACCGTGGCCTTTCCCTTAACCGAACCCAAGGCGTCGAAGAGGCGGGATTCGCTCTGCGCGTCCATATTGGCCGTGGGCTCGTCGAGGATAAGAAGCTCAGGCTCCGCCGCCAGGGCCCGAGCCACCAAGACCCTGCGCCGCTGACCGCCGGAAAGCTCGGCATAGGGCCGGTTCGCCACTTCAAGCACCCCGGCAGTGCGCATTGCGCGCTCCACGGCCGCCTTATCCTCGGCGCTGAACCTAAGCCCCGCACCGCGCAAACGCCCCATTCCCACCACCCTCAGCGCGGAGATGGGAAAGGCCGGATCATAGAGAACTTGTTGGGGAACGTAGCCAATTTTGCCGCGCGCCGTTTCCGGCGGACGGCCAAAAATGCTCACCTTCCCCGCCTGGGGCTTGATAAGCCCTAGGATAAGGCGCAAGGCAGTCGTTTTACCCGCCCCGTTGGGCCCCACCAATGCCGCGAAGCTCCCCTTATGCAGGTGAAAACTGGCGTGCTGTATGATGGGAGAGTCTTCATATGAAAAACTCACGTCATCAAAACGAATCGCCGCCGCGCTTACTTCAGTAGAAGTCATGGATGCCATAGTGTGACCAATCCCCAAAAAAGACAATCCCTTGTAAAGGGCAATCTCTTGTAAAGAGCAATCCCTCGGAGCGGCCTGCCTAGGCCGCCGCCGAGCCAAGCCCCTTACTTCCCAGCCTTGGCCAAGGCAGAACCTAGGTCGCGCAGATTGTCCAGCCAATTTTCGGCAAGGTCGTCTATCCCAATAACCTGGCCATTGATAGCCTTGGCAATCGTCTGCGCCGCCGTAGTCGGGAACTGCTTTTGCACGAAGATGACAGAAACCCCCTCTGCCTTAGCCTCCGCTATCAAATCCGCCAAGGCCTGCTGGGTCGGTTCCTTGCCGGAAATCTCCACGGCCTTCTGCTCAATGCCGAACTCATCCAGGAAGTAGCCAAAGGCGGGGTGGAAGACAAAAACCGGCTTTCCACGCAACTGGGCAAGCTGGGGAACAAGATCATCAAAGGTCTTATCGATATCCGCGCTCAAAGCTGCGTAGGCCTTCTCATAGCTCGCCTTTCCTTCGGGGTCAAGGGAAACGAGGGCCGTGAGGGTATTCAGAGCCAAGGCTTGGGCGTTTTTCCTCCCCAACCATACATGGGGGTCACGCTCCTCAAGATGCTCGCCCTCCTCATGCTCCTCGCCCTCTTCATGAACCTCGCCCTCCTCATCCTCATGAGAATGCTCCTCCAAACTGCGGAAAACCATTCCCTCAGTCCCATCAAGGACGGCCAAGCTGGGATAGAGTGAAGACACTTTGGGCAGCAAAGCATGCTCGAATTCCATATCGATCGTGAGCCAGCCCAAAGACTTAGCCAGGCCTTCCATCTGCTTGGGGCTCGGTTCGTAGGAATGGGGGCTCTGTCCCGGCCCCACCAAAACCAAGGGCTTAACCCTGCCGCTCCCTATCCTCTCCACAAAATAGGCCTGAGGGAGGATAGATACGGTAAGGCTCTTCCCTAAAGCGCCGGAAGACTTCCCCGCGCAAGAAAAAACCAAGCCTGAAAGCACCAAGACAAGAGACGCAAAAACCCCAATAAGCAGTGACTGCCCCTTCTTCATACTTCCTCCATTACTTCATGCAAACCATTCGCTTTTGCGAATTATTTGCAATATACTGTCGCTAGCATTCTTGGTCAACAGGGTCAGACCCTCTCTTGGGCGTGCCCCCGGCTAGGGCCGGGGTCGGGCTTTGCGGGGCTTCGGTCTGCCTCAGGCAGACCGCTCCGCGCCCCTCCAATCCCTCACGCGGAAGAAAAGCGCTTTACGTTGCTCCCTTCGTAGAACTAGGTTTGAGCCAGGGTTTTCTTGAGGTAGTAGCGCTTGTAGCCGTCCGGGTAATCGTCAAGGACTCCGTAAACCTGGTAGCCGTGGCGCTTATAGAATTCTGGGGCTTGGAAACTAAAGGTGTCTAGGTGAATAAAGAGACAGCCTGCCTCGCGGGCGGCGGCCTCCGCTTTTTCAAGCAAAAAGGAGCCGATGCCGGCTTTGCGCAGGGCGGCGGAAACGTAGAGGAGCTCCACAAAACAGGACTTAAGCATGCGGCGGCAGAGGATGCCGGCGCACAGCTCCCCCTGAGCGTTGCGCATGCCCAGGCGCCAGGCGTCGTAGGGCGGATAGGCAAGCATGGGGCCGGTTTCGCGGTTAAAGGCGCGCAGGCCATCCCATAACAGGGCGGCGTCGGCGTCTCCCAGGTCATAGTCGAGGCTGAGGCTCGGGTCGACGTCAAAAACCTGGCTGGGATAGATCTTAATTTCTATGTTATCCATTACCGCTCCCTAGACGAGAATGATTTCGCGGTCGCCCCCGGTGAGACAGCGCGGTCCGGTTTCCGTAATCAAATAGGTTTCCTCCACGCCGACCATGCCCTGGCCTTCAACGCCGCACTTGGGCTCTAGGGCCACGACCATGCCCGGACGCAAGATAGTCTCGTTGCCGCTTATAATAACCGGGGCTTCGTCAATGTGGAGGCCAACCCCGTGGCCGAGGAATTTCACCCTCTCGTTGCCGTAGCCCATAAAGTGTTTTGAAAGGCAGGGGGGAATATCTGCCATAGCGTAATCGTAGGCCTCTGCCGCGCTTTGCCCGGGTTGCATGCGGGAGAGGGCCTTTGCTAAAACGGCGCGGCAGGCCTCATGCCTTTCCACCGCCGCGTCCGAGGGCGGGGCGACGAAGGAGTAAACCTGGGTCTTGTCGCTATGATAGCCGAGGTAGCCGTAACCGATGTCGGCAAAGACAAGGTCGCCGCGCTTGAGGAGGCGCTCGCGGCTTCCCAAACTGGGCGATGCGGGATGCAGGCCCTTCATGCCCCCCGGGCCGTCGAAGTTGGTGGGATAGAGGGAATTCTCCCCAAAGCCGAGCTGCCCCACCACCATGTCCATTTGGAACATGGAAAAGCGGGAGAGGCCATGGTGGCCGGCCTGAACCATGGCCTGGTAGACGGCCCCGGTAAGCTCGGCTTCGCTCATGCCCTCGCGCAAGAGGGCGGGAAGGGTCTGGTTAAGGAGTTGCGCGTGTTGCCGCCCGGATTCCTCAATGAGGGCTATCTCCTGCGCGTCCTTGACGGCGCGCTGTTCGACGAGGATGCGGTCGACGCTCAGGAGGCGGCTTGAACTGAAGTACTTCCGAATCCGCTCCAACATGGCGACCGGCACTACCTCCGTGTCCATGTAGGTGATGCCCAAGTCCGCGGGGAGGAGGGAGAGCATGTCGCGGTAGCTCCCCATGCGCACGAGGCAATCGAGCGGCGACTCCGCGCGGGCGCGCTCAAAGCTCTTACGCACGAAAAAATGGGCGCTGCCGTCTGAGCGCAGGACGAAGACCCCGTCCTGCATAGTTCCCGTAAGGTAATACTGATTTACCCGGCCCAGGATGAGGGCCGTGTCGAAGCCGCCCTCGCGAGAATTTAGGCTCTGCGCCAAGGCGGCGATGCGCGCTTCAAGGCAAGGGCGTGATGGCCGCCCGTCGGTGCTTTTCATGCCCCCGAGTCTAGCATGGGGGCGCGGGTCTGCGAAGGGGGACTAGGCCCTTGCCTACCGCCGGCTCAGTTCCCCGCATTGAAAATATTGTCGGCGGTAACGTACTCCCCAAGGCCATCATCCCAGATTCCTTCCCAAGAGCCGAGATCGTCATCCCCATTGGAGTCCCCGCCATAGGCGTCATCGTCGTAGGAGGTGAAGATGCAGTTATCCGCGCTTTGGATGTTATAGCCCAAGCTAGATACGGTAAGCCCATATCCCGGCATGAATTTAAACACCGTCTTCATGTACTCGTCGGTAACGTCGGGCCACACGGAAATAATGCAGGTATCGAGAATAGCGTTGTTTTGGAAGATATAGGGAGTGAGAAAATCCATCCAGCTCGTGCTATCGGCCGTGCCCACGGGGTTGATAAAAATTCCCTGGTGAACGTTGGGATTAGCGTTTAGGCCCTCCGTAAAGCGATTGCCCGAGAGCCCGGGAACATAGGCGGGGATATCTACCGCCAAGGATATCTCTAAGGGATATTCGTTGAGGATAAAGGTGTTGCGGTCGATATCGACCCCCCCATTCGTAGAAAGCCCCGCAGACAAGCCGCCGTAGTTGTTCGCGAAGACGGAATTGGTGATAGATGTATCCGAGGTGGTCGTTATGCCCAACTGAAGGGCGTAGTAGCTCATGCCGTTCCCACCCGCGAACTGGAAGCGGCACCAATCGACCTTGAGGTCCGGGCTCTCGCAGACAACTTGCTCCCAATCCCCCATGGCCGGGACCGAGCCCGTTCCGTCCCCGTTCGAGTCCCCGAGCCAGGCGTCATCCTTCCACGACGTGAAGACAATGGGCTTTTCCTCGGTCCCCTGGGCGATCAAGCTACCGTCCAGGTCGATGGGCATGGAACGGCCAGAGGCGAACTTGAGCACCACGCCGGGGGAGAGGGTCAGGCGAGCGCCGTTGGCGATATCGATATTGCTGCTTAAATGGAAGGGCACATCGACTTCGGCCCATGTCCTCTGCCCGTCTACGGATGCATAGCCGTTAAGCTCGATGCGCTGGTACTGATTCTTGTGCGTCTGCCCATCCACCTCAGCGCTGAAATGCAGGGTAGGTCCGATATTGGCGTCTGCGCTGATATAGAGGGGATGGACGTTATCGTGGAAAAGAACATCGTCAAGGCTAAAGGGCCACACTGCCGTCCCAGCGTCCAGGCCTCCATAGTTATAAGAAAAATTGGAGCTCGTGATGGAGGCCCCCGAGCTCACTCCCAGGTGAACGGCGTGGGAATTCATCGAGCCGCCGTACCTAACGCCGCAGTAGCGCAGGGTAAGCTTGCCGTTGTTCATGAGGATCTGGTTCCAGTAGCCCGCGGCTGGGTGAGTCGCATCGCCATCTCCGTTCGTATCCCCGCCAAACTCGTCGTCCGTGTAGGCGGTAAAAAGGATGATGGCATCAAGCTCTCCCACAGCGTAGAGCTCCCCGATATCGTCCACATGGATATAGTTCGCAGCCTCTATCTTGATGATTACATCGGGTTCAATGGTCAGTTTTGCGGAAATAAGGAGGTTATCGCGGAGGATATAGACGCTATGCCGCTCCCAGGTGACGTCTTCGTCTATTGTATAGCTGTCAAGTTCGACGACCCGGTAGGGTTGGGGCGTCGGGCTCGGCGTAGGATCTCCTGGTTGCCCGCCGCTGGGGGGACAGCCTAAAAAAGAAAAACCAACAAG
>JBGSOB010000064.1:0-8589 GCA_041739325.1 Treponematales bacterium
CGCTTCCGCACCAAGATGAGCGGCGCCGATGAGTATGCCTACGTGGATAACGTCTCCGTAGCCATTCAGAAGTAAGATTCGAGGCAGGTAGACCTGCCAGGCTGCAAAAATGACCGTCGGGGGCCTTGGCTTCCGACGGTCATTTTATGTCTTCACCCTCATCAAGGTAGTAAACAACTCGTATCATTCTTCAAAATCACTTGGTAATACCAATATATACGAAACCGGTGTACATTTTATTATATCCAATTACTCTATTTTAAAATCAATATTTCATTAATAAATCGATTTAATAACATGTGTAGAAATTATTGAAAAAATAAAACTTGACGAATTAGGAAATCGGTTTCATGCTTTAGTGATGGAACATTCGTTCCAGTGAATCAAGGGGAGGTACTATGAAAGTAGATATGAAGAAGAACCTGGCTATCCTCAAGGGTCTAGCAAGCCTATGCATCATCGCGCTTATAAGCCTTCTTGCGGCAACGGCCTGCACGATGCCTATAGCCGAATATCCAGCAGCCAGCGAAGAGCTCCTTCCCGCCGAGGAAAGGGCAAGCACCGCCAGTCCCCAGGATTTCCGAGAAGAATCCATCTACTTCCTCCTCCCCGCGCGTTTTTACGACGGAGACAGCTCGAACAACGTCCCCAATGAGTGGTGCTCCTATGGACCCAACAGCCCCGCGATAACCGACCCTGCGGACGTAACCTGGCGCGGCGATTTTAAGGGTCTCATCAATGGTGGTTTGCAATACATCAAAGACCTGGGCTTCACCGCCGTTTGGATCACGCCTATCGTACAAAACCGTGGTCCTTTGGATTACCATGGCTACCATGCTTGGGACTTCACCAAGGTTGATCCCCGCCTAGAAAGCCCCGGCGCTACCTACCAAGACTTTATTAACAAAGCCCACGAGCTCGGGCTGAAAGTGGTTCAAGATATTGTCCTCAACCATTCAGGGCGCTACGGCGTCAAAGGCCAATCAGAGCTAAAGTACAATACCGATCCTGCACAGCCCTGGGGCAAAGACAAGAACGGAAACGTCCTTGTTGACAATCCCAACTGGGAATACGACGGCATTACCCCCAATCCGGCAGACGGCAAGATCTGGAGCCGCGCCAACCTGGCCAAGATGCCCGCGCCCTACAACGCAAATTTAGCCGCCTACAACTGGCCAGGTACGGAAGCCTTCATCAACACCAGTGACATAACCTGGTTCCACCATTCAGGCAATGGCTTTGCCCAGGGCTGGGACGATATAGTCAACCTCTATGATCGAGCCTTGGCAGACGATTGCCCAGACCTGAACACCGAATCACAAGCGGTTCGCGACTACCTGGTGGCCGCTTACAAAAAGTATATTGATATGGGAGTTGACGCCTTCCGGGTGGACACGGTCAAGCACATGGATCGCGCCAGCGTCCAGTACTTTGTCGACCAGTTTAAGGCCTACGCCCCTAACCTCTTTATCGTGGGAGAAGTGGCACAGAAGCGACACGAACTCCACAGCGTGGAAGAAATCAATCCCCACTGGTACACCTGGAAGGGCGCGGTTGGCAATTCCGCCAACTCCGGCATGGCAATTCTTGACTTCTACGCCGAAGCAACCTTCCACGGCGTCTTTGAAGAAGATAGAAACTTGGGCGAAATCACCGCCGCCGCCCGCTACGACCACCTCTACTCCGACCCCTCCACCAACGTCACCTGGCTGGACAACCACGACTTTGGCCCCAACAACGACTGGGACCGCCGCTATTCCGGCGACGACGAGGGCATGGCTACCTACTTTAACTTCGCCAGCACCTGGCGCGGAATTCCCAGCCTCTACTATGGCTCCGAGATCCAGTTCATGAGGGGCGCGCGCGCCGACATCAAAGGCGAGCCGATGACAAAGACGAGCCTGGACATCACCGGCCGCGCCTACTATGGGGCAAACATCGCCACCGCCTCTTCCCACAAGCTCTATCAGCACATCAAGAAGATGAACGCCATCCGCAAAGCCATCCCCGCCCTGCAGAAGGGAACCTGGACTTGGGCCGGAAATCCCTCCAACGGAAACGGCATCGGTTATACCCGCAGCTATAACGGCGTAACCGTGTGCGTAGGCCTTGCCAAGAACGGCTCAGTCAGCTTTAACTTCACAGGCATTCCTTCAGGAACCTACCGCGACGCGGTTACGGGGAGCAGCCTCAACTCATCTGGCAGCATTTCCTTCACCGTCAGCGGTGGTTCAGCCGGCATCTACGTACTCAATGGCCCCGGCATGATCGGCGCCCTTGGGGCCGGCTTCTTCCAGACAAACGGCAACTACGACACTGATTGGACGGAGTGCTACCTCCGCGGAACGCCCAACGCCTGGGGCGCTAGCCCCATGAAAAAGAACTCAGCCACCGGGCTCTGGGAAATCACCGCGACTTTCGGTTCAGACAGCCCCCGCTTTAAGATCAGCCACTACGCCAACAACTGGAATGAGGCCTTCCCCGACAAGGATCAGCTCATAACCGAGGGCGCGGGAGACTATGACATCAGCTTCAACGAAAAGACTAAGGCCATCAGCGCCGTCAAGCGCACAAGCAACCTCTACAGCATAAGCGGTAGCATTACAAAGGATGGAGTCGCTCTTCAAGGCGTTCTCGTGACGCTCAACACAGGCGCTACCGCAACCAGCAGCCAGACTGGCTCATTTACCTTTACCAATCTTGCCAACAATAGCTACACCCTGACTCCAAGCATGAGCGCCCACAGCTTTAGCCCCTCCACCAAGAGCGTGACTATCGCAGGGGCCAACGTCAGCGGCCAGAATTTCACCGCCAGCCAAAACGGATTCATCTCCACCTATGCGAGCATGGGCCTACGCGGAAGCATGAATGCCTGGGCAAACAAGGCTATGACCCTCACGGCTAACTATACTTGGGAAACGGACGTGAGCCTTACTGGGGGAACAACGTATACTTATAAGTACGACGTAGCCGGCAACTGGGTCACGAATTTCGGCATTGGCAGCAGTGCCGGGATCGCTGCGCAGAACGGCAACAACCTCAGCTTCACTCCCAGCGCCACGGGAACCTACACCTTTAAGTTCATTGATAACACAAAGGCCTACTCCGTTATCCCCAAGGATACGCTGGAGACCCCGAACATGAACATCATACAGAGCATCACGAAGAATTCGATGAAGGTATTATGGATCGGCGTCCCCAACGCCACGAGTTACACGCTTTACCGCTCTCTCAGCGCGGAATCCGGTTATGCGGCAATCGTCACTCAAGCCGGGTGGGAATTCGCGGATAGCGGCCTTTTACCCGACACCACCTACTACTACAAGGTTATGGCAAGCAACGCTACCTCCAGTTCTGGCCTATCGCACTACATCTCGGGCAAGACCCTCCCCGACGGCAACGTCGTTCCCGGCCGTCTCACCGTCATCTTTAAGACGGGGAGCAATGCAGAAAACGTGTCCTTCCCCGGCGACGCCAACAGCTGGATCCTTACGGCCAATACGCTCAGCCTTGGGGCGAACGCCAGCTCGAATGTTGTATGGAACGGAGGCATCAGCGCCCTCAGCCTTGCGCGCGGCAACAGCACAACCGCCATTGAGCTCAAGCTGGTAACGAACGCCAGCTGGAACAATCAGTGGAGCTTCGCAACCTGGACAAAGAGCGCCAACATCAGCTTGCAAGACTCAAGCCGCCAGATCCTCATTCCCTGCACCAGCGCCAACGAAGTCGTTCTGACTATCGATGTCGGAGCGCGATCCTTGAGCGCAGTAGTCAAATAAGGTATCCTCAGCAACACTCCTGAGGATACCCGCCCCTCCGCTCAAGCGGAGGGGCTTTTTTATTGGTCGATTAAAGCCTAGATCCTCTATCCCAGGGTATGAAAAAATACCGTCATGATAAAACCCAATACGGTGAATAAACCTACAAGCCGAATATTGCGCTCATAGGCTTCCGGCAACATGGTTTGGGCTATCATGGCCAGCATAGAACCTGCGGCTAGGCCCTCAAAAAGGGAATGAGCCATGGGCGGCAGGATGCCGGAAATAAGGTTGCCCAAGAAGGCCCCCAAGCCGACGGCCAAAACGAGGGAGGACCACATCAGGATGATGCGAGGTGATTTGACACCTGACTCCTTCATCATGGTGGAACTGGAGAGGGATTCGGGGAGATTGGCCATAAAGAGGCCGGCAATGAGGGCCGGGCTAGGCTTAAAGCCCGACATCGACGCCCCGATAACAAGGGATTCGGGGATGCCGTCTAGGAGGAGGCCCAGCCAGATGGCCATCGCGGCCGCGCTACCCCCACCCACCGCGACGGCTTCCTTCATCTCCCTCTCCGAGGGGCGTAAGGACTCCTCGTCGATATGCCGCGTGGCTTGTTTTACCCAGGCTTCGGCGCTGAGGGCCGCCTGGGGAATCTTGCCCGTTCGGCCTCGCTCCTCGGCTAGGGTGGCGACGGCGGCTTTAAGTCCGGGGCTAGCGGCGCAGAGCCGTTCAAAATCATCTTTGCGCAGCTCAAAGGCAAAGCCGTCCTCTACAGGAAGGGCATCGGCCGAGCGGGGTGAGCGCCAGATGAGGGCCATTTCGCCAAAGGTTTGACCCGGGCCCAGTTCCGCAACCTCAACCCTTTCGCCGGTTGATGCCCCGTACTCTATCCGCACCCGGCCAGAATCGATGATGAACATAGCGTCCCCTTCGCCGCCTTGGAAAAAAACCGCTTTGCCGGCCTTCAATTCCTTTGTCTGTATATAGGGTAAGAGTTCTTGCACCGCTTCAGCCGGGAGTGAGCGCAGGATGTCCACCTGGCCGAGTTTGGCTAGGAGCGCGGTTGCCTCCTTCTTTTTTTTCGATTTAAGGTTTGAAAGGAGGGTTGAACGCTTACGGACGGCCGCACCCTTATTATCCGCCGCTCTAGAAAGCATAATAAAAAGAAGACAGCCAATGATGAGTCCAAGGGCCAGGGGAAAGAATCCTGCCTCATGGCGCTCAACCGCAGGGTTCACCAATTCAAAGGCGATTGCTGCTATGAGGGAACCGGCGCCGAAGGACATGACGGCAGATATTACCGAGCGCGAAGGCTTTGACCACAGCCCGACCAAGGCCCCGATGGGCAGGGATACCGAGCTGAGCGCTCCGAAGAGGAATGCGGCAAAGGCCGCGCTTTGAAAGAAAGCCATAAACGCCCCCTTTTCCTTTGCCTTAAGCATAGGCCTTCAAACGTGAAAAATCGAGGGCCTTGCCAGCTTTGCAATGCTGGCCTAAACTCCTAGCCATGATAGCACCCACGCGCAAACCGTTCCTTACACGTCGCACCATCAAGCTCCTGACCGACAAAGCGCGAAACACGGTCTATCGCTTCAGCACCCCCCCTGAGCGTGCTTTCAACGAAGATTACGGCGTCTATCTCCATGTGCCCTTCTGCCACTCCCTCTGTTCCTTTTGCCCCTACTACCGTGAGGGCTATAGCCAAGAGCGCAAGCTCATCTTCATGGAGTCCCTTCTTAAAGAGATAGATCTACGAGATTTTTCCGGGCACGCAAAGTGGCTCTATATCGGAGGGGGCACGCCGAACAGCCTCTCCATAGGGGATTGGGAGCTCATATTTAAGGCGCTGCGCAAGAAGGTGGAGATTCCCCGTATCGGCATGGAGCTCACCCCGCGCGGGGTGGAGGCTGAGTACCTTGAGGGCTTAAAGCGCCTTGGAGTGGGCAAGATAAGCTTGGGAGTGGAGAGTTTTTCACAAAGGGTCCTCTCAGATGCCGGGCGGGAATCCTTAAGCCCGGATAGCCTACGCTTGGCGACGCGCATGATCCTAGACGCGGGGCTCTGGCTCAATATCGATATCATGCTTGGCTTTCAAGGGCAAAAGGCGTGGAACTTCCGCCAAGATATAACTGAAATCTTAAAACTTGAACCCCACCAGCTCACCATCTATCCCCTCATGACCGTTCGCGGCACGCGGGTCAACGCCCTCAGCATGGACGACCGCGTCATCTTTGAACTCATGGAAGAGGCAGGCACAAAGCTTGAGCGCGCTCGCTATCGGCGCAAGACCCTCTGGACCTGGGGCAGGGATGAGGGCCTTTACGATTCTTCCTACGACGAACTTGGTAGCGATTACATAGGTTTGGGCCCCAGCGGAATATCCTCTTGCCGCCAATGGGTGAGCGTCAACCTTCCCCTGGATGGCTATGCTCGCGCGGCTAATGAGGCTACGGAGGCCAGGATGAGGGCCGGCACAGCAGCCATGCCCAGCTTTGTAAACCGCCACGTCAAGACCCAGGCCCATGAAGCCTGGCGGCGCTTTGGCATGATGCTCTATGGCCGGCGCCTTTCTTTTTCTTCTGCCTTTCCGCCCTACCTCAATCTCTTTATCTCAAGCCTCATTCTTTCCGGCCGCGCCGGCCTAGGTGGAGGCTTGAGCCGTAAAGGAATCCTCTTTGCCCACGACCTTACCAAGGCTATCGTTGAAACCAAATCCTTCCCCATCCAACAACCGGATTGCGTGGAAAACTGGGCGGAATACCTGGACTATGCCAAGGGAAAAACACTATGAAAATACTCCTTATTCTCGCTTCCGACCGAGCCTACCGCGTGCAGTGGGCGCGCATCCGCCCACTTTCCACAAATCTTGAGCCCCTCATGCTGCAGACCCTGGCATCGCTCATTCCTCCCGAGCTTGAAAGCGAGATTGAGTTGCGCGATGAGGGGGTAAGCCCCGGGCGTTACGCGGGAAAATCCTATGACGTCGTGGCTATCTCCGCGTCAACTTCGGCGGCCCCGCGCGCCTACGCCCTCTGCCGCTATTGGCGCATGAAGGGTGCCCTCACGGTGCTTGGGGGGCCGCATCCATCCCTCATGCCAGAAGAAGCCGCGGAACAGGCGGACTGCGTCGTCGTTGGCCCGGCGGAGGAATCATGGCCCCGTCTTTTGAGAGATTTCGCAAAGGGCAAGCTTGAAAAAATCTATCGCTCAAGTCCGCGCGAATGGCTATCCTGCGGGCCTCTCAAGCAGGGCCGCGACCGTCGCGGTTACAGTCCCATTCCCTCCGTCATCGCAAGCCGCGGCTGCGCCAACCATTGCGTGTATTGCTCCATGCCCGCCCTGTGGAAGGGCGGTCTCTTTAAGCGCCCGATTGAGGAAGTGGCCCAGGACATAAGCGCGCTAGGCTCAAAGTACGTTCTGCTTCTCGATCCAAGCCCCATGTCGGATCGAGACTACGCTATGAGCTTCTTTTACAAACTCATGTCCCTCAAGGTAGGCTGGGCCTGCCAGTCCACCCTAGACGCCGCCTTTGACCGCGAACTCTTGGAACTCATGGCGCGCTCGGGCTGTCTGGCCGTTTTTTGCGGCTTTGAGACATTCAGCCAAGAGAGCATGGACTGCTACGGCAAATCTTTTAATCGCGTTGGCCGATACCGAGAGGCCGTTTCCAATTTTCATGAAAAAGGAATCTCGGTGGCGGCGGGAATCATGCTCGGGGGAGATGGCGACAGCATTGAAAGCCTTAATCGCCTGCCGCAAGACATTGACCAATGCGGCCTAGATCTTGCCCGCTTTGGCATACTCACGCCCTACCCCGGCACGCCCCTGCACCAAACGATGAAGGCCCAGGGCCGCCTTCTTCATGAAAACTGGGATCTCTATGACGAGGACCACGCCGTCTTCCAACCCAAGCAGATGGGGCCGCGCGAGCTTGAAGCGGCCTACCATCGCGCTTGGAAAAACTGCTACAGCCTGCCACGCATCGCCGGCCGCCTAGGCCGGATTAAAACCATGCCACCCTGGCTCAATCTTATTATTCAGATGGGCTTTCGCGGGGTCGAGCGTAAATTACGGCGCGTCTATCGCCAAGCCTACGACCCGGAACAGTACCTAGAAAAGTTCTAGGGTGAGGGCCTATCAGAGACTGGAATGAGGGCATCCAGTAAATAGCTGCGCCAAACCCCGCTCAGGGGGTCGTAGGCCCCGAATCCGGCGGAAAACTCCCAATAGGCCCAACTCATATGCCGCTTTTCCGCCTCACGCGCGATAAAGGCTGTCCAGGCTTTTTGCTGGGCCGGATCAACATGTTTTGAATAGACCCCAAACTCCCCCATATGGATTTCAAAGCCGCGGCCAGAGAGCTCATTCCATTTAGTCACTAAGTCAAAAAGCTCAAGGAGGTTTGCTTGCTCACGGGTGCTTCCGATCCAGCTTGTGCCTATCCAATCCGCTGAATCGCCAACCCAATCGGCACCTTGATGGGTAAAGTGAAAGGGTTCATAGCAGTGGACGCTGATGATGGTGTTTGTAGGATTGCAAAATGGTGGTGGATCAAGCGTGGCAATTCCGGGCATAGAGCCCCAGGGGCTTGTGCCAACCATGATCCAACGTCCAGCTTGTCTAGCCGCCTCCTCTACCCAGATAAGCTGTACGAGCTCAGCGACGAGGCTGTTCCATTCTTGGGCCGGTCCTAAAAGGATCATACTTTACACTTTTTCCTTACACCAGTGTAAAGCATGATCCTTTAGAACTGGTACTTCTCCAGGTCATACACCTTCATGGTTCGCTCGCAAAAATAGCCGAGCGGCACATGACGGTAATACAC
>JBGSOB010000090.1:0-12656 GCA_041739325.1 Treponematales bacterium
GTATGCGGGGCTCTTTCTTTTCCGCTACCCCTTCGCCGGGGGCGGGGCTTTCGGCTTTGCGCGCCCCTGGAGCAATGGGGGGGAGTTTTGCGCATGGGGATAGAATTATAATGAGCGCTTAAGAGACTATTAACGGTAGCAAAGAAAGGTCCAAGGGTAGTCTTCAATCGGAATAAGCACAAGTACATCATCTACAAAGCCCGCGGCGCGTAGGGGTAAGCTTGCTGTATGCCTAAGCCCTCGAACTGATGTGGGCGCAATTTGATCCTCGACCAATTCTGAGCGCCGAATCTCAAAAGCGATGGTATTCAGGGTATCGTATTTATAAATCCCAACAATTCGATCACGCTTTCTGGCTACCCATTGAAACACATGGTCAAATAGGGAGCTCGGGTAGTCGATACCCAATGGGCGAATAGTGCCGCTTGTAAATAGGTAGAGGCCCTTGGGAACTGGAGAGTTATATCCCTTAGATGCCTTTTCCCATATCACAGCTTCAGCTAAAATGCCTTCCTCGGTCGTTCCCAGTGGTAGGAGTTTCATCCATATGGGATCTGCGCTGGTGACCGGTTGTGTAGTGTCTGTGGTGTTTGTGGGCAAGGAAAATCGTTGTCCGAGATCTCGTGAAGTTTTAAAATCTAAAAGCTCTCCACCGCTCAGTACTGCCATGCCAGAAGCGTATTGCATTCTATTGAAATCCGGCGTAGGGCTCCCATTGCCCGCTGTATTCTTAGCCTTCCAATTAGGGTTAAAAGGGATTTTTCCTATCATTCGCCCGTTTTCCAAGTTAAACGCGGCTAGGTCGATATCTTCAGGCGAAGACAAGAGGGCCAGGCCCTCTGAGCCATGGAAGCGGAGCCATTCGAAGGCGGTTCCGTCTCGAGTACATGCTTCCAGGAAAGCTGCCAAGCCGGGAACTGGCGCTGGTTCTTGGATCTCAGCGTTAAGGCTCACTGTGTAAATTAGCTGTTCGCTGTTTTTGTCCAAAGGTCTATCGCCGCTCAAACCGCCGCCAGATTGTGTTAAGAAAGCCTTTCCACCCTTAATCCGCATGAGCTTATAACCCTCGGGCAGGATCCATTGAGAGCGTTCTAGGATCCCTCCGGAACCGGAGAGCCATAATTCTGGTATTGGTCCGATGTCGCTCCCATAATCAATGAGAAGCCCTTCACCCAGGAAATGGAATTGCACCGAGGGAGGGAACCCTCCACGATCAAGTATGGGGTGGCGCACAGCACCGAGAAAATCACCGTAGATGCAAGGCCCAGAGGCTTCCCAATAATTTTTGATTATTGCGCCTCTGGCGCTTTCTGGCCAGAAGGCTAGGCAGAAGGTTGTGGGCCCAGGTAGGGGAAGCTCACTTTGCACGTCCCAATTTCCACCCTCGCCATTATATCCATAGGTCGATAAAATAGGTTGGTAGTATTCAACAGAGCCTGCCATGTATCCGTTTATATAGGCGAGACAAGGGAAGAAATATCTGAAGTCACTATCTCCTGCTTTAATGCTAAAAAGCGTGGAATTGATGTATGGGTGCAGTGTCACCCCCTTTTTATCATAGATGGCGGGGGGTGCGAAGACGGCCACGGGCATGGCCACTTGTAGATTGGCAAGAGGTGCTTCTGTTTTGGAAAACTTTTGCTTTGCACAGCCTGCCGCTCCAGCGCATAGGAGGATCCCGAGAAGGCAGGCGGCCGTTAGGAGGGCCTGAGGAAAATGCTGTTTCACGGGTTCTCCTTTCCATAGCAGAGGAAAAGCCAGTGCTCGTTTTGGCCTGGCATCACGGCCAAAGTATTTCCCACCACGCCAGCCTGACGGTTCCTCCAGAGTCCGGCCAAGATTCTTCTACCCTGGGGATCGATGCTTCCGATATGTTGATCATCGCGAATGTACGCAATTTGTTCGCCGGCTTGTCCGGCCCATACTGCTTCACCATATGAAATACCCCGGTCTGAAAGAGCAGCAGCAAGGAAAACGTAACCGCTTTTACCTACTCTTGCGAAGGCGAGTGCGGGCCAGGAATCTATACCACTTGAGCGATTGCGGCCCTGCATCAGCGCAATGACTCCCTCATCACTATGCCCCAGTAAACGCTTCAACATCCATTCCTGAATGGGTTCTGTGCCTTCGTGGAAACCTAGGATTTCGGCAGACATTTCCTTCATGGATTGTGGCGTCCATATCCGCCCATTGCCTAGGTCGATGGCCCTTCCATCAGCTAAGGCAATTATACCATTGGCGTACAGGGCTCCCGTGGGATCATCAGCTACTCTCAATGAGAAACGGCCGATCAAGCGAGCATTCGCAAGGTCAAAGGCCAAAAGGCTTCGTTCTTTTCCCCGCACCTTAAGGGCAAGACCCGTTCCGCGATAAAAATCTATCCACGTTGTTTGGCTTGATCCCTCTGGGCTAGCCGCAAGTTCTATATCCACGACCGCTAGCTGATTGGGATATCCTCCCGAAAGGGGGATGCTGTACAATTGGCTAGCTTCATTTTTCGTCAAATAAGCCCGTCCTTGATGGACATGGCGCAACTCGAAACCTTCCAGAGCTCTGAATGAAGAGCGCTCCAGAATGCCTTCCTCGTCAGTGTTCCATATTTCTTTCTCTCTGCGTCCATCCATTGATACTAGATTAAGTTCAACCGCATCCCCCATCCACCTAGCCTTATCTAACCCCCATACTGGCGCTTGGCATTCGCCGTCATAAGTTGCTCGACCTTCCTTCCCTATTCTATAGCGGTAGATCCTGCCTGCGAATTGTTCATGGTTGTTTATTGGCGCATACGCTTTTCCGAGCCACGCGAAGGCCCAGCCATCGCCGACTGTTAGGATCGCCCGAGGCCGTCCTTGGCTACGATATCTCGCCATCTCAGGTGGCGCGGCCCTGCTCACTACTGAGAGGTCTCCTTTGGAATTTGGGCGTAAGCTGACAAGCGAGCCGTCGGCTAAGAGAGCCCAAAGCCGTCCCTTGTCATAGGCTAGGTCAGCCAAGAAGGGATCAATGTCGAGGGTCTGCGCAGCCTTGAAATCAATTTTTTTTGCATAATAGTCCAAGCCGTAGGTTTGTATATCTCGCCCCTGGGCTACCCAAATCTTTGATTTTGTACATGCCTGGCCCTGGGCCGCCTGACTGAATGCTATATGTCCTGCTTTGGGTCGCTTCCATGTATCGATGCTTTTCAGCATACCCTTCCTTGGAGTGGGGTCAAAAATTATATGTCCACCCGATCTCTCACCAGCCTTTTTGAGGAAAAATCCCTGTTCGCTCCAAAGGCCAGCGGATTCCTTCATGAATCCCTGGGCGATTAGATGAAGATCGCGGTCAAATGAGAGACTGCCGTCGCCTCCTATCGAAAGCACTCGGACCGATCCGGAAAACATAAAATCATCGATCAAGCCAAAGCTAATAACGAGTTTTCCATTTGAAATAGCCATGTCCAAGGGGGGATCATCTATGATATTTCCTTCGGGATGGCCTACGGCCCCGAGGAATTCACCGAGAATTGCCTTTCCGGTAGGTTTGAAGAACAACGTTCTATTCTTTCCCTTCCCTTTGCCCCTGGCCGGGGTGCTTACCGCGAATTCGATCGGGGCGGGGATGCAGGGCGGGTTACGCCAGTTTAAAAATAGAGTCTGTCCTACTCCCCTACCAAATGTGAGCAGACTTATTTCACTCGTGTCGAGGTTTTCAAATGAGAGTGAACGTGGAAACGCAAATGCCTCGTCCCAATTAAAACGGACTTTGTCTCCTGTCTCTATGGTCGGCTGGCTAGATGATGTCAACGAATCGCGCCAAGCCTCATCCATGGCGAATGCCGCGGCGGTTGCGCGTAACGGTAGGCTGGGGGGCAGGGGAAAAACGTACCGATCCCGATTATTCCCGCAGGATGTCAGGATAAGGCAGGCGAGAAGGGTAAAAGGCATCCAGGATATATTGGCCAGTTGATTCCATAATTCTCTTTCTTTTCCTATCATTGTGTTTATCTCTCCTTTGTGCCTTTTCAATTGTCCACCGCCTCATGCAGTCTATAGGTGAGGAATATCCAAGGCGCGGGCCTGCTTCCCTCCTGACGGCCACTTGAAACCACTACCTGCCCTGCCGCTAGGCTGACCTCCTCGATCGCTACATTCGAGCGGTATTCCCGAGTTGTCGTCGGATTCCATGCCCAGAGTCTCGGAATTTGATAGCGCAATCGACTGCCTACCAGGATACCGCCCACTTCATCGGCGCTCCGAATTGACTCGTACCAGGCATCCACGTATTCTATTCCGTAGCGTTTGGGGCCTCCCCGAGTCATTCTCACGATAGGGCGACGCGGTTTGGAATCTCCTTCCCCTGGCGTGGATTCCTCAAGGGCAAGTACAAGGCCTAGAGGCGCCTTCCCAAGGTATTTCATTATTTTCCAGTTGGAACCGTTTGAGCTGAAGGTTTGGGAAAAAGAGGTGCCTCCCGCTAAATCCCAAAGTCGAAAGCTGTTGGTGGAGACGGCCATACCGCCTGAATAGCGGAAAGGACACTCGCTAGTGGGGTCGAAAGCTTCCTCAACCCAAGGTGCCTTCCCCTTCACCGCCCCTGTATCCAAGTCTACGGCAAGGAGAGAAGCCTTACCAGATGCCTGGTCAACCAAGGCTAAAGCCACACCCTCAGTGAAGTCTAGCCAACTTCTGATATTGCCAATATCGTATCCTTTGATGGCTACGGGCTCAAGAGAAGCCGCGTCAGCCGGGGCGCTTCGCTTCGAGTCGACAGAAAAGAGGATACCTGGTTGTCTTAACTGCTGCGCGCCGCTGGCTTTCCTGCTACCGGGCGATAGCCAGATCCTGTCCCCTTTTGAATGGCGCATGATTAGGCCTTCGGGCTCTGCAAAACTGCTTGGGCTCAAAATCCCATCAGCATTCCTGTTCCAGTAGCGGGCCACAGGCTGGCCGCCAAAGGGTTCTTCACAGACGGAAAGGCCATCGCCTAGACTCTCTATCTGGTTGACGCGCCGAGCTGATAAGGTTCTAGGGCCTAAGTAGGAGGGTTTCCCTTTAGGGTCTAAAGCGATCTCGTGAAGGCTTGTTCCAGCCAGGTTTAGATAGGCTCCCGCTTCTGTCATGATCAGGAGCCCCTCTCTAAGGCCATCCCAGGTATTTTTTGAGTTGTCCGGAATCGCCAGGCGGCCAAGTTCCGCTATACCCGTTTTTTTGTCTATTGAAAAGACAGCTACTTCCCCATTCCCGAGCCAAACACTGGCGCGGTTGCCTCGAGCCGCTACGGAGAGTACGTGAGCCCCCATTTCAAGGCTAAAGGTCTCGACAAGGCGGCGGCCAGGACGCTCCTGTAAGAAAACGAGCTTTGATCCATCGGCTGAGAGTAAGCCTCCCGCCGCCGGCGCTGAAAGGGGCCTTATTAAACCGCTGTTTGTGGGGAGGAGTTCTATCGCGCCATTCGCCAGAATATCCCAGTTTTCATAGTATGCGGTTGTTCCAACAGGGCCATTCTTCCTCTCGGGAATTATTTCCCTATTTTTTCCATCAATCCTCATCCAGGCATATTTCTGGTAGGCTACTCCGATCTTAACCCAAACACCTGAGGGGCCCTCCACCATGGCCATCGCAGAAATCGGTTGGTCGCCGCTGTAGGCAAGACTCCCGTCCGGAAGGCGCCTGTAGCGTTTAATGATTTGAGCCGACCATTGGCCCCATCCTGTAAAGAGCTCGCCGTCATGATAGGTCATCATGATGAGTTTACCTACGCTCGCGCCTCCTTCCGGCACAGTAGCGCTCATAAAATCTAAGGCCCCGCCCTCGCTGATTTGGCCCTTCCAGGATTCTCCTCTGGGAAGCCCTCGTGTATCCCGATCGTTCAAAGTAAAAGATGCAGGACCTGGTAAGCCGAACACTGCTTCATAGCCCCGGTATAGGGCGACATTCGCCAGTTTTTTTCTTGCGCCACTGTTCCACGATAACCAGAAAGCATCTCCTTGCTTTATCAATTCTCGGCCATCGTCTGCCTTGGCCCGTAGCGCGAGGGGAAAGAGGGGTAATATGCCCTGTTGATATTGTCCGGGAGCTGAGGAATTATTCCCATCTGTAAATTCGAAGGTGATTCCCTTTCCCGAGAGGGCTTCTGCGACTGGCTCTGGTGTCAGAGCCTTTTCTGCAAAAGGTTCTGGTGGTAGGAGATCGGCGGGCAGTAGAACTGTGTAGCCCTCCGTTGGAAGCAGAGCAGGCGCCTGGTTTCCACAGGCGGTGATGCTTAGGGCTACTGCTCCGATGAGGGCTGAGGCTCTATAGGCGTGAGCCCTCCGTCTATACTCTTTGTTTTCAAAACGCATCATTTCCCTTTATCCTTCTCCAGCCCTATCCACTCTACTAGCTTGAGACCATCAGGGTTCCGTTTAATCCTAAGTTCTACTGCTTGGCTTACATTCAACTTTCCGGAAAGTATATTTTGCTTCCAGGGCTTCCCAGTCACTGAGACGCGCATGCCAGTGGCCAGGGCCGGAGCCCAGTTATCGAAGTTATCACCCGCAGGGGAGAGCGTGAATCCGCTTGCCTCTCCAAGGGGGCTACGGAACAAGCCCACGGCTCCCGCGGGAAGGCCACCAAGAGAGCCATCACTCGGGAATGCTCCGAAGCAAAGCCCCGAATCTTCAATAGCCAGGCTCAGGCCCTTCGGGAATATACTTGCTTGCCCCTCTTCTGGCCGATAAACGATGGCTTGACGCGAATCGCCACTCCAAGCGAATAAAGCCCTGAAGGGGTCCGATGAGGTGTAGGAATCGTAGCAGAAAAAATATCCCCCGTTAACACCAGGAAGAATGTCTCCACCGATGAAAGCTAAAGGCCGTTCGCCCCTAATGAGTTCTTTTGTAGGTAGAGCTCTTATTCCCCAGTCACTGCCGTCATAGTCTAGTATGTATTGTGAGTTGCAAAAAGTATTCTCTGTACTGAAAATTCCGGAACCCTCTAACACCGCTCCCAGCTTTTCAAGACGAATCCCCTTCAGGTCGGAACCATCCGCTTTAAGGGTGAATAGGACTATGTTTGACTTTCGACGGTCTTGAAAACTTCCAGCATTCTCCATATCAGGCTCGCTAATCTGGGCTAGTATCCCCAGATCTTGATCGACTAAGCAGGTATGAAGGGACCAGCCTCCTCGTAGGTCGTATGGCCATTCAAGGCTGCGCGCCCAGGCAAGGCTTCCATCCGCGCTAAAACGGCTGGCTTGAAGCATCCGGCCTTGATATATAATCTTAATGAGGTAGCAGCCTCCATCATCCAGCGGGTAAAGCTGATGCAAGGTATCCCTTTGGCCTTCCTGTCTATCAAGCGCAATGGTCCATCCATTGCCGTTCTGGTTCTCGAGAGGGATTCTGCTGAGACGCAGTCCTTGATGATTGGATGAAAGAAAGTAGACCGCCCCATTTCCAAATGCCATACGCTGGCCATAATAGGACTCCCAAAAAGTCTCGCATTCCACAAGTGCGCTTTCCTCCAGCTTCCCTCTGGATCCAAACCGTGCAAGGAGAAGCTCCCGGCCATTTTCAACCTCGAATGCCATGACGATTCCGCCAGGAGCGCGGCTGCTCGCGATGGGGCTTAGTCGATTGCCCTCTAGAACCAATCCCCCCCGCCCACCGCCTTCTTCAAGGGTTCTAATTTCTTTTGAAATAATCTTACTGAGCACAGGAGGTAATTCAGGCTTCTCGAGGGTAGCCTTAATTTCTTCAATGGTAATGGTTCTGACCGCATTTGGCCGTTCTCCAGCGCCCGCGGTGGTTTTGCCCATCGGGACTTCAGTTGATAAATCACTTTTTCGTTCCATGCTGGAAGCAACGGTGGCGGATATCGGAAGCTCTACCCCCGTTCCAGTGTCGAATATGCGAAATATCATGCGTTCTTGATGTTTTTCATGGCTATATGTCATATTTCTGAGACCGAGGATTTGCCCTTCGTTCAACCAGACTGGAATGCCCTGTTTTATCGGTAGGCGCAGGGGGTGACCAAGCGAATCCACGATGGCTCGCTCGGTGTATGCCCCTTCGTGGGGGTCTACTCTTACCCCGCCATAGTCGATAACTAGGCAGCCTGAAGGGGAAAGGGAGATAGCGAGTGGAAAGAAATGAATGCGCAGGAAGGCTGCCTCCGCTTTCTGCACATTGACAATCGCCACGATTCCCGAATCCCTATCCCCATTTAATGGTACGGCTACGACGACGGCCCATTGACTATTGGTGGACCATAGGGCGGAAAGCCGATGCATATTCACGCCTTCGCCCGTCGTGAAGTCCAAGAGGAGGGGAACGGTTGATCCAGCGGAGTTCTGTAACCAAGCGAGTCCAGCCTCGCCGGCCCGGATGATCCATCCTCCGTCCGGGCTCGGATAATCCTGTCCTGGCTCTCCTGCTAGTAGCCACTGCTGGTAGTGGCTCGGTCTATCAAGCCCGGAATTCGCGCCTTCATCGCCGAGCGCGTCCGGACTAAAACCGGCGTATTCAGAAGGAAAATCTTTCTCGCCGCTGGCATAGAGGCTACCGTCTTTTCGTCTTTGAATCGTTGGGCGATACAAGCTTCGAGATAGTCCACACGCAAAGATGAGTTTCCGCCGGTAGGGGCTATCCTCGGGGAGACGAGCAACCATAGCCGCTTCCTCGGCGGTGGCAAGACGGAGGATCGGACCCTGATTTTCCCTGACTGGACTTTGCTTGCACGATATACACAGTACCGTGCAAAAAAAAATATAGATGGGAAAGGATATTCTTGGGGTTAGGAAAATTTGCACACTACACCTCCATGATTATGTAAGCTTTTCTTGGAGTATAGTATGTTCAGATTGCGCGAACAAGGCTATGCCAAAATTTTCATTTACTTCAGGCTGGTTGAAACCTCTGCTTCGATTACCTCATTAAAAATAGTTGTCGGCTAGGGTTAAAAGCTTGACATGGTGTTTCTACGCGTTGAATTCTCAAGTACGAAAACACGCTCCGATAGCGCTTCCGCGTCGCGGTGTCTTTTAGCTTGAAAAATGCAGAAGGAATAACCTAAGCCCACGAGATAGCTGAAGGAAGAGAGCCGCGACTACCCAGCCGCCATGGAAGCCAAGGCGTCTATGTGCGTCAGCCAATGCGGCAGAATATTTGTAGGCATGGGTGGCGAAGAAAAACAAGCCTAAGCGTTTCCGCACGTTCTGCCCTAGGTTTCTACCCAAAAAGGAGGACCAAGCGCAGGCTTGTTTTTCTTCGCCAGGACCAATGCCCGCAAAGTAATGAGCGCCTTGGCTGGTGCCTATAGCCGCGCTCCCTCTACGAGATGAACAAGGTTATCTCCGACACCGCCGAGTACGGCTGCTACCTCTTTGACAACGCCTGCCGCCCCCTCCTCTCAGGCTTCATGGCCAAGATAGACACGGACGTCATCGGCAAGGGTCTGACCCTCAAGGATGCAAGTGTGTCCAACAAAAAGCTTGTTGAAGTGAACGAGGAAATCCGCAACCACCCGGTGGAGATCGTGGGGAAGAAGCTGCGGTCATATATGACCGCCATGAAAGAAGTGATCGGCTAGGTCTTCGGGCTGGATACTGCGTTTCTCCTCGCCCGGCGTGCTCACATACAGGGAGTATGCTCCGCGCGCCGGGCTTCGTCGTTCCTTGTCTCCAGCCCGAATACCGTCGCCTCTACTGGCCTTGAGGCTAGGATAAAAAGCTGGATACGGCGTTGCTTCTCGAAATGCGACCTCACGTGCAAAAGCACGCTCCGGGGTCAAGTCTTGGCGCTTCTTGTCTCTGACCTTTTTTCGGTCGCCTGCGGGCTGGGAAACGTGAACGGCGTCTCTTCTCGCCCGGCGTGCCTGCATACAGGGAGTATGCTCCGCGCGCCGGGCAGCGTCGCCCCGGTTGCTCACGTGCATGACCGCCATGAAGGAAGTTATCGCAGGCTAGAGTGAAAAGAAGCGGGGGGAGGAAGCTCCGGTTTCCCGCCCCCGCGCCCCCTCCTTCCCGTCAAGGCCTCTAATTTGAAGCGCAGCGCCGTTTCCGCAAGAGGCGTGATGCGTGAGCATGGCCTCAGAAGGCGGAGGGAAGGGTATCCGTAGGGCTGAATATGTAACCATGGGGAATGCACCGCCGCCGCGAAAAATGGAATAAAGCGATATAAGCGCCACAATCGGGGGCATGTGCCGCAACGGGGAAGAGTGGCGGCGGAGCCTTGGTAGATAACTTTTCCTGTCATTAAGTAAATCAAAACTCTCGAATAACAATAGTTTCCATTGACTCATGGCTAGCCAAGCAGTATCTTTGGTCTGTGCAGCCCATCCGGAACCTTGAACGGGCCCTTCGCTCCCTAGCCACGCCCGTCCAGTACATCTTTTCCCTAGCCGATCTGGCGAACATACTGCCCGGCCACGACAGGGACAGCGTCACCATGGTGGCTTCCCGAGCTATCAAAGCGGGCATCCTCCTCAGGCCCTGCCGAGGCATCTACCTCCTTGCGGATACCCCGAGAAACGGCCGGGAGCTCTTCCATATCGCAGCCAAGCTTCGCGCTGGCTTCTTCAACTATATCAGCCAGGAGACGGCGCTTTCCGAAGCCGGGTACATATCCCAGATCCCCCTCGGCAGGATCACCCTGATGTCCTCCGGCTCTTCGGCGCACATCGCCTGCGGGCCCTTCGGCAGTATCGAATTCACCCATACCAAGCGCAATATCGTCTTGTTGTCACCGCGTTTGTCCTATGACGCGGACTGTCGAATGCTCCGAGCCAGCGTCGAGGTTGCCCTTGAAGACCTCCACGCGGCACGGCGGAATCTCCACCTGGTGGAGGGGGAGGCCCCCAGATGACCACGCTCTTTGATGAACACGTCGCACGCGCCATGGGCTCGACCACCGATGACAGTCGCAGGATGCTGCCGGTCATCGAGAAGGAGATCCTGCACCACGACATCCTCCGCGCACTCAACGAGGGGGGCTTCCTGTCCAAGCTTGTCTTCTTCGGCGGGACAAATCTCCGCCTTTGCCACAATTCAAGCCGCTTCAGCGAGGATCTCGATTTCAAAGCCGGTCCGGGCTTTGATGAGGGAATGCTCGGCACCATGGCCGGCTGCCTCTCCAAGGCAATCTCGCAGCGCTATGGTCTCGAAGCGCGGGTGTCTCCCCCCACCCAGGTTGAGGGCAATACCCGGACCTGGTCCATCCTCATTGTCACCAGGCCGGATATGAAGAGCGAGCGCCAGCAAAAGATCCACCTCGATGTATGCAGCCTGGCTTGTCACGACCAGTCACCGCGCACTCTGGCAAACCACTACGCGGTAGATCTGGGAACCACCGGACTTATTATCCGGTCGCAATCCCTGCGCGAGTCCTATACCGACAAGATCTTGGCGGTCGCCCTCCGGAAGCGCCTCCTCCCGCGCGATCTCTGGGACATAGCCTGGCTCCGCCAAAACCCAGTGAACGCGGCGCCCCTCGCTCTCAGTGCCAAGCTCGCCGAGCATGGCTGCGAACTGAATGACTTCTCAAAGCACGCGGCCGCGCGAGCTGATGAGGCTGTGACGGATGCGTTCCGGACTACCTTCGTAAAAGAGCTCGAACGCTTCCTGCCTGATCGACTGGTATCCACGATACGGAATCCCGACTTCCTCACCTACATCGCGCAGTGCGTTCGTGAGGACGCTGAGAGCTTCGTCCGCTCGGCGGAGAGGCAAAGAGGGGGTTCCTGGGATTTGTGACGCGGGGGATCTGAATCGACGGCTGCCCCCGCAAGGAAGAAGCCCACCTCTTCAAACACGTGTATTTTTCCACGATCTGCACCATACGAATCACCTTTTTCATCTACTGACCCGGCAAGTGAATGATTTAGGTTGTCTCATTCGCCACACCTGGTTTTTGTAAGAAAACCAGGTGCCGTCACTTTCCGTTCTTTTATTGCCGGGTCAGTAAAACCCTATCGGCCAGATTCGTCGTCCCTCGGTTGCGGAGACTGGGAGCTGGGCATCGCCCGGATCAGATGCGGTGACTGCGGCTACGACTTCTTCAGGCCCTTCCCGTGTAAGTCGTTTTTCCTCTGCCCCTCCTGCGCTCAGAAGCGGACTCTCCTCATGGGTGAGTACCTGGCAGAAGACCTTCTGCTACGCTTGCCGCACCGGCAGTTTGTATGGACGATTCCCCGGATGCTCAGGGCCTTTCTCCGCTATACCCGAAGCCTTCACACCGATCTGGGGCGCCTCATTCATGAACTGATCTTCGACTATTATGACGAAGCCGCCGGACGGCGGAAAGCCCGATGACATAGGCGAGACGGTGGAAGTGACGGACCTGGCACGGCGCAAGGCCTATAATTTACTTCCGGCTAAAGATAAAATCGCATTTGGTAAAGTAGAAGGTAAAGGACTTGTTGATACTCCTGAAGAATTTGTAATGGCTTCTTATTTTTCGCCGATTGAGATAAAAGATAAGCTTATGAGAATAAAGATCTAGCGACTATTGATGGCTTTTTTGCCCCCGACGTCCATCTTAAGGATTGGAATCTCTCGGTATTCAGCAAGGAAAAAGCCCTTGCGGAGACGGCAAAGAATTTCGCCGCGGCGGAGAGCCTCACGATAGAGATTATCGATATGTATGAAAGCGCCACCACCGTCGCGGGGGAGGTTCATATCATCGTCAACGGGAAAGA
>JBGSOB010000105.1:0-12465 GCA_041739325.1 Treponematales bacterium
TTCATATAAAACAAATTTTCATATGAGGGCTGGTGAAACGCGGTAAAGCCTTAGGTTATTTTGAGAGATTCCTTACCTAGACGCGATTGGAAGGCTCAGGAAAGGATTTTCCCATCGTGGAGGGCCATGAGCGCATGGATGGGGTCAAGGCGGCTAAAATCCGCCAACGTCAAGGTACCAAAGGGCAGATCTTGAGCAACTGGGCGCTCAGATCAGATCCGAAACTGAGCGACTAGGTCCTCAAGGTCGCTTACAGTCCCTTTGCTGCGCTCGATTTCCTGGCCGACAACGGTGACGACGCGCGCGATGGTCTTATTGCTCTCACTCTCTTCGCGAACCGCTTCGTCAATCAAGACCG
The DNA here is from genome assembly GCA_041739325.1 of Treponematales bacterium. Taxonomy (GTDB): domain Bacteria; phylum Spirochaetota; class Spirochaetia; order Treponematales; family JBGSOB01; genus JBGSOB01. Next base: position 359 of record JBGSOB010000105.1, read on the forward strand.
AGGCATCAACGATACCCGCCATGACCGACTTCATGCGCTCAGACTGGCCCTGCTGGACCTGGGTAAGGCCCTTGATGCGTAGCGTGGCATCGACAAGGTCTTGAATTGAGCTAAGGATGCCCTCTGCCCCGATTTTCTGTTCCCCCATAGCCCCGGAGATGGTCCTTACCAGCTCAGCCGTTTCCTCCACGCCCGTGCTAATATTGCCGAATGCCGTGCTGGCCTGCTGACCCAAGATGACGCCCTCGGCGATACGCCTATCCATGTCTTTGATGAGCTTGACGATTTCCTTCGCGCTGCGGGAGCTAGACTCGGCAAGGGAGCGAACCTCATCCGCCACTACCGCGAAACCCCGGCCGGCCGCCCCGGCGTGGGCAGCCTCTATGGCGGCGTTCATGGCAAGGAGGTTGGTTTGACTGGCTATCTTTTGAATGCCGCTGAGGATGGCCGAGACGGAGCGGGCCGCCTGGGCTATCCCGGATATGCTTTCCGCCGTGTCGCTGATGGCCCCCTGCCCCTCGGCCGATACGCTTCTCAGCCGTGAGGCCAGGGCGTTTGCCTGCTCGGTGAGCCGGGATACGGATTGGATGCTTGCCGCCATCTGCGTTATGGAGGCGGAGGATTCCTCAACAAGGCCCGCCTGGATGCCTACCTGGGCTCCCACCTCAGCGATGGATGCCGAAAGCGAACCGATGCCCTCGTCCGTCTCCCGGACAAGCTCGGCTTGGCGGCCGGTTGCGCGGCCCACCTTATCCACCGAGCCTTCGAGGGCGGACACCGAGCCGGTAGCCCGGGCCGCGCTTTCCGCGAGCCTGAGGCTGGACTCCCCCACAACCGCGGCTGAGCCCTGGATCCGCTCGACGATACCCGCCAAGGTGATCATGAGACTATTGACGCCCTCGGCGATGACGCCGAATTCGTCATTGTGCAGAATAGCCACCTTAGCGCGCAGATCGCCCCCTCCCGAAGCCAAATCCGCCATCCGCCGGGATAAGTGGGCGGCTTGCTGGCGCAGGGCTCCGGCAAGGGAAAGGGCAAGGTAGATAGTCCACGCAAAGGCAAATGCACCGATGATAGCGACGTCCCTGATGAGAGTGGATATCGAAAGAGGAGCGCTTCGAAGTTCTATGTTCTCTCCTGCGCTGATACAGGTGAGACCGAGACAGGAAAAAGCCAAAAAGGCGCCGCAGAAGGCCACAAGAACGATCTTGCCCCCCACGCTCAACTCAGACTTGAGGCCAGAGCGCTCATGGATCTGGAGAAGATTAATGGGCTTAGCCAGAATGGAGTCGAAGGTCACAAGGACTTGGATAGTGGAGATAAGGCCAAAGGCAAGGTAGACAAGGATCTGAAAGACGTTACCCGCTAGGCTGTTATGGATAGCCCCTGAGCGAGTAAGGGCATAGAGGCCAAAGACCGGGCCGATGAAGTAGCCTAAGAGATTAGCGCCAATGAGAAAGGCGGGAATGCGTGAAATACTACGCCGAGCCGCGAGCCGATCCTCTAGAGAGAGGGCTTGGCCGGCTTCAATACGCCCAAGCGCCCTTGCCAGGCGGCCTAGAAAGAGAAAAAGAATGAGGCAGATGGCCAGGATGATGAAGAGGCTCGTTCCCGCCGCCATGCCGAGGGCGTTCCGCGTGACTTCCCAATCCCTGGTATAAAAAACGGAGTTATAGACTGTGTTTGCCACTGCGGTGACAAAGGAAATGGTAAAAAGAGCAAAGACAAGACGGCCGCGAACTGTTTTCATAGCCATAGTATGCCCAGGACGGCAGGGCCTGGCAAGATAAAAGCGCAGAACCATAGCCGAAAGTCTTGCATTAGGGGCAAGAACAGAGTCATTTAGATGATAAAAAAAGCCGCCCCCCTTCCGGAGAGCAGCCGCTTGCGTGAGGGTGGGGTCTGACCCCTTACTTTGCGCGACAGACTTCAATCCCCGGCAGCTTCTTGCCTTCCAGGAGCTCAAGCGATGCACCGCCGCCGGTGGAGACGTGGGACATTTTGTCCGCCAGGCCGAACTTGTTGACGGCGGCTACGGAGTCTCCTCCGCCGACGACGGTGATAGCGCCGCGGGCGGTGGCTTCGGCCACGAGCTTTGCCACGGCGCCGGTGCCGGCGGCAAAGGCATCGAATTCGAAGACGCCCACCGGGCCGTTCCACACGATGGTTTTAGCGGTGGAGAGGATCTCTTTGTAAAGGGCCACGGTCTTGGGGCCTACGTCCATGCCCATGAGGTTTACGGGGATGTCGATACCGTCTACCGCGATGGCTACCGCGGCGGGATCGAACTTCTCGGAGCAGAGGTGGTCCACGGGGAGGACGATTTTGGCCCCGGCCTTGGTGGCGGCGGCGAGGATGGATTTTGCGGTATCCAGCTGGTCGTCCTCCACCAGGGACTTACCGATGGTATGGCCCTGGGCCTTTAAGAAGGTGTAAGCCATGCCGCCGCCGACTACGAGGGCGGAGGCGTTTTTGAGGAGGCTCTCAAGCACGGCGATTTTTGAGGAGACCTTGGCGCCGCCGATGATGGCCACCAGGGGCTTTACCGGGGCGGTAACCACCGGCTCTAAGTAGGCAACTTCCTTCTCCATGAGGAGGCCGCCGACGGATACGGGGAGGAATTTGGCGATGGAGGCGGTGGAAGCCTGGTCGCGATGGGCGGTGCCGAAGGCGTCGTTCACGAAGATCTCGCCATAGGATGCAAGCTCCTTGGCCAGCTTGTCGCGCTCTGCGGAATCATCGCTCGTCTCTTCCTTGTGGAAGCGGGTATTCTCCAGCATGACGATGGCGCCATCAGCCTGGCCCTCGATGAGGGCCTTCTTGCCGAAGCAGGAATCCTCACCGGCAAAGATCACGGGTTTGCCCAGCTTGGAGGCAAGGTAGTCCGCGACGGGTTTCATGCGGTGCTTGCCGGCAATGTACTTTGCCTCGTCGAATGCCTTGCCGTCTTTCTCTGCCTTTTCCTTGGCTTTCTTCATGTCCTTCTTGGGGTCGCCCAAGTGGGACATGAGGACGAGGCTCTTCGCGCCCTGCTCGAGGATGTACTTGATGGAGGGAATGGCGGCTGTGATGCGGGTATCGTCCTGCACTACCCCGTCCTTCATGGGAACGTTGAAATCCACGCGCATGATAATGCGCTTGCCTTTAAGCGCTATGTCTTTGATTGTCTTGATCATCTGCTTTCTCCTTGGGCCCCGAAGGGGCGGCTAGGCCGGCGCAGGGCCGGCGAATAGAAAAAAAGCCCCCCCGAAGGGGAGCCTTAGGCGCGCGCATGCTGCGCACAAGCGTATCGCGCTTGGCCCGCGCGCGCGGGGAAATTACTTCTTGAGGCCGGACATGTGGCAGAGGAGGTCTACCACGCGGTTGGAATAGCCCCACTCATTGTCGTACCAGGAAACGACCTTGAAGAAGCGCTTCTCGCCGGGGAGGTTGTTCTGCAAGGTGGCCAGGGAGTCGTAGATGGAGGAGCGGTTGTCGTGGATGAAGTCTGAGGAAACGATCTCCTCATTGGCAAAGCCGAGGATGCCCTTGAGGTTGGACTCGGAAGCCTTCTTGAGCAGGCCGTTGATCTCCTCGATGGAGGTATCCTTCTCGGTGCGGAAGACTAAGTCTACGACGGAAACGTCCGGGGTGGGGACGCGGAAGGACATGCCGGTGAGCTTGCCCTTGGTGGCGGGGAGAACCTCGCCGACGGCCTTGGCGGCGCCGGTTGTGGAGGGGATGATGTTCTGGGCGGCGGCGCGGCCACCGCGCCAGTCCTTCTTGGAGGGACCGTCTACGGTCTTCTGGGTGGCGGTGTAGGAGTGGATGGTGGTCATGAGGCCGGTCTCGATACCGACGGAGTCCAAGAGAACCTTGACCACGGGAGCCAGGCAGTTGGTGGTGCAGGAGGCGTTGGAGACGATGTCGTTCTTGGAAGCGTCGTACTCTTTCTCGTTAACGCCAATGACGAAGGTCTTGATCTTGACGGCATCGTCGCCGGACTTTGCCGGGGCGGAAATGATGACCTTCTTGGCGCCGGCATCGATATGGCCCTTGGCCTTCTCGTTGCAGAAGAGGCCGGTGGACTCGATGACGTACTCTACGCCCATCTTTGCCCAGGGAAGATCCTTGAGTTCCTTGACGGCCATAACGCACTTGATCTCGTGGCCATTGACGACCATGATGTCGTTCTCGGCCAAGGAGGGGTCTGACTTCTTGGCGGAGATGTCGGCCTTCATGCGGCCATGGACGGTGTCATACTTAAGCTGGTAGGCGAAATAATCGGCGTCGGTGGAGATATCCACGACGGCTACGACGTCGACCTTGTCCTTACCGAGCAGGTTTTGCTCGACAAGAGCCTGAAACACGAGACGGCCGATGCGGCCGAAGCCATTGATGGCAACCTTCATTTATGATCCCCCTAAAAATAAAAAACGATATTTCCAGAGGATAGTAGCGATTTAGGGGAAAAGAGTCAAGAAAGCGCAAGCAAGCGTCTAAAACGCGGCCCTACGCGGGAGCTGGTGGAAAATCGCGCGTTTTTTTTGCAAAAGCCCTTTATTATGGCAAAAAGCGGCCGAAACATAGAATGTCGGAACAAGCTAGGGTTCCCCTCCCAGTTCACCCTGGCTTGGCCGACACCCACACAGGGCGGGCCGGTTGCAAAACCGGCCTTTTTTTATGCCCTTTTTTGCCCTTGCGGGGCGCTTCGGGAGGGCGCTTCGGGAAGGATGGCCGCAGAGGAATGAGGCGAGGCTAGCCAGAGCTTGCCTTGACGAAGCCCCCGCCTTTCTCTACCATGTTCCCCCATGCCGGTACGCCTTAAAATTTCAGTCCAAGTCCTTGCCCGTATCACCCTCGTCCTCGCCCTTTTCTGCGCCCTAGTCATAGGGGTATCAGGGGGGATCATCCTGGCCCAGACGAGCAACGAGGTAAACCGGGAGAATTTTTCCGACTTCACGCCGGCCCTGCCCACCAAGCTCTTGGATATCAAGGGGCGCTTGATTACCGAATTCTCCTCGGATGAAAAGCGAGAGATGATAGCCATCGAGGAGTTGCCGCGCCACGTGGTCTACGCCCTCATTGCCCGCGAGGACCAAGACTTCTTTAAGCACAGGGGCTTTTCCCTGCGCGGCTTTACCCGCGCCCTTATCGGGGTGCTCTTGCGCCGCAATCTAGGCGGCGGCTCCACCATAACCCAACAGCTTGCCGGCACCCTCAAGGCGGACCGCGACGACAACACCCTGCGCCGCAAACTCGTTGAGCTGTGGTGGGCCTTCCAGTTCGAGCGCCGCTTTACCAAGAACGAGATCCTCGAGCTCTACATGAACAAGATGTACTTCGGGGACGGCTACTATGGCGTGGAGTCAGCCGCCAAGTACTTCTTTGGCCGCTCGGCGCGCGAGATCAGCCCGGCTGAGGCAGCCATCCTCTTTCTCCAGCTCTCCTCGGTCAAGGGCCGTTACAATCCCTTCAAGAGCCCGGCTAACGCGCAAAAGCGCAGCCGCGAGGTCCTCGAGACGATGGTAAAAGCAGGCTATTGCGATAAGCGCGAGGCGCTTGAGTCCTACGCCGAGTACTGGGAGAACTTTGACTACACCCGCGCGCCGGTGCCGGCCTTCATGAGCCGGGAGGATAAGGCGCGCTATTTCTCAGAGTACGTGCGCCGCCAACTGGACGACCTCCTCTACGGCTCCATCGACTACTATAAAGACGGGCTTACCATCAACACCACCCTCAACCTAGACCACCAGGCCGCGGCGGATTCCTATATGGCCCGCGGCATCGAGGACGCCAACCGCGAGTACAAGGCAAGCTCCGGTGTGCGCAACCGCGAGGCGGAGGCGACGGTGGTGCCCATGATCAATGCCCTCACCCTCCTCTTCGACTTAGAAGACCTGCGTTCGGCGGAGGCCCGCGCAAAGGCCCAGATCAACAGCCGCTATCAGAACCAGATCAACCAGGTGGTTGACGCCTCCGCCCTCCTCTTCGGCCTGCCGGGCCTCAAAGACTTAAGCAAACGAAGCTACGAAAACTCCAAGGTTAACGCCCAAAAAACAACGGTCGAGGGCGCCCTGATTAGCATTGACAACGATACCGGCTACGTCCTCTCCCTGGTGGGCGGCTCAGGTTTTTCAAGCTCGAACACGACCATCCGCGCCGTGCAGTCCACCCTCCAGCCGGGTTCCTGTTTCAAGCCACTCTACTACTCGGCGGCCATCGACAGCCGCCAGTTCACCATGGGCTCCCTCATCTACGACGCTCCGGTCAACTTCACCAACCCTGACGGCACCCCCTACATTCCCCTCAACTACAAGGGCGAGTGGAAGGGCCCGGTCCTCCTCTGGTACGCGCTGGCAAAATCCATGAACGTGCCATCTCTCAAGATCCTTGACGGCATCGGCTTTGACGCGGCCATCAACCGCGCGGCCGCACTCTTAGGCATCCGCGAACCCAGGCAGATAGCAGCCACTTTCCCACGGGTATACCCCTTGGGCCTGGGCGTTATAGAAACGAACCCGATGCAGATGGCCAAGGCCTTTTCCAGCTTTGCCAACGGAGGCAAGGAAGTCACGCCCATATCAATCCGCTCAGTGGAAGATAGGAACGGCGGCATCATCCTTGACGTGGAAAAGGAACTGCGCAACGAGCAAAAGCGCAAGGGCCAGGGAATCCAAGTGGTAAGCCCCCAGAACGCCTATATCATGACAGAGCTCCTCCAAGGGGTTCTGCGCTCGGGAACCTTGGAGTGGGAAACAAACCAGGGCACCCGCTTTAGCTATAAAAACCCGGACGGAAAAAAATACACCATCCCGGCTGCTGGCAAAACAGGCACGACGCAAAACTGGGCCGACGCCTGGACGGTGGGTTACACCCCCTATATGACGACGGCTATCTGGTTCGGCTTTGACCTCCCCGGCAATTCCCTGGGCACTACCCAGTCCGGCGCCGTCATTGCCGGCAAGGCCTGGGGCTCCTACATGTACGACGTCCACCGCGGTATGCCGGAGCGTGGCTTTGCCCGGCCGCAAACAGGCTTGGTGGACGTGCAGGTTTGCGCCAAGTCCGGCCAACTGCCCACGGAGTCTTGCAGCGACGGCACGATCAGGCTGACATTCCTGGAAGGGACCCAACCGCGGGAACTTTGCAGTCTCCACGCCTTTTCCTCCGAGCGGGATCAGAAGGGTTTGGATACCATCAGCGACACGGCTAGTCTCATCGATCAAAGCCGCCTCTTCCAAGGAGGCCAGAACGGCGGGCTGAAGCTGGATGAAAGCCTCTTTGGCAGCCCCAGCACCTCCTCCGCCCCCTCCATCCTCGACTGATGGAACTCGTAGCCCCGGCCGGCAACCTGGAAAAACTGGAAGCGGCCTTCATTTACGGGGCGGATTCCGTTTACATTGGCTTAGACGGCCTCTCCTTGCGCGCCCGTGCAGACAACTTCAGTAGGGAAGAGGCCCAGGCCGCCGCCGCCCTTTGCGCCGGGAAGAAGCTCTACTGCGCCCTCAACATCATCTTCCGCCAGGCTGACCTGGGGCGGCTTGAAGCGGCCCTTGAAGACCTTGGCGCCTACCCCTTTTCAGCCTTTATCGTCTCAGACCCCGGGGTCCTGCCCTTTCTGCGGCGCAACTTTCCCAAGACAGAGCTCCACCTCTCCACCCAGGCCGCCTGCTCAAACCTAGAGGCGGCCCGTTTTTGGGCAGACCAGGGATTTTCCCGCATCATCCCCTCCCGTGAACTCTCGCTCAAGGAGATAGAGGCCATAAAAAATGGCCTGCCCTCCTTAGAAATTGAGGTGTTTGCCCATGGGGCCATGTGCCTGGCCTATTCGGGGCGTTGCCTCCTCTCAGCCGCCATGACGGAGGAGGAGCAGGGACAGCGCTCAGCCAATTCCGGCGCCTGCGCCCACTCCTGCCGCTGGAAGTACCGCCTGCTGGAGGAGGAAAAACGACAAGGCAGCCCCTTAGGCATCATGGAAGGAGAAGGCTTTTCCCTCATCCTCTCTTCTAAAGACTTGTGCATGGTCTCCCATATCCAAAAACTGCGGGATGCCGGGGTAGACGCCATCAAGATAGAGGGGCGGATGAAGTCCAGCTACTACGTGGCCGCCGTCTGCGCCGCCTACCGCGAAGCCCTGGACGCAGGCCCTCAGGGCTCAGCGGGGCTCTTTGCAGGAGAACTTGAACAGGTGAGCCACCGCCCCTACTCAAGCGGCTTTTTCTTTGGCCCCGGGGAGGAGGTTCCCCCGGACGGTGGCAATTACCGCGGGGAGACAACACTCCTTGCCCTTGTAAAAACAAGGCTTGAGGATGGATCCTACCTCTTAGAGGTTAAAAACTCCTTTGCCTCAGGCTCTTCCCTGCGCCTCATGACTCCTGGGGCTATCTATGAGGATTTCTCCGACTTCCGGCTCATTGATATGGAGGGCCTCCCCCTTGGGCGGTCCGTAAACCAGAGCCCCTGCCGCCTTGTGAGCCCTATTGAACTCCCCCGCTTTAGCCTTATCCTCAAACGGGGTGGGCCACGGGGAGATGCGACGAACTAAGCGTGAAACAGAAAGCCTCATACGGTTGATTCCTGCGATTCTAGGGGCTATACTTCACATTAGGGAGAACTGGATGAACACTCAATTCGCGCGCGTGTGGCGTTGTGCCTCTTTTTTGATACTCATAGCCCTCATGGCAGGAAACGCTTGGGCCCAGGCCCCCTCCCCCTTGGTGGTCAAGGTGGGGGATATCGAGGGAGAGGAAATCTCGGCAAACGAGCTGGATACCCTTGAACGCATGATAGCATCCTACGTCGTGGAGATGGAGTCTTTCCGCGTGGTGGATTCTCGGGGAACGGAGCTTGCCTTGAGCGAGCTTGAGGCCGCGGCCCAGCTTTCTGCCAGCGGGATGAAGAATTCCGCCATACTTGTCCCGGATTACGTATTATCCGGCAAGATAGGCAAGATCGGCAGCGTCTTCGTTTTTAGCCTAGACAATACAAAGGTTCGCAGCGGGGAAAAGCGAACGGTAAGCGGAAACTTCACGAGCGTAAACGATATCGTCCTGAACGCCCGTAGCCTTACCCGGCGCATCTTCAATAGGGAAGAACCGATACTCGCTTCCTACGCTCAGGATGGCAAGGCCGATCCGACGGCGAGCGGTCCCCTGCCCTCCCCCGGCTTGGCGCAAGTGCCGCAGGCCGAAAGCCCCTTAAGCTTAACCCTCCTCGTAGGAACCTGGACAGGGGACAAGGGCTTACATCGGGTACGGCTTTTCAAGGACGGCAAGGGCTCGGCAACCTTGAGCTCGGGCATTAGCATGAAGGTCAAGGCAAGTATTGTCGATGGCCGCTTCCTCATAGAACAGGACCAGCCCAACGTAGCCGGTTTTTACTCCTCCCCCTCCTATTCCAAGGAAGTGGCTAAGGAAATATCGCGCAAGGCGCGGCCGATGCGCTGGGTCTTCCAGATATCCACTGACCGCAAAACCCTTAAGGGGATAAAGGAATCGGTAGCCGTTCAGCGCAGCCCCGGCGGCGAACTTGTCGTGAACAACGGCTACACCCGCGAGGCGCTGTGGACGAAGAACTAAGAGCCTGTGGCAGGAAAAGCGCGCTTAGTAGCGAAAGATTAAACTGAAGGAAAGCCCGCTTTCTGTCTCGGGGTCGGCTATGTAGGAAGAAAGGGAAGTGGACAGCTCGAGCCAGTAACGAAGGGCGATAGCCCGTCCTAGGCCGCCGCGGCCCCCGGCGGCGATTTCCGAGGCGTACCAGGCGTAGCCTGAGTTATATAAACTGCTGAGGATGATCGCGCCCCCTGAATTGCCCGGCACGACGGAAGACAGGAGGGAAGATCCGCCTGAGAGGAAGCTTGAGACAAGGGCTCCGTCTTGGACTCGCAGATACCCGCGGAAGTAGATCTCCTGGGCAAGGGCGTTGAAATAGGAACCGATAAGGCTCGTTATAAGTTTAAAGGCTAGTGCCGTGACGGGGCTATAGCTCTTGCCCCAGAAGGGCTGTTCCTCTGCGTCAAAAAACTCCAGAGTCCTTTCAAAAGAACCCCCGATGACATCCGCAGTCCCATAGGCAAGGATGGGGCTTAAAACCCAGGGATTAAGAATGTTCTTTGGCATGAAGGGGGCGGAAAGAGCCTCTCCCAGGCTGAAGACAGGGTCTGCCCCCGCCTTCGAAGAGAGGGCGGAGCCTTGGTCGGCGCCCAAGCGCCGGCGGTAGAGCTCGGCAGCGCTATAGGCGGAATAGGCGGCCACCGCCCGGCCAGCGGCGTCGAGGGCGCGCCCGAGGCTGATCATCCACAGGCTTTCTGCATAAGCGGAGTCTGGGAGGAAGGCATAGCCGTTCATGAGGCGGGCGATATCGATATCCTCCCCTGGGGAGAGGTAGGCAGACCAGATGAGACCCTGCCCGATACCGATGAGGGGGAGGCTCAAGCAGAGTGTAAGAATTCCCTGGCGCTTATTTCCTAAGGCGATATGGGCGGAACCCGGCAAGAGGAGCTCCGTGAGCATAAGGGGGCCGTAGGCCGGGAGGGCGGGAGGCTTTGGAGCCTCGTTTTCCTGGGCAATGGCCGCGTTGACTGAAAGGAGAATGCAGGCAAGGGCCAATAGGGGGGCTTTCCTCATGGTGTCTTTGAGTATAGCGCCAATTGTTTGCAGGGACAAGTTATCTATTCGTTTTGAGCCATTTCTCTTTAGGCCGATCCGCCCTCTCCCTTCTCCCGCCTGAGGGTAAGGCTTAAGAGGAAGACGATGGCCGAGGCCATAAAGGCGGCCGCCAAGGGAATAAAGCCGCCCTGGCCGGCAGGAGGGCGGAAGCGGAGAAAGCGACCGGCAAGCTGAGGCTTACGAGAGCCATCCCGGGAGCTTATCTGAACAAGACGCTCGCCCTCAGCCAGGTAGCCGTAGCGCCGCGCCTCTATTTGGATGGCCTCCGGGTCTGAGCGCAGGGCCTCTACCCGCTGGGCCAAGGATGTGTTGAGGGCTTCAAGCTCCCGTAGATTGGCCTCAAGCCGGGTTTTTTCGCCCTCCATGCTCTCTAGGGAGGAAAAACCGGCAGGACCTGAGAGAAAAAGGCTTATCGTATAGGCGACAAAACCCGCCCAGGCGCAGATGGTGTATCTATTCATAGCTTCCCTAGCTCCAATTACGGTTAATGGGCAAAGAAACTTGAGTAAGAGAAAGGTCGATATTGACAAGGGTTAGCACTTGGTTTAGCTTTAAAAAAGATGGTCAAAAAGCTGGAGGAAACTGCCGATATTAGAAGAGACTATTATCGGTCGGGAGAGGATATGGCAGTCGACAAGCCCAATGGCCAGACAACGAATGGAACGGAAAACCGCGCCCTTAAGGACGACGAGCTTGAGATCTATGGGGTCTGGGTGAAGACCGAACCCCGTGATATCTCCAGCTTTCCGGGTGAATTCACCCCCGCCGCCGCAGGCTCTGGCCAGTTGGAAGACTCGGCCCTCCCTGATATCCAGGAGGCGCCCTTCCTTTCTCTGGAAGAGGAAACCATCCTTGACTCCCTCGATGAGGAAGCTCTCGAGCCCCCCCCGCCAGAGGATGATTCTCTCGATATAGCCTTTTCAGTAAACGATTTAAGTGAACCGAGCGTCTCCCCGAAAAACCAAAACATCAATCCCCTTGAGGCTGATCTTGAGATCGTAGGCGTAGAGGAGATAGAGGTAGAAGCCGAGCCCTTCAGCCCCCAGGCGAAGATGGATGAGGAATTCTCCATTCCCGACTTTTCAATATCAGACTCAGACGGGGAATTTGGCCACCTCGATTCAGAGTCAGGTGGTTTTGACCCCCTGGTAGAGGCTGAGGAAGTGGATCTTGGCGATATTCCCGCGGTGGAAATCTCAGAGGCATCCGATGTCGAGAGTTCAGATTTACTTGAAGAGGAGCTTCCCTCCTTCCCCGAAGCCTTTGAAGACGGAGCATTTGGAGATGGAGAGCCTGAGGCGGCGGCCGATGAACCTGAAGCCCTAGCTTCCGCAGAACTGGAAACGGGGGCAGAGGAAGAGCTTTCCCTCGAAGACTTCGGCATGGACGATTCCAGCACCCCGCCTGCGGCCGTGAGCGAGAAGCCCAAGAGCGCCGATGGGACGGATGAGGTTTCCC
>JBGSOB010000116.1:0-12358 GCA_041739325.1 Treponematales bacterium
GAGCGTTTTCAGTTCCTGCGCCAAGAAGGCCGGGGGCTCCGGCAAGCTCTTCATTTACAACTGGGCCTACTATATTCCCGAAGACGTGCTTGACGATTTTGAAAAAGAGTTTAAGTGTGAGGTTATCTACGAGGAATTCGAATCCAACGAAACCATGTACCAAAAGATCGCCGCCGGCGGCTCCGGCTACGACGTGGTCTTCCCCGGCGCGGATTACGCCTCCATCATGATCAAGAAGGGCCTCTTGGAGAAGCTGGACAAGGCCAAGCTTCCCTCAGCCGCCAACATCGATCCGGCCATCTCCGCCAAGAAGAGCTTTGACCCCCAAAACGATTACGTCCTGCCCTACTTCCTCGGTGCCGCTGGGATCATGGTCAACAAGGAGAAGGTTGGGACCTACGCCAAGAGCTGGGATATCTTTAGCCGAAAGGACCTTAAGGGCCGTATGACTCTGCTTGACGACGTGCGCGAGGTTTTTGGCGCAGCACTATCCTACAACGGCCTTTCCGGAAACAGCCTAGACGCCGCGCAGATAGATACAGCTAAGAAAAGCCTGGACGCCTGGAAGGATAACATCGCCAATTTCGATTCCTCATCCTTTGGCGAGGGCTTCGTGAATGGGAGCTTGGACGTGGTTCATTGTTTTGCAGAGAACGTCTGGCTTGCCCTCGATGAAGATCAAGCCCTCAACGAAGAGTACGCGGACAAGTGGGAATTCTTCATTCCCCAAGAGGGCAATATCTCGTATATGGACACCATGGGCATTCTCAAGCAATCCAAGAACAAAGAGCTTGCCTATAAGTTCCTCAATTTCATCCATCAGCCGGAGATCAACGCCCGTATTTGCGACAATATGCGCGTGCCCTGCCTGAACCTCAAGGCCCAGCCCTTGGTGAAGGTAAAGCCCAACTATAGCAAGGAAGACGTCCTGCGCTGTGAGCTCAAGGTTGACGTGGGCGACGCCCTTCAGCTTTACTCCGACGCGTGGGAGTCCCTGCGCATCGGCGGCTAGTGATTCTCTAAGTTTTTGTAAGCGGGCCTAGAATAGCTAGACCCGTTTGCCTATAAAAACCTGGATGGCTTGCGCGGTAATAACCGCGTGTCGCCTTCCAGGGTTTTTTTGGTTCTCCGTACTCTTTTTGCACAGCAGTCTTCCTCCCCCATGTTTTTATGTATCAAAAATAACCAAATGAACTGTTTCAAAAAGTATCAATGTTTTCCTTTAGCCCAGTACCAATCTGAAAATCCCATAGTTTTTAGTGGTTTCTTTCTATTACCCAAAGGATTTAGTATTGGTAATACTCTTTAAAATTAATTGACATAAACAATTAAAAAAATAACAATGGGAAAAATATTGTTGGCACGCTCTTTGCTATGTATATGACGTGGGCCTGTTGGCCTCAATGCTTAGCGGCATAGCCGTGGGCAGAAAACCGGAATTTTCCGGTACTACATCCTAGAGAGGAGGGTGATTATGAACTACATCACCGTGCGCAACCCCATGAGGGTTTTGGAAAAAGAACTTGAGAATTGGGTTAAGGACCTACAGAGTCCCTTTGACTCCGGTGTCTTTAGCTCGCGTGGCCTTGCCCTAGCCATAGATTTCTCGGAAGACGCGGATGGCTATACCGTCAAGGCAGATCTTCCCGGCGTTAAGAAAGAGGATGTCGAGATCAACCTGACAGACCGCCTCTTAAGCATTAAGGGCGAGCGTAAAACTCTGGTGGAGGAGGGCAAGGAGAGCCGCTACCATCGCCGCGAAACTTGGGCCGGCGCCTTTGAGCGCTCCCTCCTTCTGCCTGAGACGGCAGACCCTTCCTCCGTGAGCGCGGAAATGAAGGATGGGGTCCTGACTATCCTGCTTAAAAAGCGGGAAGAGGCAAAGCCCCGTCAGATATCTATCAACGGCTAAGCCTTAGTTTAAGGCCGCCTTCCTTTCCCTGCCCGCCGGTTACCCCTTCCGGCGGCCTTTTTTTTCTCTTGACCCTGGATGTCTTTCAGGGCAGGATGGAGGGGCTATGGCCGTCTTTCCCCCTGAGGGCTTCTTGGAATTTATAGCGCCCGGCGCGGACCGCTTGGCTTTTCTCGTAGCAAGACTCGAGGCCTTAGGCCTCAAGCCCTCAGTCCTTGATATGGCGGGTTCGCGCAATCTTATTCTCCGCTTTCCCCCCAACGCCTATTCGGGAAGCTATCGGGTAAAGTGCTTCTCCGCCCACTATGACCGGCACTCAGGCTCCCCGGGGGCAAACGACAATTCCGCCGCCTGTTTCCAACTCTTGGAATTCGCCGCATCCCTTGCCCAAGCTCCTCAGGCCCAGGGCCCCCAAGCTCAGGTGCCCCATGACTGCATGCTTGCCTTTACTGATAACGAGGAACTTGCCGCGGGCTCAGGTAGCCGCGCCCAGGGCTCCTTTGCCATAGCCGAGGGCTGGCGTCGTTTAAAGCTTGACCCACCCTGGGTTTTTTCCTTTGATTGCACCGGGCGGGGGAGCCTTCCTGTCCTCTCCCAATCCGCCTATTCGGCCTACAGCCTTCCGGGGCGGAACAAACCCCCGCCCATCCTTGAGCGGCTTGACCCCATCCAGTCCTGGACAAGCTCCTTTTTGCACAGGATCATGCCCGGTGATTTTGCCTCCCTGCCAACCCCCTATTCGGATAACTTGGGCTACCTTATGGGTGGCCTGCCCGCGGTTGCCCTTACCCTTCTTCCCCGTGAGGAGGCGGATATCTACTCCCAGGCCCTTGCGGAAAACCCCATCCTGGAACATATTCTCCTCAAACGAGAATTTAGGACCGAGACGGGAAGTCGCATGCTCGAAGAGGTGCTTCCGGAAACCTGGCTGAGGCTTCACTCCGGCGGCGACGATCTTGAGAGCCTGGACGAGGGTGCCTTCCGCCTTATGCGAAGCCTTTTATCTCATCTAGCCGCGGCCCGTATCGCGGTTCATTAGGAGTAGCAATGTCACACAAGGAAATTCCCCCCCGCGACAAGGTCCTGCGCGCAGACTGTTGGAATCTAACGCCCCTCTACGCGGATGAGGCTGCCTGGGAAGCCGACTTTGAAGGCTATCGCGCGCAACGCGGCAAGATTGCATCTTTTAAGGGTAGCTTGGGGCAATCCTCTTCTGACCTCCTTGCCTGCCTAAGCTTTATGGAAGGCTTGGGCATACTCGCGGAAAAGCTCTATGAATACGCCTTTCTGCGCCAATCCGAGGACGAGGGAGATTCGAACTCTCGCCAGAGGCTTTCCCGCTTTATGATGGAAAACGCCCAAGCGGAGGCGGAGGCCTCCTATCTTGAGCCGGAGATCCAGGCTATCGATTCAGGCCTACTGGAAGGCTGGCTGAATCTGCGGGAGCTTGGCCCCTACGCCGTTTACCTCAAAAAACTCCTACGCTATAAGAGCCATATTTTAAGTGAAAAGGAAGAGCGGATTCTTGCCCTGCAGGCGGAGTCAAACGCCACCGCTTCTCAGACATTCTCCGTCCTTACCAACGTGGACTTTGACTTTGGCAGCATCGACACCCCCGAAGGCCCCATGCCCCTTAGCCAAACATCCTTTTCCTGGTTCCTCCACCATAGCGACCGCGAGTTGCGCCGCAAGGCCTACCAGGGCTTCTATAGCGTTTTCTCTGCTCATAAGAACAGCCTTGCCCAGCTTTACTCCGGCGCCGTCCAACTTGACCGCTACCAGGCCACGGTGCGCAACTTTCCCAGCGCTCGGGCTAAGGCCCTCTTCCCGGATGACGTGCCAGAATCCGTCTATGACAACCTCGTGGCCACGGTCAATGAAAACCTTCCCGTCCTCCACCAGTACTACCGGCTTAAGAAGGATGTCTTGGGGCTGAGCCAGCTCAAGCCCTATGACGTCTACGCCCCCATGGTACCGGATGTGAAAACCCACTATGGCTACGAGGAGGCGGTAGCCCTTATCTGCGATGCCCTCTCTCCTCTTGGCCCCGACTACGTCGCGCAATTGAGGCAAGGACTCTTGGGCGCTTGGGTTGACCGCTATGAAAACCGCGGCAAGCACTCGGGCGCCTTTTCCTCCGGCTGCTTTTCTTCCAATCCCTACATCCTTATGAATTACCAGGAAGACGTCATCCGCGACCTCTACACCCTCGCGCATGAGGCCGGTCACTCTATGCACTCCTTCTATTCGGCTCGCGCCAATCCCTTCATGTCCTACAACTACACCATCTTTGAAGCCGAGGTTGCCTCCACCTTCAACGAAGCCCTGGTTTTCAAGCACCTCTTTGCCAAGGCGGATTCGGATCAACTGCGGGCATACCTGCTTAACATGCGCATTGACGACACCATTGCCACCCTCTTCCGCCAGACGATGTTTGCCGAATTCGAAAAGCGCAGCCACGAGCTCTTGGAGGGCGGCAGTCCACTCACTCTGGATGTCTTGCGCGGTGAGTACAGAAGCCTCTTGGAAAAATACTTTGGCCCGGATATGGCCTTTGAGCCTGAGAGCGATCTTGAGGGCCTGCGCATCCCCCACTTCTACCGCGCCTTTTACGTTTACAAGTACGCCACCGGTATTTCCGCCGCTCTAAGCCTTTCCGAGCGGGTTCTTTCAGGCGGGGAGTCCGAGAGGCTGGACTACTTCAAGTTCCTTTCCTCGGGCGGAAGCCGCTTCCCCCATCGAGAGCTTAAAGCTGGCCGGGGTGGATATGTCAAAACCTGAGGCGGTGCGCACAGCTTGCCGCGTTTTTGGAGATGACGTAGCAGAGCTGAGGCGTTGTTTGGGTAGGTGATGAGGCGGGCGGAAAAAGCGCGTGCTTTTTCCGCCCATACATTGAAGCCTAAGCCTAGGCCTAAGCCTACATCACTAAGAATTGCTTGAGCCAGGGATCCGCCAGGCAAAAGAGAACCACGACGATGAGGGCCGGGAGGAAGTCTCCGGTTTTTATCTTTTTCACTTCCAGCAGGTTGAAGCCTATCATCATGACCATGACGCCGCCTGCCCCGGATATCTCGCCCAAGGCTAGTTCGGGGATAAGGGGCTGGACCCATTTTGCCAAGAGTGTGAGGGCCCCCTGGTAGAGGAGGATGGGCAGGGCGGAGAACATGACCCCCAGGCCAAAGCGGCCCGCAAGGATGATTGCCATAAAACCGTCAAGGACTGACTTTATGAGGATGAGCTTTGAGTCTCCGGTAGTGCCGGCGTTGAAGGAGCCGATGATGGCCATGGCCCCTACGCAAAAGAGCATGGAGGATGTGAGGAAGCCCTCGGCAAAGCCGTGATGCTTCTCTCCCCCGGGAATGCTTGCCTTTATGCGCTCGCCGACGCGCAAGAACCAAGCTTCAATGCCCAAGAGGCTGCCGATGCCCCCGCCTAGGACAAGTGCCAGAATAACGTAGAGCTCGCGCTGTGTGCGCCATGCCATTTTGAGGCCGATAAGGATGGTAAACATCCCGGCGGCTATCATGACCATGTTCTGGATATCCTTCTTGATTCCCTTTCCGATAAGAAGGCCGATGGCCGATCCGAGGATGACGGCGCCGGTGTTTATAAAGACGGCTAGCATGGGCGAATCCTAGCCTGATTGCCGGCCGCCTGGCAATCAGGCCCGCGGCCTTATATGGGTTTTTCGTCTGTGTCGTAGACGGTTTTACCCAGCTCGTAATCTCCGGTATTCACCGCTGCGCGCAATTTAGCCAGGGATTCGCGCGTGCGCTTTAAGTCGGGGAAGGCGTAGCGATAGCTGCCCGTAGGGCTTGCGTCGATCTTTGCCGGGTAGTGGGCGGCTAGCTCATCTAAGAGTTTTGCGGGGGCGGAAGCGCGTGCGGGAAGCAGGCTTGGGTCGGAGGAAAAGCTCGTTTCTGCCTCTACCATTTCCGGGTTAGACCAGGCGCGGGCGTAAACGGCGCGGCGTAAATTTTCAAGCTTGATATTCTCGTTGCGGCGCTTGAGGGTAGCGGCGCGGAGGGCGGGCACAAGGTAGAAGAAGAAGGCAAAGGAGAGGGGTACGGCGCCAAGCCCTATGCTCACCGCCGCCACCGGGTTTGCTAAGAAGATTGAAAAGAGGTCGAGCACGAAGGCGTAGAAGAACTGGGGAATGTCAGATTGGAGGGCGCGGCTGCCGCGCTGTAAAAGGATGAGTGCCCTCTCTCCCCAGAGACCGGCCCCGGCTAGGAAAAAGCCGCCAAAGAGTATGTTGACCCCGTTCATGATGCCGAACCAGACGTTGGCCGACTTTGGGTTGGCTGAAAAGGCTTCCAGCTTTTTTGCCGGCGCGGCGGCCATGACGTTGGAAGATACTGCAACGACATCCACCCCGCGCATGATTCCCGGGAAGCTGAAATAGAGGCTGCCGTCTTCGCTCGCCTCAGGGCTGCCGTCGAATTCCACGCAGTAGGCGTTGATCGCGGTTGCCGCTTCTTCCGGATCCTTGCCGGAGAGGATCATGTACTCTTCTAAGGAAATGATGCCGGAATTCTTGCGGATAAAGGCAAGCACCGCCTTGCGTTCCAGTTCCTCCCAGTTGGCGTTGGGGTCGCCGTCGCCGAAGATGAAGGAGTAGACCGCTTTGTGCAGGGGCTTCTTTTTGTCACGTACCGGAACCCGACTGCCCTGGCTGCCCTTGACGAATTCCGAGTAGAACCAGATGCGCACGAAGAGGTTGAGTATGGATCCGATAAGGTTTATACCGCCGGAGGACCTGCGCCCCTTGCTGCCGGATTGGGCGGCAATACCGGCTACCAAGAAGAGGACGAGAAGGGCGATAAAGAAGACGAAGTAGCCCACAAGCATGAGGGCTATCCAGGCCTTGAAGGCATAGGTAAGGATGGTTTGCAAAACCTTGCCCGCGCCGCGCATAAAGCGTTTGAGGGCGGGGCCAAAGCCGCGGTAGCGGCTATGCATGCCGCGCGGGAAGGAGTAGAGCATTTCGCCGGATTCGGTTACCCGCATGCGGGCGTCGAATTCGTCCGCGAGCGCCGGGAGCTGTTCTTCCACTTGGACGCGGGGTAGGGCGGTATCGGCCACGAGGTCGGCAAGGCATGCTTCGCGCCCACGCCGCTGGAAACTCGTTTTAAGTCTGACCCTTACCTTTTCCGCGTCGTACTGGTATATCTTTTTTGCTTGAGCCATTTACCCTTCCTTCCTTTTTTGGCGCCGGGTCTAGGCCTTCTTGGCGAGGCTGTTCGCAAAGAGGGCCGCGTACTCGCGACTGGAATCCGTCCATGAAAAATCCTGTGACATTGCCCGCAATCGCATGGACACGATGTGCTCAGGCCTATTATACCAAGCCCAGACCGCCCAGCCAACAGTATTGTAGATAGCCTTGGGGGAAAGATCATCGAAGAGAAAGCCCGTGCCGTCGCCTGAGTCTTGGTTATAGTTGCGGACGGTATCCGCCAAGCCTCCTGTGCGACGGGCTATGGGTAGGGTGGCGTAGCGCATGGCGTACATCTGAGACAGGCCGCAGGGTTCGTAGCGGCTGGGCATAATGATATAGTCCGCCCCGGCAAGGATGCGATGCTCGAATTCCGGGTCAAAGCCCACGATACCGCGGAAATTGGGGAGTTGGCGCCCAAGTGAGGCGAACTCTTCCTCGCACCAGCTTTCGCCGCGCCCGGCGGCGATAAACTGCAGGTCCATATCGCTACATACTGCGTAGGCGCAGGAAGCCCCGGGGGAAAAGAGCTCTTCTATTCCCTTTTGCGGGCTCAAACGGGCTGAGAAGGCGATCAAGGGGCGGCGCGCATCCTCCTCTAATCCAAACTCCCGCTGTAATGCCGCTTTGCATGCTGCCTTACCCTCAAGGTTTTGTATTGAAAAGGCCTGGCTGATATGGGGGTCGCTCTGAGGGTCCCAGACGGCGGAGTCAATGCCGTTGAGGATGCCCACCAGGTCGCGGGAGCGATGTCTCAGGAGGCCGTCGAGGCGCAGGCCGTACTCGGGCGTCTGTATTTCGCGGGAGTAACTGGGGGAAACGGTATTGATGGCGTCTGCGCACTGTATGCCGGCTTTGAGGAGATTGAGCCTATCGTAGTCCTCGAAGCCTGCGCCGTGGTAGAGCTCCCAGGGCAGGCGGAAGCCCTCAAAACCCTGTTTGGGGTAGATGCCCTGGTAATGCACGTTGTGCACGCTTAAGACGGATACGGTGGAGCGGAAACCCCCAAAGCCTTCTAGGTGCTTGAGGTAGACGGCGCAGAGGGCGGCGGGCCAATCGTGGAGGTTCATTACGTCCGGAAACCATTGCAGAGCGCGGCACAACTGGAAGGCCGCCCTGCAAAAGAGCGCCGAGCGTTCGGGGTTGTCGGGGTAGTCGAGTTGGCCGCCGGGGCCGTAGATGCCTTCCCTGTCGGAGAAGAGCTTATGGTCCACAAGATAGACAGGGACCTGTGATTCGGGGATGTTCGAGGCGTAGATGCTAATCTTTTGATCCTCGGTAAGAATGGGAACCGGGAGTTCGGCTATCTGGGTTTTGAGGCCATCGGTGGGGAGGCAGCCATGGCGCGGGATGAGGAAGCGCACGTCGTGGCCGGCGGCTGACAGGGCAAGGCCCAAGGAACGCACGGCCCTCCCGAGGCCTCCGCAACTGACCAGTGGACTAAGCTCAAAAGAAACCATCAGAATCTTCAATTAACTCTCCCGTCCCTGGCTATGCGCGGATTGTTTCTTCAAGAGCCCGTCGATAGCCCGGTTGACAGCCTCGCTCTCTTGATTGGCGGCCTTAGCCTTAGCGAGAATTTCTTCGGATTCAAGGCCCCTGTCGCGCAAGCTGCCTATCTCTGAGAGCACGAGAGTGAAGTATTCCTTAAGCGAGGCAAAGGCTTTTTGGAAATCATCCGCGATGCGGCCCTCCCGCTCAGAGCTTTGGCTGATATCAGAACTCAGCGCCGCCATGCTACGGCTGCCTTCCTGCAGGGCCTTGCTCTCACCCACAAAGGCGTCCATGGTTTGGCTTACCCGGCAAATGGAGTCGTAGACCTTACCCGTTTCCTCAATCAAGCGGTAGAGCGTGCCCGCCGTGAGGGCCGTTTTTCGCTCGCTTTCCGTTATCTCAACGTTCATTTGCTTGATGATGCCGGCAATTTCCTTGGTGCGCGAACCGGAAGAATCCGCTAAGTCGCGGACGGCCTCGGCTACGATGGCAAAGCCCGCCCCGGCATCTCCGGCGTGGGCGGCTTCTATTGCGGCGTTCATTGCCAAGAGGTTTGTCTGGGCCGATATCTTGGAGAGGACGGAGATGATCTCCATGGTTTTGGCTTGATAGGCGGAGAGCCCATTTATCGATTTAGTGGTTTCTTCGAGTGTGCCGCGGCCCCCTGTGGCAAGCTCATTGAGGAGTCGGGCGCTTTCATCTACCGTTGAGATGTCAGCGCGGATGGCGAGGATGGCTTCCATAATCCTGTCCTGCCCTCTTTGGTTTTCCGTGGCTAGGTCTTTTTGCCGGCCTACCGCGTTACCGACAGAGTCAACCTCCGTCATGAGGCTAAGAAGATTCCCGGAGGCTTCTTGATTCTTGCCGTCTAGGGTGGAAGCCGAGCCGTAAAGGGCCTCGTTTTTCTCTTTGAAGAAACCCAATATGGAAGAAACCGATTCGAAGGCGCCGGAGATGGCAGACCTGCTTTCGTCCGCGCCCTGTTTGAGCTTGGAGACTGAGGCCATCATCTGAGTTAGGGCCTCTACCGAGGAGCGCGCCTCCTGAGAGACGGAAACTGAGCGTTTAAGGAGGCCTGACTGGATATGGTTTAAATAGGCCATGACGGCGGAGGCTATGAGGAAGATGATGAAGACCATGGAGCGGCGGCCGAGCATTTCCGGATGACCGCTGATGCTTGTACAGACGTTGATGCTGATGCCGAAATAGAGACCTAAGCCTACCGAGTACCAGCCGCTTACCATCGATGAAGAGGGCATGAGGAGGGTAAGGGCGAGGCCAAGGATGGAGGGGAAGATGACCGGGTAGGCCCCATCATGGGCGCGGGCGGCCATAAAGAGGATGCCAAAGAGGATGAGGGCGATGATGGAGAGCATGAGCGAGCCGCCTAAGCGTACGCGGCGTTTGAGGATGAGTATTGCCGAGATGACGGATATAAGGGTTATTCCCATGGAGCCGTAGCCGGCAACCGGGTTGTTTATGAGGAGGAAGGCAACCGGGATTATGGCAAACTGCGCCGCAAGGACGATGAGGGTAAAACCCAAGCTCATCTTTTGCTGACGAAGGATAAAGTATTCCTCTATACCGATATCTTTGTCCGTTTTGCCAAAGATGGCGCGTAAGGCTTTTAACACCGCGTTCCTCCCTTAGCTAGTATTCTTGACTATTTTTCTTCCAAGGTCAAATCGTTCCATGCTTGACCCGCCTTGCTTCCGGAGCCTATGATTTGGGCATTCGTTCTTTTGGGAGAAATATATGAACCGATCCATCCCTGCCCAGTCGGACCTTAGCCTGCAGACTTCTCCGCACGGCCCTTCCCTCCGTGGAATCCTTCCCTTCCTTAGCCTCTGTCTATCCCTTGTATTTCTTTCTTGCAGCCTTATTGAGGGTCCCCTCAAGCCAGGCATCTATAGTGCCGATGAATGGCCGGATTTCGTTTTTGAGGTTCCTAAGCTCGGTTCGGAAGGTTCCTTACGCGGACTTGAGGCGAGTCGCATCTTGGATTCCACCCAGGAGCTTGTTTTTCCCTATAAGCGCACAAAGGACGGCTTTAGCCTGCGCATGGAATCTTCCGGCACGGATGGCCCCCAGCTTGAGGCGCGAATCGCTAAAAATATGCGCGAATTTACCCTCTTATCAGAACAAAATACCGGATCTCCTTTCCAGTCTATTTTTCGCTGGAAGGCCCCCAATCGCTCTGCCTATGCAAAGAAATACAATTCAAGCCTTGCCGCCTCCCCCCAAGCGACCGCCATTCCTGGCCCCTGGTATGAAGCCTCCTGGTACGTCGAAAGCCTGGACCTAGAGCCTGTGAGCGAACTGGGTATGAGCCTCTATCTTCTCCTTGGACAGCCCTCCTGGGATCTATCTGAGGATGCTCCCCTGGAACTGCTCTATGTGGAAGAAAGCTTGAGCGTCATTCGCTCTGAAGAGGACGATAGCTTTATTCTCAGCCTGCGTAGCGCGGCCGATGGTGGGGAATCTGCCCAGGTAATTGGGGTTCTCAGGCCCGAGGGCGAGGCAAAGGACAGGATGGTGGCAAGCGCCCCCCTTTCTAACCGCCGGCTCTTTACCCTGACCAAATACCCCGGCAGCGATATGCCGCCATCTGTTTTTAGCCTTGATGGCAGCTTAATCACCTTTGGGCCAGACGGCTCCGTTTACCAGGGCGAGCAGCAACTTGGGGCTTGGCGGATAAATGGATCTTATCTAGCCTGGGCGGATGAGGGCTTTGAAACCGGGACATCGAGCTGCAGCTATTTCCGCGTTGTGTGGGATGAGGAGGGGGGAATGCCCCTTCGGCTTGATTCTGTCTGGGAAGGCCCCAGCCTTATTTTTGACTCCCCCGTGGAAATGTACCTAGGCCCTCAAGGCTATGAAGAGGGCCCCTATGGTGGCGAAGGAGATGGCTATGGTGGCGAAGGAGATGGCTATGGCGGCCCCCCTCCAGGCTGGGACGGCGATTCGGGGGGTCCTCAGGGCTATGAAGGCGGTGGTGAGCGCCGCCCGCCTGCGGCCGGAGCGGCGGGTCCTGGTGACCGACGTCGCCAATTTCCCCACCGACGGCTACCTGGCTTCGTCGGTCGCCCGGCTGCTCGGCCTCGACCTCCAGCTGGTGGACCCGGCGGACGCCGACGCACTGGCGGCGGTGATGACCCCGGACCTGGCGGTCCTCTCGCTCAGCCACGTCGATTACCGGACGGGGGTGCTGCACGACCTGGCCGGCATCACCGAGGCCGTGCACGCCGTCGGCGGCCTCGTGGTGTGGGACCTCGCGCACTCCGTCGGGGCGGTGCCCATCGACCTGCTCTCGGCGAACGCGGACTTCGCGGTCGGCTGCACGTACAAATACCTCAACGGTGGCCCGGGGGCCCCCGCCTTCGGGTTCATCCATCCGCGCTGGCACGACCACGTCGATCCACCGCTCCCCGGGTGGCTCGGGCACGCCGAGCCGTTCGCGATGGAGCCGGGGTACCGGCCGGCCCCCGGCGCGGCCCGACTGCGGATCGGCTCGCCGCCGGTGCTGTCGATGGTGGCGCTCGACGCTGCCCTCGACGTCTGGGACGACGTCGACCTCGCCGATGTGCGTGCGACCTCCCTCGACCTCACCGATCGCTTCGTCGCCCTGGTGGAGGCCCACTGCGCGCCCTTCGGCGTCGAGGTGGTCGTGCCGCGCGAGCACGCCCGCCGCGGCTCGCAGGTGTGCCTGCGGTTCCCGGCCGCCTATGAGCTCGTGC
>JBGSOB010000137.1:0-8429 GCA_041739325.1 Treponematales bacterium
GGGGCTCCACGAGATGGAAGAGCGTTATCGAGCGGCGGCCCAAACCCTCCTCAAGAGGGAAAAGGCCAAGGCGGGAAAAAAATCTTGATATTTCCGCCAAAGCAATTATACTGATGCCAGGAGGCAGCCAATGTCCGTTAAAGCCATGGAACTCTTCGACGCCTACTCAAAATCCCTATTCCCCAAGGATGCCGGGTATATCATTTCTTCCTATTTCTCACAGAATTCGGCCTATTGTCGCTATGAAATAGTCTCCTACAACAACGTAAAGTCCATTTACGCCAGCGAGGAGTCCCTCACCTTCCATACCGATGGCAAGCGTCTCTTCATCCTCGTGGAACCGATGAACTACCCCAATAAGAGCATAGAGCCCTACTGCCGCTCCAACGCGGAGCAGATACCCTTCCGCTTCAAGGAACTGGATGAAATAACGGCAAAAAACCAGACGCGGATCTATATCGCCAACCAAGCCAATATCGCCTATGGTTCCTTCACCGTTTTAAAGCCGACGGGAATGGATTTTTCCATCCTCTTCTACCCCCTCCCCGAGATGCATGAAACCATGCAGGCATTCTTTGAAAAGACCCTGAGCAAGGAAGCCGGCATTCCCATGATAGACGCTAAAAAAGCAGCTAAGAAGATCGGCGAGGCCATTAAAAACCTCATCGTCCAAGACTATACCACCGGCTAGAAAGAGAGCCGCTGCCTAGCAGCGCCTACTTTGGCTCCGAATGACTTCCAGCTCCTGGGGGTCATAGGGGCTGCCATCGGGCCTAAAAATATCATGGAACCAGAGCTCCGGTTCGGAGGAACCCGGCCGCGAGCCCCAGGGCATGAATGTTTGGCTCCGTCCTGCAACCAAGCCCCAATTGAGGGCGCCTACCCCCAACTCCATAAGGCGGGGGAGGTGGCTTTCAAAGCGACTTCCCTGGCTGCGGGCCATATATTCTGTGCAAACAAGGGGTTTTCCGTAGCGGGAGAGGCTCTTGATCCGCCCTTCAAGCCCCGCGAGGGGGGAGTAATCATGAAAGCTGATGATATCCGAATTGCGCGCCAGGAATTCATTGACTCCCCCAAACCAGACCGAGGATTTCCAAATGCTTGAGGTTAAGGGGGCCTGAGGCGAAATTCGCCGCGCCCAGGAAAAACAGCTGCCCAGAAAACGCGTTGAGTTGGGCAAAAAACCCACAGAGTTCCCTATTTCATTGTAGAGGTCCCAAGCATAGATACGCTCGTCTTCCTTAAAGATGGATACGATGGAAGAGAGGTAGTCCTCCTGTGCCGCCCAACTTTTCGGATTATTAATGACGCGCGAGCCCGGAGAGCGGAGCCAGCGTGAATTATGCACCCCGAGAATGGGGGCTTTTTGCCTTCCCGGGCGGGGATTATCGTTCCAACAATCGTCAAAAAGAACGGGAATGATGCGCAGGCCCAGTGAGGCGCAGATATCCAAGAAGCGTTGCAGCCGCTGCGTAAAACCCGTCTGGTCATAGCGCCAGGGGATATCATGGAGGTAGACCCGCAGGCAATTAAAACCAAGGGAGGCGGCCAGTCCAAGCTCAGCCTCGATAGCCTTGGGGTCAAAGCCCCCCTTTTGCCACATCTGCACTTGGTTTACCGCCTGAGAGGGCAGGTAATTGCAGCCAAGGGGCAAGGCCTGAGCCTTCACATAGGCCCAGGCTCTTTCCTTGCTCCAGCCTTGGCCCTCTTTCAGGCCCGCTTCAGCCTCAATCCACGATGCCTCCAGGTCTTGACGGGGTCCGAATCTTTCCCAAATCTGGCTCATGCCTATCCAGGGTAGGCCGATAAAGGCGCGCATGATGAGTTTACCCTCGGGGCTTAAGCTCAAGCGGAGGGCATAGTCCTTCCCGTTCTCCGGGTTATAGAGCCTTCCCCCTCGCAGTTCCCCATCCTTGGCGCGCATATCTTCAAAAAGCCGAATCCCCAAGAGTTGCCTATCACGCAATTCCATCCGGGGGTTGGCACTGTCTCGCTCGCCGTTCTCAAGCCCCTCAGCGAGAAGCCCGAAGTACTGACTGCATTCCTTGGCAATCTCCAAACGGAAACGCCAATTCTCGCTCATCCAGGAACCAATAAATGCATCCGCATAGGAATCACTCATAGAACTATGATAATTCATCCTCGCTCAAAGGGCAAAAAAAAGGCCGCCTTCACTCAGGAAGGCGGCTAACATAAACAGAGAGAAGATTACTCGGCGGATGCCTTGAGCAAAGCCGCTCGGTCAAGCTCGGCCTGAACGACGGCTAAGAGTGCTATCGGAACCTGATAGGGGGAACAGGAAACGTAGTCCAAACCGGCATCCATGCAGAAGCGGACGTTTTCAGGAACGGCCCCGTGCTCACCGCAGAGACCGGTGTTCAAGCCGGGCCTTGTCATACGACCGCGCCGTACCGACATGGCGATAAGCTCCTTAACCGGGCTTGTCAGGTGCGAGAAGGGATTTCCCTCCAAGAGATCATACTCCGTGTAGTCCGGCATGAAGGAGTTAAAGTCGTCGCGGGATATGCCGCAGGTAGTCTGAGTCAGGTCATTGGTGCCGAAGCTGAAGAACTCGGCGTAGCGGGCAATGTCTCCGGAGGCAAGGGCCGCGGCCGGGAGCTCTATCATCGTGCCAATACGGTAGTGGACGGCCTTTGCCTTGAGCTCGGCGCGGATCGTCTCTTCAACCTCTACCAGGCCGCGATAATGCTTGCCCTCTATGTTCTTTCCATAGACGATGAGCTTGAGCTCGGCCGAGTTCATGACGATAGGCACCATGATCTCCGGGAAGACGGCGACCTTCTCGTCCTGAAGCTGGTAGACGGCCTTAAAGATGGCCCGCACCTGCATTTCGTAAATCTCCGGGTAGGAGACGGCAATACGGCAACCGCGATGCCCGAGCATAGGATTGAATTCTGAGATGGCGTCGCAACGCGCCTGGATCTCTGACTTGGAAAGCTTGTTTTTCTCACCACGCACGCCGGCCATATACTTGGAGAAGGTTTCCAGCTCATCCTCATTGTGGGGGAGGAACTCGTGGAGGGGAGCGTCTAGGAGGCGGATAGTCACTTCCTTGCCGGCCATAACCTTGAAGATGCCGTAGAAGTCTTCCTGCTGCATGGATTCAAGCTTGGCCAGGGCTTTGGCCCTTTCCTTGTCATTGTCCGCCATGATCATTTCACGGAAAACATTGATGCGCTTTTCATTGAAGAACATGTGCTCGGTGCGGCAGAGACCCAGGCCCTCGGCTCCAAAGGAGAGAGCAAGGGCGGCGGCGCGCGGATTATCCGCGTTTGCCCGAACGTGGAAGCTTTGAATGGAGCGCTTGACGATCTTTACGAAATCCAAGAGCCCTGAACCCTCGGGTTCCGGCTCAATGAGGTCGGCCTTGCCCAGGTAGACCCAGGGTTCCCCGTAATAGGGGATATTGAGGGTGATGTAGTCGCCCTCGCTAAAGCTCACATCTCCAATGGTTGCCTTATTGCCGCGGATGCGCATATCGGTTTTAACCAAGGAGACCTTGCCGTATTGGCGGGCAACGACGGAGGCGTGGGCTGAGTAACCGCCCTCGGAGGAGAGAACGCCGGTAGCCACCTCAATGGCCTTCACGTCTTCCGCGAAGGTGGAGGACATTACCAGAATGCAGGAGCTGTCCTCGCCCTTTTGGTGGGCTAGGCGCACTGCCTCAATGAGCTTCTCGGTAGTGAAATAGGCGCGCCCGATGGCGGCGCCAGGGGCCCCAGGGATGCCACCGGAAACGCCGGCAAGCTTCTTTACGGAGCGGGTATCCACGATGGGGTGGAGGATCTCGTTGAGCTGGCCGGGCTTGATGCGGCGAATTACGAAGCTATCGTCAACGATCTTACGGGCATTGAGGTCGAGCAGG
Organism: Treponematales bacterium; assembly: GCA_041739325.1. GTDB lineage: Bacteria > Spirochaetota > Spirochaetia > Treponematales > JBGSOB01 > JBGSOB01. The sequence goes on from JBGSOB010000137.1 coordinate 3,887, forward strand.
AGCTTTATGTCCGACTGGGTAGACTTCTGGTCGACGGCGCGCTGCTCGATAAGCCAAAGCTTCTTGTTCTCTATGGTAAAGCGGATCTGCCGTATCTCTTTGAGATGGTCCTCGAGCTTACCGGCTATCTTCTGCAATTCCTTGAGATATTCAGCGGAGATCTTGTTGATCTCCTTGCCCTCGGAGCCGATCTCGTTGAATTTCTCTTGGTAGTATTCACCCTGGAGCTGCTTCTCCCCGGTAACGATATTGCGGGTAAAGAAGGCGCCGGAGGCAGAGTCCTTACCGTAATTTCCGTACACCATGGGCTGAACGATAAGGGCAGTGTCGTCATCGTTCTGCTCGTCAAGGGCCAAGAGTTCCGATATCCGCAAAAGGGCAGACTCTAGCTGGGAATAGGGAGAGTCGAAAAAGCCCTTGGGAAGGTGTGGCTTAAAGGCTTCAATGATCTGATCGGCGCTAGGCTTAACCTTCTCGGAGGCCAGAGCGCCGGAAACCTGCTTCTCGAGCTCGATTAGGTTGGCCAGCACCTTCTCTTGGTTCTTAAGCTCGGCTATGCGGATCTCTATGCGCAGCATGCCGCGGATAAGGAAGAGAAGCTCGTGGACGGCAAAGTTTGCGCCGACGTAGGTAGTAAAACCGCCTATGCTGTCCTTCGTTAAGCCAAAATTATGCAGGGCAGGATAATTGGAGATAGTTAGGTTGGGCGAAACTACGATCTTGAGCAGCATGGGGTTTTTAAGGTCGCCATAGCCGCGTTTGACGGTAAGCTCGAGCTTCTTGACCATTTCCTTGATTTCAGAGCCGATCTTCATGTCGGCCAGATCGCTGGTAACGTCGGCGTCGATGATGAAGCCGGGCAGGATGGGCAGGTTAAGCTGGGCGAATTCGTTCACCAAGCGGCCACGGATACCCAGGCTTTGCGGATCGACGCTGCTTTTAACGGTGTCTTTTTGGCTGAAGAAATGTATATTCGCTTTCAACATCTGTGACTCCCCTTAGAACAGCGGCAGGATGGTATTGACCGGGAACTTGAGGAAGGCCTCAAAGAGGTGACTCGCTCCCTGCCTCAGATAGCGCTGAAGCTTCGCCACGTCGACGATGGTCTCTCCCGCCACTTTAAACTCTATGCAGGTGCCGCGTTTTACCTTACCCCATTTAAAAAGCGAATTGAGGTTGGTAATACGCTCGCCGTCGTAATAGACGAATACTTCGCAATTCGGGTATTTGGTGTTATAGCTTTCGATGATGCGCTTCCACGCCTCAACGTTTCCGTTATGAAAGAGCTCGTTCGTGACAACGACAGCGTACATCGGCGTCATCTTTACCGGTCCCGCGGCCACTTCGACAACCTTGGGGGCGGTAGCCACTTGGGCGGCTATGGGGGCGCTGCCGGGGCGTGAAGCAAGAGCGGCTTGGCTTATTTCCTGGGCACTGGGCATGGTAAAGGATTTAGCCGGCTTGCTGGCCTTTGCCTTTACGGGTGCCTTTGCCTTTGTTTCCTTTTTGGGGTTCTTTTTGGCTATCTGGCGATAGACGCAGTCTCCCTTAAGGAGGCTTGCCTCGGGCTTGACGCTTTTCCCCTCGATGAGCTTCACCAGGGAAAGGGCGGCCGACTTCATCTTTTTAGGATCAAAATTCTTGACGAAAGAACCGGCATAGACGGTGACGCACTCGTTCTTGGCAAAGCGGTCGAGGGAGGCCATATGCAGGTTGTTCTTCGGATTGAGAACAACGGTACCGCAATCCGGATGGGAATAGACTAAGAGGAGGTCAACGCCGTTCCATGACGCTACGGCCTGAGCGACCGCGGAAGGATCGGCTATTACCGAGCTTAGGTTGGCCGATTGGACAACATAGGGATACTTTTCACAGAGAACTAGATTCACGGCAGAGAGGATCTCGTCTTGGCTCATTGCCTTGTCAGCGAGATACTCGTTGAGGATGTCTGCCAGGTTCTCCTTCTTGACGAACCTATCCAAGATTTCGATTACCGCTTTGATGTGCCTGACCGACGCGTTAAACTCGCCTCTTTTGGCGAGTCTTTCATATAAACTGACGGATTCCTTCATTCCAATCCCCTTTAAGTGGAAAGAGCCCCCACGAAGATGGGGGCTCTTTGTCGTATCACGTTAGATGCTTAGATCTCCCGGAGAGAACCGCGTCCGCGTGCCTTAGAGGCAGTGGATTTCTTTGATTTTCCGGAGTCTACCACGCCACGCTTGGCTACCGGACGACTTCCCTTAACGCTTGCGGGTGCCTTAGCCTTAGCCTTGGCGCGAGAAGCGGGGGCTACCGTGACAGCCGGAGGCGGAGCAAGGGTCTGCTCCAGCGCGGGGCTTGCCAGGTCGTTGAGGAACTCGCTGGCGGATGAGGCGCCCTCTACCGGTTGGGTGGCAAAGGACTGGGCGATGTCGGCGCGCATGGTGGAGCGTCGGCGTGAGAAGGAGGCGAAGGCCGCGTCTTGGAATCCCTTGGACACGCCATGGAGGAACTCGTTGAGCACATTGGCCATGCCGTCCAGGGTTGCCTTCTTGCGGCGGATGGAAGTGATATCCACGTCCAAGAGCAGACCGGGTTGGATATGGTAGGGGTTGATCATGTAATCGAACTTGTTGAACTCCCTCTCAAGGAATTCAAGGCGCTCTTCCATAACCCGGCGCTGGATGGGGTACTGGTAGGAGTACATGGACTTCATCTTATCGCGCATGATGATGAGCCGCTTGCGGAGCTTGTCCTTCTCATAGAGATAGGTGCGGTTCATTTCCTCAACCTCGGTCTCGGCGGGTTTCACGAAGGAAACCTCATCCCACATCTTGGCAAGGTTCTCGTAGAGCGGGTCGTTGGTCTTTGCCTTGCGGCGGGCCAGGCGACCGCGGAAGATCTTGGCAAGGTCGGCAAAGTCGGAAATGCGCTTTAGGAACTTGGACTCTTCGTAGGTGAGCTCAAGGCAGTCCCAAATGTGCTGAACTTCCTTCTGGAACTCGGTGATCTGCACGTCGTAGGCCTTGCGCTCCTCGATGAGCTGGGCATTGTCGTAGTAGCGCATGCGGATCTGGTAGCGCTCGTCGGGGAGAACGGCGTAGTTGGTGTCCTCATACTCGCGAATGATGAGCTCGCGGGCGTTCTTGAGGTTCTCGATGTACTGGTAGCCCATCTTGGAGGTGTCCAGGATGGAGGTTATCGAGTTGACGGCGGTGTTGAAGCCGCGGTTGCGGATATTCTCGATATCCATGATCTTCTTGAGGTTTTCGCGAACGTTGACCTGGTCGAAGGAGGTGGGGTCGATTTCCGCGCGGATGTCGGAAAGGCGATCCATCAGGCTCTTGGCGATGAAGGAATAGCGCTTTGACTTGGGGTCGTCGATCTTGTCGTCGGTGAGGTTTTCCACCATGCTCATCTTCTTGAAGATGATCTCGGAGTCGGAAAGCTCTTCCTGACCCTCGTCGATGAGGCTGTCCTTGATCTTCTCGATATCCTTGTCGATGGTGTCAATGATATGCTTGGAAACCAGGTCCTTGATGAGGTACTCGATGGTCACCTGGTAGTGGAAGATCGGGCTGATCAGCTCGGCGTCAAGGATGTTGACGGAGAGCTTGACGTCGCAGACGGTCTTGGGCTTGTAGATATTATCCTTGAAGGCGCACTTGACGACGGAGTAGGCGTTCTCTCCGCGGATGAAGGCGCCAACGTCGGTTTTCTGCCGGAGCAGGGAGTTTGTCAGGTTTTCAAGGTCGTTGATACCGCGCTGCACGTGGCCCTGAAGGTGACCGTACATATTGATGATCGATTTCTCGATCTCGCCGGTATTGAACTTGTCCGCGCCGCCGACCTGGTCGAGGAGCTCGGAGATTTCCTTGGGGGTGTAGCGGGCAAGAACCTTCATTTCCTCGCGGTCTACGAAGTTCCTGACCTTCTTGGTCATTTCGTCTTCCGTCGTGGTAATGTAACGGTTGAACATGTTCTGGTAATTCTGATTGAAGTAATTGTACAGCTTCTCTTTGATGCCGCCCATTACCTCTAATCTCTCCAAAACTTCCTTGGGAAGCCTTGAATTCAAGTGCTGGATTACCTTATTAGTCTCCTCTTCAAGGAGCTGATTAACTTCCTTTTGCTGATCGCGCCCTTCCTGGGCGAGAGAATTGCGGGAACCGACGGCGCTCGGTTTTTCCGGGTGAAAAACGTTGGGGCTCTTCGGCAGATCTATCGCTCCCATGTCAAACTCCTTATAAAATCAGAATCTGGGACAAGCATAGCCTCTATACCCGGAAAAAGTAAAGGGGAGAAAAAAAATTTGTTATCACTCTCAGACTAAAGTATAGTAAGATACAGGAAATGAAGTTAGCGGAGAGGGAACATAGGCCGACTGAGGCGAATCCCACCCGCGTTTGGGGGAAAAATGATCAAGGTCCGCAGCCTGCTGGCCTCTCTCTTCTTTATATTGGCCACTGTTTCGCTTTGTGCTGATTCTCGCGACCAGGGGATAGATATCCTTATTCTCCTTGACAGGTCCCTCTCCATGGCGGAAGAGGGCAAGGAGGCC
>JBGSOB010000140.1:0-6195 GCA_041739325.1 Treponematales bacterium
TGGAGGTATGAGGAATTGCTGCTTCTGGTCGTAGGGTTTGAAGACCGGCGCCGGGCGTGTTCGCTCTTTCATAAGAAATTTTATCAGGTTTTTTCAATTTTGGGTATAAAAAAGGGGCTATCCTTTTTGGACAGCCCCTTGGCACAGTGATGTAAAAGAGCGCCGGCCTAGAGACCGAAGAGCAGCTCTTCGTAGGTAGGCATCGGCCAAAGTTCCTTAGGCATGAGCTTCTCGAGGGCGTCGATAGGGGCACGCAGATCCTCAAGAGCCACAAACACCTTGTCACGGAAGGCCTGTGCCTGGGGCAGAGCCTCGGCTACGTCTTTAGCGATGAGCTTTGCCTTCATAAGGCTATCCGCCTTCACATAGGCTTGGTCAACCAAGGCAGCGATCTCAGCGGCACGTTTGGCGATGCTGCCCTGGGAAGCGCCCACTGCGGACAAGACCTGAGCCTGTCCAGCCAATTCGGCGGCATAGGAAGCGCAGGCGGGCAGAATCTCACGAGTAGCCATCTCAAAGGCAACACCAGCCTCGATATTGATCTGCTTGGAATACTTTTCCAGAACGATATCTAAGCGGGCATGAATCTCTTCCTTATTGAGGATCTTGTGCTTCTCAAAGAGGGCTACAGACTCCGGCTTGCCAAAGTAAGGCCAAGCTTCAACCGAACTCTTGAGGTTAGGCAGACCGCGCTTCTCTGCTTCCTTGACCCACTCCTCGGTATAGCCGTTGCCGTTAAATACGATACGCGCGTGATTCTTCCAGGTTTCTGTGACCAAATCCTTCACGGCAGCCTTGATGTCCTTGGCTCCATCGAGCTTGACCGCTACCTTCTCTAAAACCTCGGCAACGATGGTGTTGAGCACGAAGTTGGGGGCGGCGATCGATTCCGAAGAAGGAACCATGCGGAACTCAAACTTATTGCCGGTAAAGGCGAAGGGACTGGTGCGGTTACGGTCGGTCAAATCCTTCGGCAGCTTGGGCAGAGTGGTCACGCCCAGCTCCAGTTTTTGGCCGGAACCGCTTACCACCGACTTACCGGCGGCAATGGACTCAAAGATAGCCTGCAACTGGTCGCCAAGGAAAACGGAGATGATGGCCGGTGGGGCCTCATTTGCGCCCAGGCGATGGTCGTTACCGGTATTGGCGGCCGAGAGACGCAGGAGAGGTGAATAGGTATCAACCGCCTCAAGGACCGCGCAGACAAAGACGAGGAACTGAAGATTTTCCTCAGGCGTCTTTCCCGGCTCGAGGAGGTTCATGCCGTCGTCGGTGCCCATAGACCAGTTGTTATGCTTGCCTGAGCCATTGACGCCGCGGAAGGGTTTCTCATGGAGGAGGCAAATAAGGCCATGACGCTTGGCAACCTTGCGCATGGTTTGCATGACGAGTTGGTTGTGATCGGTGGCGACATTAGAGTAGCCAAAAATGGGGGCCAGCTCAAACTGATTGGGAGCGACCTCATTGTGTTGGGTTTTTGCAGAAATGCCAAGCTTCCAGAGCTCAATATTAAGCTCGTTCATGAAAGCGGAAACGCGTTCCGGAATGGCGCCGAAGTAATGGTCCTCAAGCTCCTGGCCTTTAGGGGGCAGGGCACCGAAAACGGTGCGGCCGGTGAGGATGAGGTCCTGGCGCTGTGAGAAGTAATCCGCGTCAACCAGGAAGTACTCCTGCTCAGGGCCGACGGTAGTAATGACGCGCTTGGAACTTTGGTTGCCCAAAGCCTTCAGAACCTTCATTGCCGACTTTGAGATAGCCTGCATCGAGCGCAGCAGGGGGGTCTTCTTGTCCAGCGCTTCACCATGATAACCAACGAAAGCGGTGGGGATAACGAGTGTCTTGCATCCGCCGGAACCTTCCTCAGAAAGAAAGGCGGGACTCGTTACGTCCCAGGCTGTATAGCCGCGAGCCTCAAAGGTAGCTCGAAGACCGCCGGAAGGAAAAGAAGAAGCATCGGGTTCGCCCTGGGTAAGCTCCTTGCCGGAAAACTCAAGGATAGCCCGTCCGTCCGCCGTGGGGGAGATGAAGGAGTCATGCTTTTCAGCGGTGAGCCCCGTCATAGGCTGGAACCAGTGGGTATAGTGGGTCGCGCCCTTTTCTATAGCCCAATCCTTCATAGCATTGGCCACTACCTCAGCGACTTCAATCCCCAGGTCCTTTTCCCCAGCCTGGACGCTCTTGAGCTCCTTGTAGATCGCCTTAGGCAGGCGTTCACGCATGACAGCCTCGCCAAAGGAATTCGAACCGTACAACTCGTTAAAACTCATACTACCCTCCAAATTCATATCCACTCAGGATCTTCAGTGATTCTCGGTACGCAAATATTAAGCAATAAACGTGCCAAAGCTTTGCTTCTGCACTATTTTCATACATCGATATAATTTATTCCAAACAAAGAAATGATTAGAGCCTTTAAATATGATTGTTTTTAAGGCACTTTTCCTGTCAATGCCTATTATTTAATCATAACAAGTAAGGCCTTAGTTTGTTTAACTTGTTAAAAGACATGGCTTTAAGTATTTGGCACGCAATATGCAATATTTTATATCGATTTGACTACTTTTTCAGCAGGGAGTATAGTAATGAGTGAGTCTACAGACCTCATTGAGCGGGAGATGATCGATATACAATCAGTATCCACCAAAGGTGACGCATCCGAACTCATCCGCCGCTATAATCTCATACAGTACTTAGCCTTCTCCATGAACTCAACAGAGGATCTGAACGAACTCCTAGATCTTATCCTCAGCCAATGCATTACCCTGACAGGAGCGCATTTTGGGGCAATCTTAGTACCCGAAGAAGAAACGGGTTACCTCAAAGCAGAGCATTCCAAGGGAATCGACCCCAAGCTCGTCCAAGCCATGCGCTTCAAGATCGGCCAGGGGGTGGCGGGCAGGGTCTTCCAAGAAGGAATGCCCAAACTGGTTCAAGACGTTACCCTCGACCCCACCTATATCAACATCATTCCACAGACGCTTTCAGAACTCGCGGTGCCCATGGCCTATTCGGGCAAGATATTGGGCGTTATTCGGCTAGATTCCATGTCGCTCAACGCATTCAAAGAGGATGATCTGGATCTGCTTTCTACCGTTGCCTCGCACGCCGCGCAACTTCTCTTGAGAGCCCAGCTAAAAAGCGAACTCGAACGAAAGGTAAAACTTCAAGATATCCTTATCCAACTCTCCCACGACGTAGATAAACTCTTCGAGCTCAAAGACGTTTTTGAATGCGTCATGCATAAGTTGGGCGATAGCTTTGGAATCATGCGCGGTATGCTCATACTTTTTGATCGGGACAATCCGGAAGAACTCTCTGTTCACTCGGCCTACAACTTGACAGAGGAAGAAATATCGCGAGGCATCTACCGAACAGGTGAAGGAATAATTGGCCGGACGGTGCAAACGGGAAGACCGGTATCAGTACCGGACATTTATAAGGAAAAAAGCTTCTTAAATCGCATGCAGATAAAACGGCGCAAGGACATCCCCATTTCCTTCATCGCTGCCCCCTTTAAGATAGACGGCCAAACGGCCGGGGTAATCGCTGTAGAGAAAAAATATGAATCGATGGAAATCCTCAAGGATGAAGAAGATCTCGTCACCTTAGTCGGATCCATCATTGCCAATAAAGTTAGGAATTACCTGCGCATATCCGGGGAGAAAGCAAAGCTTGAAGCGGAGAATCGCTCGCTTAAGCAGGAACTGAAACGGCAACATTCAGAAGACTCCTTCATCACAAAAAACAGGAAAATGCAGGAGATCATGGATCTTGTCAATCTTGTAGCGGATTCAACAACATCCATCATGATCTTGGGAGAAAGCGGAACCGGAAAGGAAATGATAGCGAGGTCTGTTCACCAAGCCTCACCACGCAAGGAAGCGCCCTTCGTATCAGTCAACTGCGCAGCCATCCCTGAAAATCTTCTTGAATCTGAGCTGTTCGGATATAAGAAGGGCGCCTTTACCGGGGCAAGCCTCGATAAAAAAGGCAAATTCCAGCTCGCGGATTCCGGCACATTGTTTTTAGACGAGATCGGCGATATGCCTATGCACCTCCAAGCAAAACTCTTACGCGCCATTCAGGAAAAAGAGGTTGAACCGGTAGGCGCTGAAAAAAAAGAAAAGGTGGATATCCGCTTTCTGGCAGCGACGAATCGCGATCTTCCAGTCCTAATAGCGGAGGGGAAATTCAGGGAAGACCTCTACTACCGCCTCAATGTTGTGGAAATCAGGCTTCCTGCACTCCGCGATCGGGCGGATGATGTCCCCTTCCTCGTAAACCATTTTATAGAAAACTTTAAACGAGCCCACGGCAGGGATGTTGATGGCATCACCCCACCCGCCCTTCGCATGCTTCAAACCTATGCGTGGCCTGGAAACGTGCGGGAGCTTGAAAACGTGATTGAACGCGCGGTGCTCCTGTGCCGCTCCGGCCGTATCGAAACAAGCCATCTGCCAATGTTCCTGCCTCAAGGCCAGGAAGTGGGCGCCGATATTCAGGTAGTTTCACGCTGGATCGCCGCCCACTTTAAGACGGTTCCAACCCCGGGTAGCGTATGGGACGATATCATCGATGTTGTTGAGAAGGAACTTATTCAACAGGCCCTCTTGGCAAATAATCGCAACAAGGTGCGAACAGCGGATTTCCTTGGGATCAACAGAAACACCCTCAGGGCAAAGATGGAGCGCTATTCGCTGGAATAATTTAGCAGAAGTGACGATACTCAAAAAAAATACCCCAGAGGGACAGTGCTAACCGCCATATTAGCTCTGTCCCTTCACGAGATTATTAAAAAAATAAAAAAAATCACGTCCCAATTCGCTCTGTCCCCGTCTCTGTCCCCGTCTATTGCTGTCCCCATCAATTCCCCTTTTTTCGCATTTGTTAAATTAGAACCAAAAAATAAAGCAATAGGCAATTTTCTGGCGAATAAGGGCTATGCGCAAACCACGTCAAACCATAGAAGATGGTAAATACCATGTTACCGCTCGGGCCAATCGTCAAGAAATGATTATGCAAGATGACAAAATAAAGGAGTTATTTTATACAACCGTCGCCAGAGCTAAAAAAAAGTACTCGTTTTCTATAGAAAACATATGTATCATGGGCAATCATTTTCACCTTATCATCAAGCCTGGAAAGGGAGAAAGTATTTCAAAAATTATGCAGTGGATTATGAGCGTTTTCGCAATGGCGTACAATAAATTGCTCAATATCCACGGACATGTGTGGGGAGAACGTTTTTTTTCAAGAATTATCGCACGCTTTAGAGAATTTTATGCGATTTTTTACTATCTCGATGATAATCCTGTTAATGCGGGATTGGTGTATTTTAATTGGGAATGGCACTATGGCGGAATTAGTTGGCATAGAACTTGTCAACAAGACGTGGTCCAACCAATTCCTTTATGGATGCTAGCATCTTTTCCCCATCATCAACAATTATGTTTGCCAAATGTTTAAAATAAGGGCTCAAAACACAAGCACTCCATAAAAATGGCTATGATTCATTGGAAATTTGAACTTCACACTTACTCGAACAAGCTTTTATAATTATTTGAGATATATTTAAAGCGAAACGGTTTTACGAAGGAGGAACAATCGTGGATACACGAGGAGTTTTCCGACGATTATGCTTTGGTTTATTATTGCTACTTATACTAGCATTCCATTCTTGCATCTTGTAGGAAACTTGATTCTGACCTCTTATAAATAGATCTAGCTGAGGTTAACATAAAAACGTGGACTTCATTACGGGATATTTAAGCAGCATAAATTTGACATGGAATGAATATTCTTAATGACTTGACGATGGATCCTGGAGAGTAAATACTAACAGGATGGCTCATAATGGACTTTACCCACGAGTAGTTTTTCTCCAATTACCCCTCATTGACGCTTGCAACGTCTCAGCACCTGCGAATATTCCCCTCGCCGGGGGGTATTTATCACTGTCCATTCAAAGAATCCTTCCTCATATTCCTACCCTATTTCCATCTCAAGAAATAGTAAACTTTGAGGGGGACAGAGCTATTCTTAATGAATTACTGAATCTCCGCCCAGATATTCTCGCATGCACCGTATATATGTGGAATATCGAACGCAGTCTTAGCATAGCCGGCAAGCTTAAGGTACTACTACCGGAACTTAAGGTTTGGTTCGGCGGGCCAGAGATCGTTGTGAATGGACGTT
>JBGSOB010000208.1:0-21784 GCA_041739325.1 Treponematales bacterium
CAACGTTGATGACGCTTGAAAGCGACGCGGAAATATCGCGTTGGCTAATGCCGTCCAGGGAGAGCGAAAGGGCGAGGTAGTCTCTGTAGAGGGAGAAAAAACGGCCCTCCCAAGTGGCGCATGCTTCTGCGTAGGCGGCTAGGGCCAGGGGGTCGGCAAGGCCATCCCCGTCGTAGAGCGCAATAGCGTTGAGCGACGCAAGATAGTCCCGCGCTTGGCCGCCCGAGAGGCCGTCGTCTTGCCGCAGGTAGGCAAGGCGGAAAGCTAGGCTCTTGGCTAGGGCTGAGCGCAGGCCAAAGATGCCATCGGCCCCGAGGGTCCAGCGCGACCAGATTTTTCTGGGACTGTCATGGCCGAAATCGGCGGCGATTGACGAATCTTGCAAGAGGCCAATGTCCGCGTAGACGTTGAAATCACCAAGGGAATACTTGAGGGAGGCGCCAAAGACGGGCTTTGCCTCCCCTAAAAAAATACCCGGCGGCAGACCGGCCTTGAGGCGGAGCTCAAAGGGATAGAGGAGGCTTCCGGCGCTCAGGTAGAGGGGGAGGCGGGCTGGGGAATCTATGCGCTCCGTGAGAAAACTCGCCGCGCCTATGTCTATGTTGACTGATCCTAGGCTGAGAAGGCCAATGATCTCCAGCGCGTCACGCCCGGCTATGGGGGCGTCTGAAGCCCAGGCGGCCTTAAGATTTACAAGGTCGGATGGGTTCCAGTAGCCCCCATCCTTCCAATTGAGCTCAAAGCGGCCGAACTTGAGGGCCCAGCCCTCGCCTAAACTTGCCTTTACCCAGGCTTGGGAAATGGAATACTCAAAATCATCCGGCGCCGCGGCCTGGGCATTAAGTGCCAGTTGGGCCGATATCCCCGGGGCTATAAAGCGCAGGCCGTAGGAGACGCCGAGGGCTGAGCCCAAGCTCCAGCCGCTTTTGTCTGCAAGCCTGCCAAAGGGAGAGTCTGAGCGGATTTCCATGGCGTCGAAATCCAGGGATACTCCCAGCGAGTGTATTGCCCGCGCCTCAGCCCCTGCCCTCGAATTCCCAGGCCTTTCCCCCGCGTCTCGCGAGCTGTCTGCGACCTTTGTTTCTTCCGTGTTTTCGCTTGCCTCCCCGGAAAGGACCGCGAAGAAGCTAAAAAAAACAATGAAGAAGAAAACGCTCAGCCAGCCTCTACGCCAAGGTCCGCGCGCCCCGCCTCTGCCCACCCTCATTCCTTAAGCCTTCCGTCTTCTATGGCCATGATGCGGCCTGCGTATTTGAGGACACGCTCGTCGTGGGTGGAGAAGATGAAGGTACTGCCCTCTTTTTGGTTGAGGCCGCGCATAAGCTCGATGATAGAAAAGGCGTTTTTTGAGTCAAGATTGGCGGTAGGCTCGTCGGCGATTATGAGCTCGGGACGCTTGACCAGGGCGCGGGCAATGGCTACCCGTTGACGTTGGCCGCCTGAGAGCTCGGCCGGTTTGTGCTTGACGAATTCCGAGAGACCAACCTCGGCGATGGCGCCTAAGACGCGCTCTTTCCAGAGCCTCTTATCCCCCCCGTCCCTGGCTAGGATAAGGGCCGTCTCCACGTTTTCATAGATATTGAATACTGGAACGAGGTTGAAGGACTGGAAGATAAAGCCGATGCGCTTGCCCCGTGTCCGCGCCTGGGCGCTGGGAGAAAGTCCCTCGATATCGACCCCGTCTAGGAGAACCCGACCCTGGCTTGTCTTGTCCAAGAGCCCGAGTATATTGAGCAAGGTAGACTTGCCCGAGCCGGATGGGCCCACGATTCCCAAAAAGTCGCCGCGTTCGATTTTAAAGGAGACGTCGTTGAGGGCGCGAACCTTGGTCTTGCCCAACTGGTAGTCTTTTACTAAGTTTTTAACCTCTATCATCGCCTATTCCTTTACCGCCGGTTGCCAGGTTTTAATGAAGGCTAGGGAGAAATACTTCTCCGGCACTTCCTTAACCGCCTTCATCTCCCAAAAACGGCCGAATGTCTTTGCCCCGGGGTCGAGGGCGTCCGTTACTTCCAGGTTGAAGGCCTGAACGCCGCTTGTGGCGGAGGCGCTTTTAAAACCGCCAAAAAGAATGGTTTTAAGAAGCTCGCCGGACTTTGTGTAGTAGTCGCGACGCAGGGTAAGGAAGTTGCCTGAATCGATTGAGCAGACGATGCGGGCATAGCCATCTGCTCCCTTACGAGCGGAAAGCTCAAGTTTCACGCAGTCGCTCTCGGAATCCAGGCCCCTCACCTTGATGCCGCGCTCAAGGATATTGGCGTCGTAGTAGCGTGACAGCTCATTGTACATGACGTCCGCGTAGGAAAGCCCGGACCCCAGGAAGGCGGATTTATAGGACGATTTATAGCTTTCATCCGCCAAGGGAAAATAGGTCCAGATGGTGGAGTCTATGCGCAGGTGGCATTGGCCATAGCTTGAATCCGGGGCGTAGGTAAAAAAGAGATATTTGAGATCGCCCTTTTTAAAGGAGAGGAAGCTGTCCAGGGAGTCCTCTTCCCCGGGACGGCTATAGCGCAGGGAAAAGCGGAACTCTGCGTTGGCAGGAATAAGGGCTAGGTCTGCTTTTTTGAGAATGGCGAGGGCTTCCGCACCATCGGCGCCCGTGGCGCCAGACTGAGCGGCAAGCCCTAAGCCGGAGCCTAAGGCAAGCGTCATGAACAGTGTGAGTGAAAACAAGGCCGAGCGAAACACTGCCGGCCGAAATAAGGCCTGGGAAAAAAATGCCTGTGTAAGCGAGGCAGGCTTGCTAGACTTTGGTTTCATGAAAGGCTCCTTGGGCGGCGCGCCGCGGTATTGCTGGGTCATTTTTTAAAATCCAGAAGGGAGGCTAGGCTGCCACGCAGGATTCTGCGCAGGGCTAGGAGGGCGGTGATGAAGGGAAAAAAGCAGCAAATACCCAGGCTGATAAGGGCGCTCCCCCAACTCGGCAGGGGCTGCATAGTGCGCTGTCCGCCTAAGAGCATAATGAGGGTGTAGTTGTCCAGGGTAAAGCGATAGCTGGGGATGATGCCCGAGGCTATCAGGGCAAGTCCGATGCCCAGGGCTGAGGCGAGGGCAGAAAAGCAAAGCATCTCGGCGGCTATGGTCAGAATAAGGCGACCGCGGCCCATGCCAAAGGCCATGAAGCTTGCCAAGACCCGTATCCTGTCCATCAGGGCCAGGTAGAGGACATTGACGATAGTGATGAGGGAGATGAGGATGAGGACGGCCACGAAGATAAAGATGATGAGCTCGAAAAAGGTAATGAGTTCCTTTGCACTGTCATAGTTTTGGTTGGCCATATCCGCTATAGTGACGGCATCCCCATAGGCCGCGAAGTCCGCTTTAAAGCCCGTCTTTATGGCTTCAAAATCATCCTTGCCTAAGAGGATGTTTTTTCGAAGCGAATCCGGAAGGCTAATGAAGAAATTATTATCTACCTTGCCGGAGTCTAGCTCGGTAAAGCCTGAGTCTGAAAAGAGCATGAAGCCTTCGAACCATTGGGAAGCGAGGTAGTGCCCGCTTACCCGTAGGCGCAAGCTGTTGAGAATTTGGTCCGAGTCCATGTAGGCAAAGCTCAGGCTCTGCCCAATAGGGTAATCCTTAGCCAGGGCTGAGGGCATGAGAACCTCGCCTTCCCCAGGCTCTTTGCCCGCGATCAATACAAAGCTCTCAAAGGCCGCCACCGGGCCAATCCTTGCCGCCACGATGTCGTTAAAAGCTGATGCTGTGTATATCTTGCCGAAGGCGGCGCTGATGCTCACGAGCTTTTCCGTTTCAAGCTTTTTGCCTATCCAAGCAAGGATCTCGTCGTGGGCCTGCTCCGCCCCTAGCGGGCCGGATTCCAGTTTTTCAAGCTCGGCGGCGTTGAAATAGATTTGAATATCCCCTAAGTGGCGGGCATAGCGGTAGGCCTGGCCCATGAGCCCCGCCCGGCAAAAGAGGGAGAGGGCGAGGATGGCAGAAACGCAGAGGATGAGGAGGAAGCTTACCGCGTATTTGCGGCGGTAGTGCAGGACGTTGCGGAGGGCGTAGCGGAACATCTTTAGTCCTCCCCCATGGCGGCTATTGGCGGCCGTTTGCGCAAGAAGCGGTAGGACTGGAGTATTGAAACGAGGCAAACGGCTAGCGAAAGGGTGCCTAGCACGATGATCCCCTCCGGCCGAATGGTGAATGACAGGCGCGTTCCCAAGAAATCAAAGGGTTTGAGGAATCTGCCTACTAAGAAATTGACGGTTAGGGCCACGATGAAAGGAGCGGTGAGGCCGAGGGCGTTTTCGTAAAGGATGAGGAGAAAGAGCCTGCCTGAGCCTAAGCCGAAGGCCTTAAAGAGGCCAAAGTCCGAGAGGCGGCCCTGGAAGCTGATAAAGAGATTCGAGGACACCGATACGATGAGGATGATAAAGAGGGTACCGACAAGGACGCGCAGGATGTTCAGGTAAAGCATGTAGCTCTTGTAGGTGTTTTTATTAATGGTGAGGGCCGTCTTCCAGCCTAAGCCCAGAGGCTCCGCGGCCGCCTTAAGGCGCGATGCGAGAATTTCCGCCCCGAGGGAGATAGATGAAACCCTGTGCTTGGGAATGAGGAAGAGGGGGTACTCTACGGAGGCTGGCATGGCAAAGAGCTTTGAAATCTGGGAGATATCTACGAATGCCAGGGGTATGCCCTTGTCCTCGGCAAGGCCGGGAATGGGCTTGAGTATGCCGGCCACTTCAAAGCGAATGGCATTGAAGTTTCTATGGTAGTTTTCAGAAAGGAGAACGTAACGACTACCGAGCTCTGCCTCCATGCGATGGGCCAGGGGGCTTGAAACAAGGATGTAGGGAGCTTGGCGATAGCGGCTAAGGTCCTCGCCGGAGGCAAGGCCGTAGCTTGCGGGAAAGGTATCGGGGAGCTTGGAGATGTCCATGGCCACGATGAAGGCCCAGATTCGTTTATCGCTATTCCCGGGTGGGTTGAGGATGGCTGAAAAAAATACACCTTCGTGGATATCGAAAAACTTTGAAAGCTTTTTCTCAAGCGCGGCGCGGCTACCCCTTGGGAGGCTTAAGTCTTTAATGCCGGCAGACTCGTAGATGTCGTAGTCGGAGTCTCCGCAGACGTAGAAGGGCGGCAGGTAGTATTGGGAATCCTCGTCTAGGAAAATGGAAAAGGAATTGTAGAGAAGGCTGACGCCGGCAAGGATGAGGGTGAAGGCGATGCTTGTGAAAACAAAGAGGCTCAGGGCCTTAAGGCGATACCCCAGGTAGAGCCGCCCAGCCATTTTGAGAAGCTTCATGAACAATCCTTTTTGAAAATCTCTGAGCTGATGGTATCACGACTTTTATCCTCGGAAAAGGGGGTGCCCCATGGAATGGGGTGACCCATAGTAATGGGTGACCCATTACTATGGGTCGGGGAAAAACCACTGGGGAGTTTTTCTCCCGCATCCTATCTTAAGATTTCTTTTAAAACGGCGAGGCTTGTGTCGTTGCCAGTCCAGTGCTCAATGACAAGGATGGGCTCTATGCCGTGAGCCGCCGCCTGGCTGATGAGTTTGCGATAGTCGATCTTGCCCAGGCCGAGGGCAAGGTGGGCGTCTGAGTTGCCGTCATTGTCGTGGATATGGAAAACGGGAATGTCGATGCCCAGGGAAAGAATCTTATCCATGGTTTGGGCCGGATCTTGGCCGTTGACAAAGGCGTGGCCTGAGTCGAGGCAGGCGTGGATAGCGGCCTTTTCTGCCTTGGTACCCGCCGCCTTGCTGGCGCCGGTCATATACTCTAGGTATGTGGCGGCACTTACCCGGTGTTTGTCGGGGATGGTGTTTTCCACGCAGAGCTTAAAGCCCTCACCGCCTGCTTCCCGACAACGGCTTATGATCATTGCCTGTACTTCGGGCTCAAGTTCATCGAAGTGTATCACTCCCGCCAGGGGTTTGAAACTGACGATAAAGTTTAGGATGGAAGTAAGAAAGTCCGGTTCTTTGAGGTAGTTCTCTATGGGAAAATGGATGGAGAGGCTTCCCCCCTCAGCCTGCCATTCGCGCAGGGCCCTCTTTTCCGCCTCGCTGAGATCTGAGGGAAGGTAGCCGTCAAAAAAGACGTCGAAGCCGTCTACGCCTGCCCTACGGGCTGCCTTTATTTCATCGAGGAGGCTCATGCCGTTGTAGCGGGAGCTTTGATAATGAATCTTCATTCGAGCATTCTACACGCCTGTGCCGATTCGCGCCAGGGGGATTAGGCCTTGCGTAGGATGAGCCAGGTGGCGCCTGAGCCGCCCGAACCCTTGTCCGCTGGGCCAGAACGGCCGGCGTGGGGGTAGCGCTCTATAAAGCGCAAGACGGTTTTTTTCAGCACCGGCTCGGCTTCCGAGTGGTTTCCCTTGCCATGGACGATAAGCACCTTGCGGTAGCCGCGGCGCAGGCAATCGTCAAGGAAGAGGCGCAGGTCTTCTTGGGCCCGTTCCACCCCCTTGCCATGGAGGTCGATGCTGGCTTCCGGGCTCAAGGCCTTAAGCCTATCGCGCTCTTCCTGCCCGGCCCGCCCTTGGGCTTCTTCTTGGTCTATCTCGCTATCCTTGTCTGGGGTGCCATAGCGGTTCATGTAGGCAAGCACCTGCTCGCGCGGGCTGGGCGGCCTGGCCGGCGCGAGGGGGGCGTCCGGGTTTGCTTTGGGGGATTCGGGAGACTCGCGCTTGCGCTTGACCTCGTCTTTTTTGATCTTGTCCCAGTCGTTGAGGATGTCGCCGAAGTTCATTGGGGAGCCTGCTTTGCCTTGCGGCGTATAAAGCCGTCGATTTGTTTGAGGAAGGATTTTTCAGGGTCAACTTCCACGATAGTCCGGCGCTGGTTTTCTTCAGCTTTCAGGACGCGGTAGGGCAGGACGCGCTTTTCCTGGTTGGCCCAGGAATTCGGGTGATTCATCAGGTAATCCAGCACCTGGAGGATGGAAAAGGCGTAGTAGATGAGGGTGGCGTTTGTCATGCGCTTGGGTTTTTCTCCCTCGTGCTTGAGGATCATGCGCAGGCGGCGCGAGACGACGTTTTCTACCTCGAACTCAGCGGTGTCGAAGGGATTGACTATGGTCACGCAGCTCAGGCTGGCAGCGGGCCCGCCGCCCAAGTTGGATTCCTGCCGAGCCTTGATGGCGCGGTCGATATCCAGGGCGATCATCGATATGTATTCCTTGAGCTGGCGCGCCTGCTTGAAGTGTGCCTTTATGTCTTTGTCGCGCGGTGTTTGTATGCCCGCCAGGGCCGAACCCTTTACCAGGGGGAGGAAGTAGCGCCGCTTGTACCAGACAAGATCAGCTTCGCGCTTGGCGGCGTAGGCGGAATTCTGGGATTCGCGCTCGGTCTCAATGAGGCGGCAGTATTCTGAGAGCAGGGGCAGGTAGGCCTTGGCGATGATGTCGTCTACCGGCAGCATCCAATCGTTGAGGATATCGTTGATGGCCAGGTTGAGCTCGACCGAGGCCCCGTCTTGGGAGAGGCCGAAGCGCATGGAGCGGAAGCCGTGGAAGATGTCGTTGAGTGCCTGGCTGAGGACGATGATCTGTATCAGGGGGTCGGTGGGGGCTATGAGGTCGGCGCCCCGCGGCAGGGAGTAGAGGTGGCTGAAGCGAGGGTAGAGGTCCGGCCACTTGTCCGGCTGTTTCCAGCCGCTTTCCGGGAAGAGCTTGTCCATGAGGTCTAAGCCCACTTGGACAGGTCCGGGGAGGTCTGCCATGCGCAGGTCGGGGGCTTCCGTAGCCGCCGCCTTTTCATCCAGCGGATTTTTTTCCGCGTCGCTGGCCGGTATGCCCGTAAGCGATGGATTGGCGGCGACGGCGGGGTCTGCGGCCGTAGCGGGATCGGCAGAGCTTTGGTCGCCATCGGTTTTAAGCTTGGCTTCCGCATCGGCATCCGTTTGTTTTTCAAGGTCCTTGGCCGTGGGTGGCAGGGGGCCGGGGTCGCGGATGATGTCGGCGTCAGAAAGCCCGAGGAATTTCATGAGGGCCGGGCGGCAATTGTAGTAGAAGTCCGGATATTCGTGGAAGGAGTAAGCGCAGAATTTCATGAGGAGGGGATACCAGCGGAAAAAGAGGTTGGCGTAGATGTACTCCGCCTCGTTGATGGCTTCTTCCCGGGCTTGGGTATAGCGCTTGCGGTTGTCTGCGTCGGCGTCCGCCGCTATGGCTGTGGCCGTGGCGAGTGCGGTCTTGAAGAGGCTCCCCTCAAAGACATCCTTAACGCGGAAGAGAGGCTTAAAGATCAGGATAAGGAAGGTGCGCAGGTTTTCAAGGCTGATGTCGCGGGGCTTGCCCTGGAGGATGGCCATGACCCCGGAGATTCCGTCTAGGTTCCACGTGACCAGCGCTTCCATAATGGCGTACTGCTGGGGGAACTCCCGTAGCTTGGCCCAGAGCTCGACGCGCTTGGACGGTATGATGAACCTGAGGGCTTGAACGAGTTTATCGATATGCTCATAGGCTTGGGAGCAGAGGACGGAGATGAAGTAGGGGTTGATGGAGTCATGGTAGCCGGGCAGAAAGCTGAAGAGTGATGACAGGGCCTGGCTCTGGGTTTTGATGAGGTGGTCTGGGTGAGAGCAGCGGAAATCCATCCGCACCCGAGCGGAAAAGGGGAGGTGGCGCACCGTGATTTCCCCGCCGCCCTTGCCGCCGCTGCGGGCCTGGCCCTTCTTGGCGGCCTCTACCTCGCGCATGCGCTCGCGTTTGCGCGAATCTATGGCGGCGCGGCGCGCTTCTTCCGCCGCTTGGGCTATCTTTTGCCTTCGCTTCTCCTCGGCGACTTCGAGGGGGTCCTTCTCCACGCCCACCTCGCCCCCAAGAAGACCGGCTAGGCGCCGTGCTTCCTCAGGGTCAAGATCTCCGATGTTTTTGCGCACCCGGTCAAGCTCACCGGGCTCATAGACGGCGCGCGTCTTAGCCATGAACCATCTCCTAAGCCCGTATCCTTTTTTTCTTGCCCATGCCAAAGAGGCCGCCGACGGGAATCTTTTCCCCCTTTTGGGTGAGGAAGCAACCCTCAAAAGAGCCGAAGGGGCCGTGGTAGTCGCTCGCGGCGAAGATGACATCCACGTGCATCGAATTTTTAACCTCGGGGTGGAAGGTAAGATCTACCATACCCTCCAGGTCCTGCACGATCCAATCCCCGGCCGGGCCTTTGGGACGGGTTATTTTGATGGCCGGAAGGGGGTACATGACTTCATCAATCCAGATGGCGTTTTCGTTGATCTGATCCTGATGCTCCAGGTGGTTGTCCGTCAAGTTAAAGGCTATCCGGCGGCCGCCCTTGTCACGGCCCATGCCGGTAACCCAGTCCAGCTTGGTGATATAGGGGTAGAAGCCCTTTTGGTCGGTAAAGACCCCGAGGGAGTTGTCCTCTGTGAGGCGGTATTCCTTTTTGCCTATGCTTAAAATGCCGGAAGCCGGCGCCGGGGCCTTGTAGGAATAGATGGCGCGGTTGAGGCCTAAGGGAATGGATGAAACCAGGGGGGCAACCTTCTTGGCCGAATGGTTGAAAACGATGTCGAAGTCAACGTCAGGCCGCCCGTGGTAGCCGTGAATGGAGCCGCGGAAGGAAATGCCATAGCTGGAAAGCCGGGAGAGCACGGCGATATCGAAGACGGAGTCTCGGTAAAGAGTATCCGAGGAGCTGAGATTGTCTGAAATATCCAAGTGGCTGCCCAAGAGAAAGCGCCAGTAGGAGTGGCGTTTGCGCTCTATCCTGTCGTAAAAATTGAAGTAGAGGAGGGTGAAGAGCTTGGCGTTGTAGAGGTCCGCATAGGCAAAGAATTCATCGGTGCCGAACTGGAAGGTTTGGGCCTCGTTTACGCGGAGCCGCTTGATGATGCGCGGCAGGAGGTAGTGGTAGGGACGCCGGACGTCAAGGATGTTGGCCCGGAGAAAGGGGGCGTCGAAGTTGCCGTAGACGAAGTTTCCCCCCTCTACTAAGCGCCCGGTTTGTGCCCCTATGGTACGCGAATACACCTCTGCCCACTCCTTGAAGAACCCGAGCCCTAGGTTTCAATTCTGTCCTCAATCGAGAAATTTGTAAAGCCCACCCTTTGGAAGGAAAACTGAGCCCATAGGCGCTGACTTGCGCAGTTTCGCTTTTTCGGGCTAGCATTGGCTTGGGAACGCGGTCCGTGAGCGGAGCTTGAGCCTTCGCGACCGGGTAAATGGGAAATGGGAAAACCATGCAGCCCCCGCTACTGTTATGGCCGGATACGGAAAATGACCACTGGGTAGGCCTTGAGCGCCGCCTGGGAAGGTCCCCGGGACGCCTTGGAGGCGTTCGGCCAAAGCCAGGAAACCTGCCGCGACCCACATCTATCCAATTCTTCGGAGGGAGGAAAGGGACTATGCGCATCAAACCCGTCATCGCGGGGCTCTGCCTCTGCGTCCTATCCATCGCGGCCCTTGCCGCCCAAACTACGCCGATTCCCCTGCGCTACGCCAAGGCCTTTAGCATTGAGCAGGGCCGCGGTTACCTTATTGCCCGGGTAAGCAAGCCCTGGAATGGGGCCAGCTTCGGCTTCAGCTACGTTTTTTACCCGCGCGGGGAAAAGCCTCCCAAGATATCGGAACCCGGCGCGCGCTTTGTGCAAACGCCGATACGGAGCGCGGTTTCCTTTTCCGCCTCCTACCTTGCCGCCATTGAGGCCTTAGGCAAGCTGGACAGCCTGATAGGGCTCGACTCGGCAGCCTACGCCTACTCGAGCGCGGCGCGGGCGCGGATAGATTCCGGGGCCATGAAGGAAGTAATGGCAAACTGGGCGCCCAACGTTGAGCTCCTTATTTCCATGAACCCTGACGCAGTCTTTGCCTATGGCATGGGCAACGAGTGGGACATCCATCCCAAACTCAGCGAAGCCGGCTTACCGGTAATCATCTGCGCCGAATGGATGGAAAACGATCCCCTGGGGCGGGCCGAGTGGCTGAAATTCTTTGCCCTTTTTTATGGGGAATCAGCCAAGGCCTATGAGAGTTTTGCGCGGATAGAGCGTGAGTACCTAGCCGTTAAGGCGGACGCGGCAAAGACAATTAAAAGCGGCGCCCAAGCCCAGGCCAAGCCCCGCGTTCTTGTAAACGCGCCCTTCCAGGGTTCCTGGAGCGTTTCCGGCGGGCAGAGCTATATGGCCCGCCTGATAGCAGACGCCGCCGGCGACTACCTCTGGAAGGACGACACTTCCTCAGGCGGCATCGTCCTCTCCCTTGAAGCGGTCTTTGAGCGCGCCTCAACGGCGGATATCTGGCTCAGCCCAGGGACAGCCGCGAGTTTGCAAGAACTCTTTGCCCAGGATAGCCGCTTTTCCGCTCTAGGGGTTTCTCAGTCCGGTGCGGTGTGGAACAATACCCTGCGTAGCCTCCCCTCCGGGGCCAACGACTACTTTGAGTCGGCCGTCTACAAGCCCCAGGAGCTCTTAGCCGATATTGCCGCCATCATCCATCCCCGAGCCTTTCCGGAGCGGGTCTTTAGCTACTTTCAGAAATTGAGATAGGCGATGGCGGACGACGCTCCGAGAGTAGCTACTTCAACTTCCCCATCCGCGGCGGGATCAATCCTCATCCTCTCCCTCCTCCTTGCCTTGGTAGCCCTCCTCTTTGTCCTGGACCTGGGCACGGGGTCGGTATCCATTCCCGCCCAGAAGGCCTTCCAGAGCCTTATTGGCCAAGGCTCGGGAAACGAGGCATGGGACAAGATCATCCAGCTCTTCCGCATTCCTAAGGCCCTGACGGCCCTCATTGCCGGGGCCTGCCTGGCGGTATCCGGCCTCCTCCTCCAAACCCTCTTTTCAAACCCCCTCGCCGGACCGGATATCTTGGGCACAAACGCCGGGGCATCGATAGCCGTTGCCCTGGTGATACTGGCCGCCGGCCAGTCCGGCGGCTCTAGCTTTTTAGGCTCACTCGGCCTTGCCGGATCAACCCTCCTTGCCTTAGCCGCAAGCCTGGGGGCGGCAGCCGTTCTTGCCCTTGTCCTCCTCATATCGTTGCGGGCCGAGGGCCCCCACTCCGTCCTCATCATTGGGCTTTTGATAGGCTTTATGGCCGGCTCTGTCGTGTCCTTCCTTGTCTATTTTGCCCTCCCGCAAAAGGTTCCTGTCTACCTTGCCTGGACCTACGGCTCCTTTCAGAGCCTGCGCCGCGCCCAATTGCCGGCCTTGGGAGGGATTGGGCTTCTGGGTTTGGCCCTTGCCCTTGCCCAGGCAAAGTCCCTCGACGCCCTCCTCTTGGGAGAGCGCTACACCCAAAGCCTTGGCATCAACGTTAAGGCATCGCGCAGCCTCATCGTGGTAACGGCCGCCCTCCTCTGCGGCACGGTTACCGCCTTTTGCGGGCCTATAGCCTTCTTAGGGATTGCCGCCCCCCACGCGGCGCGGGGCTTGATGCGTTCGCAACGCCACCTCATCCTCCTACCGGCGGCGGCCCTCTGCGGGTCAATCCTTGCCCTGGGCGCCGACATCCTCACCCAGCTGCCCCGTTCCGGCGCCCTCCTACCCCTCAATCCCCTCCTTGCCCTTGTCGGCGCCCCCCTCATCCTCTTTATCGTCTTGGGGCGGCCTAAGCGAGGTCTGCTGTGATATCCGAAGGTTCTACGGGGCTTTGCCTCAGGGATGTCAGCCTAGGCTATCCTGGGCGAAAGCCGGTTCTTGAAGCGCTGAATATCGATACCCAACCAGGGAGCCTCGTTGTCCTCGTGGGCCCCAACGGTTCGGGTAAATCGACCCTCCTCTTCGGCTTAGGAGGTCTTCTTCGCCCGCGCTCGGGCAGCCTCAGCCTTGGCGGGCGGGACCTCTATCGCCTGCCGCGGGCCGAGCGCTCCCGACTCGTGTCGGTCGTCCTTACCGAGTCCCTCAAGCCCGAGTGGATGAGCGCCCGCGAGATTGCCGCCCTCGGCCGACACCCCCATACCGGGGTCTTTGGCCGCCTGGATGCCGCCGATTGGCGGATAGTCGATGAGTCCCTTGAAAAGGCCGGGGCATCCGCCTTGGCGGCCCGCCATTTTTCCCAGCTTTCAGACGGCGAGCGGCAGAAGGTCCTTATCGCCCGCGCCCTGGCTCAAGATTGCCCCCTCCTTCTCATGGATGAACCGACGGTCTTTTTAGACGCCCCCTCAAAGCGCCTGGGCTTGGGACTACTCTCCCGCCTAGCCCATGAAGAGGGCAAGACAATCGTGGCCGCCCTTCATGAGATAGAGCTTGGTCTTGAGTTCGCCGACAGGCTCTGGCTTGCCGATCCGGGCATAGGTGGTATCGTCCAGGGCCTGCCGGAAGAGCTTGCCCTAGGGGGAGATATAGCGCGCGCCTTTGGCCTGGGCATGGACGATCTCTTTTCCCATAAGGCGAGGGTGGAGGGCGATATCACTATCCGCCTCCTTGGCCCTGAAAGCCAGGAGCGATTCTGGACCAAGGCCCTTTTAAAACGCATGGGCTACGCTGTTTTCGGCGTGGAGACGGAGGGCCCGGCTTGGGCAAGTTTACGCGTGGAACCGGGGATGCTGGAGTTTCATGGCTCCACGGGAAGGGCCCGCTGGACCTGGAAGGAGGGGGGTATGGAATCTGCCTTTTTCAGCCTAAGCGCCCTTGCCGAGGGCATAAAACGCTCGGCTGGGATTGCCCGGGAGGGCGCTGATTCACTAGTTTAAAACTAGAGGAGCACTCAATGGCAGTCAGCATCGCTTTATTCGATTCCAAGCCCTACGACAAAGATTTTTTCGACCTAGCCAACGCCTCAGGCGAATTTGATATCCGCTATTATCCCGTGCGACTCGGTCCGGACACCCTCTCCCTTGCCAGAGGAGCCCAGGTGGTCTGCGCCTTCGTCAACGATGATCTTTCCGCCCCCGTTCTAGAGGGCCTTTCCGCTCTCGGGGTGGGTTTGGTGGCCCTGCGTTGCGCCGGCTTCAACAACGTGGACCTTCAGAGCGCTTACGGCAAAATGCACGTAGTGCGGGTGCCCGCCTATTCGCCCCACGCGGTAGCGGAACACGCGGTAAGCCTTCTTTTAGCCTTGAATCGAAAGGCCCATAAGGCATTCAACCGTACCCGGGAGGGAAACTTCACCCTCAACGGCCTTTTGGGCTTCGACCTCCACGGCAAGAAGGCCGGTATCGTCGGTACCGGGAGGATAGGCCGGATTACTGCGGAGATACTGCGCGGCTTTGGAATGGAAGTCCTCGTTTCCGACCCCTTCCCGGATACGGCATGGGCGGAAAAATTTGGGCTTCGCTACGCCGAACTTGATGAGCTCTACTCCCAAACGCGGGTCATCTCCCTCCACTGCCCCCTCAGCCCGGAGAGCCGCCACATGGTCAACGCCCAGAGCATAGCCAAGATGAAGGATGGAGTTATCCTTATCAATACTGGCCGCGGCGCCTTGGTGGACAGCCGCGCCCTTATTGAGGGCCTTAAGTCCGGCAAGATCGGCGGGGCGGGCTTGGATGTTTACGAGGAGGAGGATAAGTATTTCTTTGAGGATTTCTCACATTCCGGCATAGCCGACGACGTTTTAGCGCGCTTGCTGACCTTTCCCAATGTCCTGGTCACGGCCCACCAAGCCTTCTTTACCCAGGAAGCCATGGAGGCTATCGCAAAGACAACCCTGGAGAATATTGGGCTCTTCCTCTCCGGCGCCCAGGTTCCCAACGAAATCTGCTATCAGTGCTCCAGTGGGGACTGCGCGCGCAAGAGTGGCGGCAAATGCTTTTAAACGCTTAGCCTTGCCCAAAGCCCTCCGGCGTCCTATACTGGGGGGGATGGGCAAACAGCCGCGCAAAGGCCAAACGTGAAAAAAAGAATCCCTATTCTGTTCTTTCTCATAGTATTATTCTCCTCGCTCATATCCGCCCAGGAAGGCTCCTTCCTCCCGCGCCGCGCTATAACCGTGCTCATAGATAACAACTATCCGCCCTATGTCTTCCGCGACCAGTATGGGGAGCTCCAGGGCATCATCCCCGACCAGTGGAAGCTCTGGAGCCGGGAAACCGGGGTCCCGGTAAAACTCCGCGCCGAGCCCTGGGCCCTTGCTATGGATTTGATGCTAAAGGGCGATGGCGATGTTCTTGACACCGTTTTTAAAACCCCAGAGCGGGAAAAAATCTACGATTTCAGCCCGCCCTACGCCACCATCGACGTTCCCGTCTATGTCTCTTCCTCCATCTCCGGCATAAGCAGCATCGCTTCCCTTGAAGGCTTCCTCGTGGCGGCAAAGGAAGGGGACGCGTCGATAAGCCAGCTCACGCAAAACGGCATCAGCAATATCAAACTCTATCCCGGCTACAGGGAGATCGTGGAAGACGCCGTGGCGGGCAACATCCATGTCTTTTGCGTGGACAAGCCGGCGGCCCTCTACTACATCTACAAGCTGGGAGCACAGGATCGCTTTAAGGAAGCCTTCATCCTCAACTCCGGGCAGTTTCACCGCGCGGTAAGGGAGGGAGACAAAGACACGCTGGCCTTGCTTGCCTCTGGCTTTGACTCGATTTCAAAGGCGGAGTATCAGGATATCGAGCGCAAGTGGATAGGTCAGCGCATCTCCGGCCCACGCTCCGTGGGGCTTTTTCTTACCTGGGCCGGGATTGCCCTCCTGGCAATCCTCTTTCTCACCGCCTTAAGCCTCTACCTGCGCCACCTCATCAAGAACCGCACCCTTGAACTGGGCCGGGCCGTCCAGCGCCTCAAGGACAGCGAGGCTACCGCCAAGGCCCTCCTTAACGCCAACCCGGACAGCCTCTTCATCCTGGATGAAGAGGGCTTGATCCACGATTATAAAGACTCCCCCACCGTCCATCTTCAGGGCAAGGTGGGAGACTTCCTTGGACGCAACGTCAAAGAGTGTTTCCCCATGGCCGCCGCCACCCGCCATATCTCCGCGGCTTCCGCGGTTTTGGCCGGGGAGAGCCAGCAGATCATAGAATATCAGCTAGAGATAGGCGGGGCCATCCATACCTTCGAGTCCCGCGTTCTGCCCCTAAGCCAGCGCAAGGTTTTGGCGATCGTCCGCGACATAACCGAGCGCAAAGAGATTGAAGAAGAGAGGATCCGCTCCAACAAGCTGGAATCAATCGGCATCTTTGCCGGGGGCATCGCACACGATTTCAACAATATCCTCACGTCTATCATCGGGAACATATCCTTGGTGAAGATGAACCCAGACTTAAGGCCGGAGTTCCAAGCCTACCTGGCAAACGCGGAGACGGCGGTAGACAGGGCCTCGGCCCTCACCAGCCAGCTCCTTGCCTTTGCCAAGGGCGGCTCCCCAGTACGCAGCGGTGTGGCCTTGAGCCCCATCGTCAAAGAGACCGCCGCCCTAGCCCTAGCCGGCTCTAGCTGCGCCCTTAAGCTGGAGGCGGAAGACGAGCCGCTGATAGCCCTAGCCGACAAGGGGCAGTTCGCCCAAGCCCTGAATAACATCGTTCTCAACGCGAGCCAAGCCATGAGCGAGGGCGGCACGGTAGGCATCAAACTTTCTAAGGTGAAGATCCGCAGCGGCAACCATCTCTCCCTCTACCCGGGAGACTACGTGAGCGTAGCCGTTACGGACGCAGGCATGGGCATAGCGCCGGAAAACCTCAAGCGCATCTACGACCCCTACTTCTCCACCAAACCAGGAGCCGCCGGCTTAGGACTCTCCATCAGCCACTCCATCCTCAAGCATCACGGGGGCGGCATAGAATTGCGGTCCCAGTTGGGGCGAGGCTCTACCTTTACCCTTTACGTGCCGGCCGCGGCTAAGCTCTCTGAAGGCCCCGCGACGTCGCAGAAGAGTCTGGGTACGAGCGTTGGGAAAAACCTTCGCGCCCTCATCATGGACGATGAAGCTTCCATACGCCAATTCTTGAGCGAGCTTTTAAAGATGATGCAGATAGAGCATGATTCCGCCCCAGAGGGGGAAAAGGCCTTGGCTCTCTTTGACGCCGCCTACAAGGCCGGTAAACCCTACGACATCGTCTTTGCCGACCTCACCGTGCCCGGGGGCATGGGCGGCAAGGAGATGATGCGCATCATGCGCAAGCGCGGCCAGAGCTTTAAGTCGGTTGTCGTTTCTGGCTATTCCAACGACCCCATCATGTCCAGCTACCAGATCCACGGCTTTGACGCCTGCCTCATGAAGCCCTTTAAAATAAAAGACTTCCAAAAAGTCGTCGACGAACTCTGCGGCGGCCCCTGATGGCCGTCTTTCCCTTCCGCTTTTGCCCGGCCTGTGGGGGCTCCGACATCGTCCTGCATCGCAACCACGAATTCCGCTGCCCAAGTTGCGACTTTGTGTATTTTCACAACGTCGCCGCCGCGGCCGGCGTCATCCTCATCCATGAGGGCAAACTTCTTTGCATCGTGCGCGCCAAGGAACCGGCTAAGGGTAAGCTGGGCCTGCCCGGCGGCTTTGTGGACCCCGGCGAGAGCGCCGAGCAAGCCCTGCGCCGCGAGTGCCGCGAGGAGGCTGGCTTGGATGTCGGCTCTATCCGCCTCTTTAAGACCTTTCCCAACAGCTACGAATACCGGGGCGTGCGCTACAACACCTGCGACATCTTCTTTGTCGCCCAGGCTGCGCGTACTTGCCCATTGGATGAAGCCGGCTACCCCATCCTCAAAGCGGATCCTGAGGAAGCCCAGGCCTTGGTCTGGATGGATATAGCCAAGATAGACTTGGCCGACTTTGCCTTCGATTCCCTCAAGCGGGCCCTGAGTGAGTACATTGCCGAGGCTTCCCGCTAGACCCCCTTGTCCGTACCGCTTGCTCTCTGACCCAACTTGAATTAGAGTGTTTACATCTTTTCCCGGAGGTACGCATGAACGAATTGAGCGATCTTTCTTCCCTGGGCGCGGGTATGGCTATCGGCGTCATGGTAATCACCTACATCATCTGCTTTGTCGCCGGACTAGTGATGATCATCGCCCAATGGAGGCTTTACGACAAGGCGGGCAAGCCAGGTTGGGCCGTCCTCATCCCCTTCTATGGGATCATTGTTTGGCTCGACATCATTAAGCGCCCCACCTGGTGGCTCCTTCTCCTCTTTGTTCCCGGAGTCAACGTCGTCATCTCCGTTATCATGGCCACCGACCTTGCCGCCTGCTTCGGCAAAAGCAAGCTCTGGGGCTTCGTGATGCTCGTCCTCTTCTCCGTTATCGGCTATTGCGTCCTTGCCTTTGGCAATAACCGCTACGTGGAGCCCCAAGCGGCCGTCTAGCCCTCAGTCCTTTTGCCTCTGTACCCGGCCTCCCAGCCTTTCTTGGGAGGCCGGAATATTTTCTCCCTCCCCTTGTTTTAAGCCTCTCGCGCGATATAATAGTTACCAAGGAGCCCTTGAGTTCCTAAGGAGTGACTATGCGACGCATTCACAGTATTTCTATAATCGTTGCGCTTTTAGCGCTTTCCCTTGTCGGTTGCGATTGGTTCAACAAAATCGGCGTCAAGACAGATCCGCCCCGCTTAGACAAGGTTCTTCAAGCGATGCCGGAAGCCATTTCCGAGCCTTCGGCCTCACGGGCCCTTGAAGCAGGGGAATACAACGGTCAGTACGGCCTTTTCGCCCCGGCCGTCGCTGCCAACCAAATGGCCAAGAGCGCTATGGAATTCAGCAAGGGCATTCTGGATTCCATATACACGAATGTCCTTGCGGATGAAAATCTTTGGCGCCTCCTTACCAGCGTGGGTGAGATCGAGCATAGCGGGGTAAAGGACAACAAGGCTTTCCGCGCTAAGATAACCAAGGACGATCTTTACTACAGCGTGCAATGGTGGGATGCCTCGGTGAGCCCCGAGCTCAAGGTTCTCCACCTGGAGTTCAATCAAAACGAGTCTAGCCTTGAGGGCTTTCTTGTCGGCCGCTTCCAGGGCGATGCCGCGGAAAAAACTGCCTTTGTCCGGGTTGATTTCCTTACCGCCAGCTTGAACGAACCAGGCGAGTGCACCGTATCCATTAGTGGTTTGGCGAGTTTTGAAGCTGGCGATGTCAATATTCCCGCCTCCGCCAAGATTAGGCTTTCAAAGGACGCCGATGGCTTTACTACCGTAAGCGGGAACATCCTCTTCAATGGCATTTTTGCCTCCACTGATGAGCTAGCCCCCTTCTATCGCTGGTACCTGGATTCCCAGTTTGCCGCTGCCGAGCCGGCTAACCCCATGAAGGGAAACTACGTCTACCGCGCTATGGCTAAGGATGGCTACGCCGCCCTCGACCTTGGATTAGTGAAGGAAAATTCACTTGCCGACGCGGCCACTGCCTTTAGCGATTACTCCATAAGTTCAATCGTGAGCGCCTCTATCTGCGAGTATCTTCGCGATACAAACCCAGGCGTCTTTGGCGGAGAAACGGACGAATCTATTCTGGGCATGATAGCTATTAATGCGGCATCCTATCCAGAGCTTGTCTTTGTCTTAAGCCTGGACAACCCCGCTTATTTCTCGGACGCCGAGGGTTTTGTGGGCACGGCGGGCAACCCCTCGGAGGTGCCGCCTGTAGTCGTCTCCTATGGCCCCCTCTTAGGCGACCTTCCCATGATTCCGGCAACTGAAGTGAATTCCGAATTCGAGGTAAGCATGCCCGCTGATTTGTAAGACTACTGCCCATATATGAGGCCCGGCGCCCTGCCGGGCCTTTTTTATTTTTCAAGCGCTCTTTATTTCTCCTTGAAATGGGCCTATAATAAAAAAATGAAATACTTAAGAACAAAGATCCTTTCCATCTACCTCGGCATCTCCCTGGCGGCGGCCCTCCTGATGCGTCTTTTTTATGCATTTTTTCTGGAGCGCGACCCATCCGCTTTTTTACTCGGCCTAGGAGTCTATGCCGCAAATTTTGCTTTTGGGTGCTTGTTCGC
Organism: Treponematales bacterium; assembly: GCA_041739325.1. Taxonomy (GTDB): domain Bacteria; phylum Spirochaetota; class Spirochaetia; order Treponematales; family JBGSOB01; genus JBGSOB01. Next base: position 19,790 of record JBGSOB010000208.1, read on the forward strand.
AGCAGCGGTTTTTATTTTCTTAACGCGGGCTTTGCCGGGTCTCCTATCGCGTTTAGCTAGCCAAGCTGCCCTCGCCGAACGGGATGGCTTGAAGCTTCACCGGCTTCTCGGCAGGGTTACCTTTATCATCTTTGGGATGAACGCAGCCAACTTCATTCTTGCCCCCCTGCTAGCCGCCGGCATGGGCGGCTTTTCAAGCCGCGGCGGCGTCAAGCTTGAGCAGCTTGCCTTTGTCTTTATCCTCAACGCGACTATCGGCCTTATGGCGGCGCAACAGGAGATAGCCCTCTGCGAGCTTTTTATCCTGGATCTGCGGGAGAGCGTAGGCCTTTCTTCCCTGACAGGCGGGCGTCGCGATATGGGCTTGCGATCCCGCATCCTGCTCTCGGGCCTGGGGGCCATCCTTTTGTCCGGCATCCTCTCCGGACTGGCGGCTATCGGCTTTTATCGCGAGCTCTCGCGCTGGATCGAGTCTGCCGGGAGCGCCGGAGCCTTGGCTCCGAGTAAAAAAATTGATAGCATAAGCGCCGCGAGCGAAGAGGGCGGCGCATGGACGGAAAACGACGCGGAAGCCCCCGAGGGCCTAAGCGCGGCGACGGCCTTGAGCGATGAAGCCTTTGAGTCCAATGATAGGCGGGTGATTCTCCAGATGGTCCTCATCCTCCTCATCGTTTTGCTCTGGGGCCTCTTTCTTCTTTATTCATCGCTACGCATTATCTTGCGGCAACTCGGCCACCTGACATCAAGGATGGGCGAGATCAGCCGCGGTTCGGGCGACCTCACCAAGCGGGCATCCATCGTATCGCTCGACGAGATCGGCGAATTAACCCATGCCTTTAATGCCACCATGGAAAACCTCCTAAACCTTGTGCGTCGCGTTCACGGCACCTCGGCCGCGGTTTCCGGCACGACCCAAGCCCTGCTGGCAGAGTCCGGCAAGGCCCAGGCCGGGGTTAAGGCGATGGAGGGATCGGCGGACGCGGTAAAACAATCCCTCTTGGGTCAATTGGGCGCCATACATAAAACCAAAGACGCCATAGGCCTGCTCTCCGGTTCCATAGACACGGTCTCTGAAAGCGTTACGACACAACTCCAGCTGGTCGTCGAAAGCTCGAGTTCCATAGCCTCCATCGCCGACAATATAAAGTCGGTGGCCGAGCTGGCGGCACGGGCCGATGCCCTCACCGAAAGCCTGGGAAAACGCTCTTCCGAGGGCGGCCGCGAGATGCGGCAGATGATTGATTCGATGGGAGAGATAGAAGCCTCGGCGCTAACGGTAAGCTCTATCGTGGGGGTTATTTCCAAGATAGCCGCCCAAACCAACCTCCTGGCTATGAACGCGGCTATAGAGGCGGCCCATGCCGGGGACGCGGGCAAGGGTTTTGCGGTAGTGGCGGAGGAAGTGCGCAATCTTGCCGAATCCAGTTCCAAGAGTTCGAAGGAAATCATCGCCTATATCAAGGAGATGACGGGCAAGATCCGCGGTGGCTCCCGAATGGCGGAAAAATCAGGTAAGGCCTTTATGGATATCTCCGCCGATATCGGCCTAAACCTTGAGTTGGCGCGGGCTATCTCGCTGGCTACGCGCGAGGAGCGGGATAGCGCGGATAGTGTCTTAAATTCAGTCAACGCCTTGATAGAAGCTTCCGGCAGCATAGAAAAGCGGACTAAGGAACAGCGTGAGCATTCGCGCGCCATGTCCACCGCCATGGATGAGCTGGTGGACTCCTCCCAAGCCATCGACTTAAGCCTTGAGCGCCAATACGCTCAGGCGGCCAAGCTTTCTGCCGTCATCGAGGAAGTCAACGCGCGTTCGCGCGAAAACGCCAAGGAGGTTGCCGCCCTTATCAGCGAGATAGACGGCTTCCGGGTACAGTAAAGGATCATCCTTTACACTTCTCAAGGATCATACTTTACACTTTTTGAACAAATGCAGACCCTCTGTGAAGGGGGTATGCGATGGCTTGGAAGGTGCAGAGAATGGAGAGTCAGAAG
>JBGSOB010000220.1:0-11426 GCA_041739325.1 Treponematales bacterium
GAGGCCTAATTATTTCAATATCATGGATTTAGATGAAGGGGCGTAGGGCTTCCGGCACTTGGGGTAGATTTTTTAATATTTTCCGATAAAAGGAATTAGCTGGGAAAAAAATGCTAAGACCGGTAAGGGCTATAAGGAGAAAGTAAAGAGCGATAGATATATTTTGCGAGTACCAAAGCTCCAGCTCGCCCTTGTAGGGTGCGATTATTGAGTCATGGTTAATTTTCCTATCTCCTGGCATGGAATTCAGGATTTCTTCCTCGTTTCTAAAAAAAAGGGAAGCAATTCCTGTGAGCCCCGGCCTCTGGCTGATGACAACGGCCTTGGCTTGTGTGGAATAGAGGTTTAAATGGCGCTCAACCAGGGGGCGGGGCCCCACAAAACTCATTTGACCTATGAGGATATTGATAAGCTGTGGGAGCTCATTTATCTTGGTAGACCTCAGAAAGTGGCCCATGGGGAGGACGCGCGGGTCATCTTTTTGGGTTATAAAACCACCGGCAAGATTGGGGCTATCTTTAAGCATGGTGGCAAATTTTATGACATTAAAGGGCTTGCCATCCCGACCTATTCTGGGCTGGAGATAAAAAATATAGTGCTCACCGCTGAGCTTGAGGAGAATCATGATGGGAATCATGAATGGGATGAAAAAGAGAATGGAGAAAAGAGCGAAAATAAAGTCAAAAAATCTTTGCATTCCTGGTCCTTGTCGGGCCCGTAGACCTCGAATTTTATTCCCGCGATAGATTAAAGCGATGCCTAGAAAATCTATACTATAATTTTTTTTTTTAGAATAGGCCTGTCGTTGGTCATACCAAATAATTTTTATTTAGGTTAACATTTAAGATCGCAAGGTTTTCCACGAAACCCTCTTCGAGTAAAAAATGTTCCAAAAAAAACCGCACAACAAAGCTAAGTTAATATAGCAAAAATAGAAGGGTAAATACAAAACTTTAATTCTCCGAAATAATGCCCCCAGTACAGCCATTCCAAAAAATGAAAGAACCCCAAACCTAAGCCAATTGAGAATGGGAAAGGCAAAATCTATAAACACAGATACGGCAAGTATAAAAAGGAGTAGGAAGGGTGCTATCCACCGGAGCACTCGGTGTGAAAAGTAAAAAAAGAACGGTTTAAGGGTTAATGGATTGAGCATCCGCCAAAGAGTGGCCATAGCACGATAATGCCCCGCACCATCTCGAACATGACGCCGGAATTCAGTCGTATCGTCTGCGCCGCCTTCCTCGGTCGCGATTGCCTCTTCTTCATATATTGAGAGAAAGCCCTTTTGCACAGCCCTCATCGATATGACAAAATCATCATTTATAGTCGTCGCGGGAATAGGATCTATTAAGGAGCGTCGAACGGCGTAGAACGCGCCATTCGCGCCTATCAAGCAAGAGAATTTGCTCTCCAGTCTTTTGATCGCAGTTTCGTATCGCCAATACAGGCCCTCACCGGAAACGTCGTCCTTCTCGATAATTCGGAGCCGTCCGGAGACGACCCCGATACGCGGATCCTTGAAGTGCCGTAGCAGCTTCTCGAGACTGCCTTGAAGAAGAATGGAGTTCGCGTCAGTGAAGACTAGGATTTCTTGAGTCGATTCCGAGATGAGGTCATTAATAACGTGAACCTTCCCACGCCGGGAATAAAACCGCGCTGCAATTTGCCCTACCCCAGTTTGTCCAGCGAGAATTCGGTTGGTAGCGTCGGTAGAACCATCCGATCCTATGAGCATGGGATATCCCATCCCGTTCTGGAGATGATTCTCGATCTTGCCACCCGCATGGCGTTCCTCGTTATACATGGCGCATAGAACGGCGACCGTGCCCGTGAAGGTCGACCCGGCCCTGCCATGCCCTTCTGATTTCTTAAAAATGCGGGCCGCGATAAAGAGCAAAGCAGGATATAATGCGTACGAATGGAGAATCGCGACTATAGCCGCGATGAAGAGGCTTTCTATCATCGCGTCCCACGGAGATGTTTTACTAGGCTGAGGGCAGCTCTCACGGTGCGCCTGAGTTCAGTCGGGTGCAAAATAACATCCAAAATCTTCCTGATAAAATACCTAGGCCGAAGATAAAAACGCCGACGCGCCTGATCGCAAAATTCCACTAGATCGCGAGAGTCCATATCACCATTCTTAATAACACAATTATGCATGCCAGTTTCCGACAACCAGGCCCGAAAATCTTCAGTCTTCAGAAAGCCAGCATTCTTTGCCCAAGCGTAAGCCTCGGTTCCAGGATAGACCATAAGTGGAAAAAATTGGGCCGTGTCGGGATTCAATTTAATCGCGAAGCGAATGGTTTCTTCGATCGTTTCGCGGGTATCTCCTTTGTTTCCCACCATGAAGCAACCGTGAACCCTGAGGCCAGCGCGCTTGGCGTTTGTGCAAAAATCAATTGATTGATCAAGTGTAATGCCCTTAGTGACCGCATCGAGCACAGCTTGATTACCGCTTTCGAAGCCCGCCACTAGCAAACGACACCCAGCTTTTTTCATCATTCGCATAGTATCAAGACGGAGATTCACCCTGGCCTCAACGGTCCAAGCAACTTTGACGCGGCGCTCCACCATTAAGCGGCAGAACTCGATCACGTGCTCTTGGTCAACAGTGAAATTATCGTCGTCGATGAGAACTTCTCTTACCTCAGGGAATTGCCGTTTAATGTATTCCATCTCCTGTACGAGATTGAGCGCCGAGCGATGCCTATAACGATGACCGAACATTACTTGCGGATAGACGCAAAAAAAACAACGATTAGGGCAACCGCGACCGCCAAAAATGGAGATAGTCGGATTCCGCACATGCGCGTAAAAGTAGTTCTTGATATTGAGGTGGCGTTTATAAACCTCGGACACAAACGGTATACTGTCCATATCCTCGATGTAGGCCCTATCCGGATTGGACACGACGCGATCGCCAAACCGGTAGCTTATGCCCGCAACCGATCCCAGCTCGGTTTGACCCGCGTCTAACCCGTTCGCTATCTCCAGCAGGGTAGAGTCATATTCTCTGCGTGCGATTGCGTCAATATTCCGGCTTAAAGCCATTGTTTCTTCCGGAAGGGCCGAAGGATGCGTCCCAACCAGCATGCGCAACCGAAGGCCATTCAGCGCGTCCGAGAGCCTATCCAGCGACGCGACATCCTGGGCGATGCTCGGCGTCGAGGTATCGCACACGAGCATCCCAGGGTTGAAAGTCTTGGCTCGTGCTATCACATCATCGATGGAAAGACCTTCAGCAGGCGCGTCCAGGAGCAGGACCTCATGCCCGTGCTTTTCCAAGAGCCCCGTGGCGTAGCTAAGCCAAAGCGGATAATAAATTGTTCCGCTTTTCGTGACTGCAGGGCTACGAGAGCTCCGCGAATACTTCGGAAGGAAGGGGGGATTGAGCATAAATATCTTCATCGATCACTCCATTGGGTTTTTGGCGCATCACAGCGCAGAATTTCCATAAGCTTACGAGCAGAGGCGTCCCAGCTGAAACGCTTAATATTCTTTTTACCCTTACTCACAAAATTAGCCCTTAACGTCGCATCACTCTCAATACGCTGGATCGCATGGCACAAGTCGGCGGGATCGTCCTTCCTGAAGACAATAGCCGAACCAGCGGTGACCTCGATTAGGGCCTCTGCGTCGGACACAATAACCGGGACATCGAATGACATCGCCTCGATTGGGGGGATTCCGAATCCCTCGTACTTAGAGGGCTGAACAAGCATTGCTGCGTGACGGTACAGACCATAGAGAGCCGCATCTACCGGTCGAGTGAAGAAGTCTATCCGATCGCCTATTCCCAGCTCAGTTATAAGCTGTCGGAGCGTTGCGGGATCATCATTCCCGGCCAAGACTAATCGAAGAGCTCCAGCGGCCTCTGCATAGAGAGCGTAGCCACGGAGAAGGACATCGATGTTCTTGTAACTGCGGAAATTGCCAACATAAAGAATGTATCCAGCATTCACGCTCCGAAGCGGTTCCGGAAGTCTATGATCATAGGCGATTCCGGGTGAGAGATAGACGACCTCAATCCTCTTCGCGAATGGATAAACTCGTTGTATCTCCCGCTTACAATACTCGGAGATGGTAAATACGCAATCAGCCCGACGAACCGTATGCATGGTGATTAGGAAAAAATAAAACCGATAGAGCGGCCCGAGAAGTCCGCGCTTTCTGAAAAAATCCGAGTCAGTAACGGAGAAGATATCATAGATCATCACGGTTTTTAGCATCCGCCCCCTTAGGAAGAGTGGAAGCCAGGAGTGACCGCTTAAGAATATATCAACCCCATCCGCGTACAACATCCGGGAGAACCGTAGATCGTTTAGCACGTTCATCCGCGAAAGCCCTGTTCGCCTTACAAGAAAACCATTTCCCAGTTCGAGGTCATCAATCTGGTCAGTATAGACTATGAATTGATCCGAAAGTCCCATCCGCGAAAGGGCCTCAAGCATCCGCAACACGACTCTTGAGACGCCGCAAGTTTTCCCAGTTATCGACCGAGCATCTATCCCTATCCTCATGCGCCTAGCATATCCTTTTTACATCGATCCGTTAAAGCCCCCTTTGGACTATCCCCTAGGCAATTCTCGTAGAGCGAATAGGTTCGATCGAAATGAGCCTCCAGGCTGAAGTGCTCCGTCGCGTGCAAAAATCCATATTGGGCTACCCGCCACGCCAGCCCTGAGTCGGCTCTCAAACGCTTGACAGCCTCCAGCAGGGCCTCCGCGTCACCATCGGGAAGCAATAAACCCGCCTTGCCATAATCTACCGTCTCAGAGAGCGCGGTGTTGTCAAAAGCGAGCACGGGGACGCCGCAGGACATCGCCTCAAGCGCCATCATGCCAAAGGATTCGGCGCGGGATGGCATCAAAAAAAGATCTGCCGCGGCATAAACAGTCGCGAGCAGATTGTCATCCTCTATCCAACCCAACTCGATTATCCTGAACCGCCCCTTGAACGAGTCGAAAATCCCGCGCTCTTGAACCGTGACTAGGGTGACACCCGCGGGGTCCAAGGACTCGAGCATTCTGCATAGAGCCGAATAACCCTTGAATTCGCTGCGGGTAGCCCTGAAAAAGAGGATGAAATCATCAAGGGGTAGCCCGAGTCGCCGTCTTGCCGCAGAGCGGTCCAAAGGGCAGAAAATTGACTGATCGACGCCGAAGGGAATCTTGTCCAAGCGCGTGGAAGAAAAAATCGGGCTACGCCTCACGAGCCCTTCCATGTAAGACGAGGAGACGACGATATTGAACGGAAGATCTCTCCAAGCCCTCATTTTCCTATTAAAGAGAAAGCGCGTAGTATCGCATGAGATCCGAAATTCCGCATTTAGGTTCGGGCACAGGCCGCACCCTCTTTCCCAGCGGTCGCAAGATGAAATGGCCGGATGTATGCAATGCCCGGTCAAGGGCCAGGGATCGTGGAAGGTCCACAACACCTTGGCTCTTTGGGCAAAAAAGGGGGCAAGTCTATGGGGAAAGAATCCGAACTGGACCATTTGCAGATGGACGATCCGGCTTTCCATGAGATGCGCGTGGCGCCGTAGGAAAAACACTATCGGACTGAGGCAGTTCTGTAGGCTCAAGAGCATTTCTAGGCGATTGATAGCCTTCAGCAGGAATCGTCCCGCTGCGCCGCAGATGGGTACGACCCATTCCTCGTTGGTCTTTTTTTCCAGCACATAAAAACGCGCGTCATGCCCTCTGCGCCGCATCTCGCGGCAAAGATCCATGCCATTGAATTTATGGCCGATGGCGTCCTGCAGGCCTATGTATGATATTTTCATCTGCGGAGCCCCCCAGACTGGTGCGTCGATCGTTGGGACATGGATCACTCCGATCCTTTGAAGAAAATATTCGTATAGGTGGCAAAGCTATCCCTCCAGATAGGATCCCGGAAAAAGGCATAATAAGTCGCTAGCAGATATGTGGCGTAGAAAATAATGGCCAGGTATTTGACACTCCGGTAGCGGAGTCGGCTGATGGCTATAGGCACCGCCATGGCGCTGAAGGGCTCCAGGTACATGGAGAGCCTGCCCGCAAGCGGAAATCCGAAGCCGAGTGCGAGCATAATGGGCGCGTAGACGGCGGCCTTGATAGCGACAGCCTTGTACCCCTCGCAGCCCTCCCCCAACTTCATCAGGACGAGCATCATGATGGCGCTAAAATAGATCCTGATCCCGCTCCCCATCTCGAAGAGCTTGAAAACGCCCGATGAGTAGAAGCCGGCATATCGTAAACCCAGCGCGGTCAAGGCAAAGTTTATAGCTAGACCGACAAAGAATCGGCCATAGAGGACGAGGGCGAAGAAAAGCCCTATAAGTGGGAGTAAACGCTTAAATTCAACGGGTTTTGGAGAAATTATGAAATAAAAGGGAAGGAGGACGATGGCTGAGAAGTGAAAGGTCATGGCCAACAAGCAGCATGCTAGATAAGGGACCAATCTGCGGGATACGAGGAAAGGCGAGGAAAGAAAGAAGATCGAGATTGCGATGGTTTGGCGGACTGCCGAGGATTGGGTTAGAACAAGATTCGGGTTAAAAACCAAAATAAAAAGGGCGAAAAAAAGATAGGGGCCGTCCACCGCCTTCCGAGCGAAGTAGTAATAGCCCCACATGGAAAGAAAGGCGCAAAAGGAGAGAAGCACGGAGAAACCGAGGGGTGAGAATGCCTTATTGAGAACGCGGTAGCCGATCTCATAGACGCTGTCCTTCTCCGCCACGATATCCGCGAGGTCCACGAATTCGTAGCTTTCGAAAAGACCGCGGTAAGTGGGAAGATCGTTTCCATAATCATAGCGTATGGCCAAGAAGACGAAAATGGCGACGAGGGCAATGAGGAAGTAGATGGACCGCCCCCGTTTGGAACCGAGCAGAGAGAGTATTAAAGCATAAATATTGAAAAACAGTGATCCGATCATACCGACCGTGTGGGGCAAAGCCGCCGATCAACAAGGCGCCTCATCCCTCGCCCCACTCCGCCCTTCGGGGAAAGCGCGGGCCGCGAGCGCTCATCTTAGCAGCGTAACCGAGGGAACGGCGAAGAGCTGCTAAAGTCCGAGACGGCCATGCGCCAGAGACAAGAGCATGCGCGTCCTTAGCAAACCACGCGGCCTCCAGGATATCAGGTATGCCGTACTCTTCGGAATCGAAGAATAAGGCGCTCGGGTTCAAGCCGCTCCCATCGAAGGGAGACCTGGGTTTACTTCTACGCGTTGACGCTATCAGACGCTCAAAATCATGGCTTAGGCCATGGTGAGTGGCGATTCTGTCGAGGATCCGCAATTCGCGGTGGATGCGCTCTTCTCCATATAAGCCATGCGAAAGCTCAATCAATCCCTTGGAGAGGAGCCTCCGGTAATCGAGCTTGGGGACGATGCCAGGCCAACCAGGAAGCTCTTGAGCGCGCAGAAGGTATTCGGCTGTCATCAAGGTGATCAGAGGCGAATAAGGCTGTGAGGCCAAATTCGGGTGCATTGGCAGGTCGCTGACGGTCTTAAAGAAGTCCTCGGAAGCCTTCTTCGCTTTCTCGCTGTTGCGTAGGTAGGCCAGACCCTGAGATGCGGGTGATACTCCGAAGAGGGCGAAGGGCTTGGAAGAGAACGCGAAACGCTCGACCTCTCCAGCCAGAACGATTCCTGAATAACCGTCGGGAGTCTGACAGCGGTAAAAACGGCCATCAGTCGACCGAGCCCGGACTCGATCAACCAGCTTTGTCGAGGCAACGCCCTTAACGTATATCATGGGCGATTCCGAGTCTCCTGTATAATGAAGGTGCTCGGTCTGTCTTCGCAAGAAGTTCCTCGAGAGAATCTCGCGATCCCTGCCCCTGAACGGAAGTTTGAGCTGTCCACTCGTACCCCGAATTCCAGGATAGGAATACGTAGGAGCGGACCAAGCCAGGAGCTCTAGCCCTGAGGACTCTAACATCTCATTCATACCTGCAATGCCACCAGGCATGAGGCCATCGTCCCCACCCAAAGCGAAAACGAAACCTGGCTTCACACGGGATAAGGCAAGCTCGAAATTGTCGCGCATCCCGACTCCGTCAGGATGTCGTATATAGCTGATACGTCGGTCTTTAGCCGCAGCTTCTGCGACAATCCGCTCGGTTTCATCGGAGCTACCGTCATCAGCGACGATGACCTCCAAAGGTTCGTAGTCCTGTATAGAACAGGTACGCAATGTATGACGGAGATAAGGGCCCCGATCTTTACAGGGAATGATAACGGTAAACCTAGAATTCAAGCTCTTTCCCCCGTAGCGCGCGCTGTCATGATCAACAGCCCTTCATCCAAATTTTGCGGTTCACGTAATCGGTGTAGCTCAGCACGATTCGGACAACCTTTTCCGCGGTATGGTCTTCTTGGTAATCAGGAACGGCATTGGCCGGTCCGCGCGCGCCTTCACCGGCAACTATGCGGATAGCCTCCCTAATCCGCTCAGCGCTGAAACCAGTCATTGGAACGACAGCCTTCTCCATACCTTCCAATCGCTCGTGCGTCTCCCTGAGATTTATCGCGGGGAATCCCAGGATGGACGATTCCTCCGTGATAGTTCCGCTGTCAGACAAGACACAGTATGCCGCCTTCTGCAACGCCACATAATCGGTAAAACAGAAGGGGGGGCTCTTAACCATACCATCCTCGTCCCCAAATCCGAATTGTCTCAACCGGGCCTCAGTCCGGGGATGCACTGAAAACAGTATGGGGAAACCGTACTCGCGACGGACCTGGCGCATGGCCACCAAAAGCTGTTCAAGCCTCGCCTGGTCATCCACGTTTTCCTCACGGTGCGAGCTCAGCAAGAAATAGCGCCCTGGTTCGAGGCTGTGCCGCGCTAAAGCTGTCGACGCGGCTATTTTCCCCGAATAATTTCTGAGCACTTCAAACATAGGCGAGCCGATATTGAAGACACGATCCATCGAGAACCCCTCACGCAGGAGGTTTTGCTTGGCTATCTCGCTATACGTCAAGTTGATGTCCGCTGTGTGATCGACTATTTTGCGGTTGATCTCCTCAGGGACGCGTTGGTCGAAGCAGCGATTCCCTGCCTCATAGTGGAAAATAGGTATCTTCCGTCTTTTTGCGGGGATGACCGATAGGGCACTGTTCGTGTCCCCAAGCACGAGCAGGGCATCTGGGCGCTCGCTTTCCAAGACCGCATCCACCTTGATAATGATGTTACCCAAGGTTTCGGCCAAGCTAGCGCCTACCACGCCCAGATAGTAGTCCGGAGGATCCATTTCCAAATCGCCGTAAAAAATCTCGCCTAGCTCATAGGAGAAATTTTGACCAGTATGCACAAGCACGCAGTCCATAGTCTCGCGGAGCCTCTTCACTACCAGGGCGAGCCTGATGAGCTCAGGCCGCGTGCCCACCACCACCATCACTTTCATGAGAACTCCCTTAATTGCCGTAGAGGGTCTTTCTATCCTTCATCCATGCGGCGAGCCCAGCCAGCTGGGACTCATAGCTCGCCGGCGCGTCGCCGGCATCATTCAGTGTCGGGACCAAGCGCTTGTCAATAACCGGTTCGTCAACTGGCTCCACGTCGAGACCAAGTCTGAAAATCTCATTGATCATACGAATAAGCTCGAATTTTGAGATGCCACCCGGTACTGAATATTGCACGAGCCCGGCCAAACTTTGCCTATCCATGATAACATCTTCAATGTAGCTAGAGAGTTCGAGGGTCGTGACGCCTGACCAGAGCGCTCTTCTATACCCCTTAGCGGATCCCTCCTGGCGCATGACCCAGGCGAATAGCCCGCTACCGTCCCTCGCGAGCTCAGGGCCAATGATTGAAGTCCGTATAGTGAGCGCATCCTCGGCGATGACCTCGCCTAAGGCTTTCGAGCGATCGTAAAAGGAGTCGCCGTCCCGGCAGTCGTCTTCATGATATGGGCCGTCTTTTCCGGAGAAGACGCAGTCGGTGCTCAAGTGGATCAAGCGAGCGCCGATCGATTGGCACAGGGTATGTAGGAAATGCGGTAAAAAGGCGTTGATGTAGCTAGCCGCCCCGTGATCTTTCTCAGATTCCCGTACGAGCACGCCGAGGCAGTTCACTACAACCGCAGGCCGTTCAAGCTCCAATAAAGCCCGTGCTTCCTTCCTTTCAAAAAGGTCGAGAAGCTTCGTCGAGTCGAAAACCCGCTTCCGCGGCCCGACATCCACCACATCCCAGCCCCGTTCGCGCAAATACACGCAGAGGAGATGGCCTGCCATGCCGGATGAGCCGAGAACAAGGATTTTACGATTCATATACCCAGCTCACATTGATATCCGAGTTGAGCTTGCATTTGAAGCCACTCATGTTATAGGGTCTCCCGTCTAGAATATTCACACAAAATTTCTTGGATTCGGCTAGTATCCTTAATTTCTTTCAATCTCATGTGAATTTTCTCCCAATCATATGACTGCTCAAGGATTTGTGCAAAGCCATTCAAGCCATGTTTATCATCCAAGCCTAGCCTTTCAAGGAGGGAATAAACTCTTCCGTTCATTCTCTCGTATACAGCAGAACCTCTTAAGGGAACAACGACGAATCTTTTCCTGAAAATAATTGAGAAAATCATTCCGTGATAGGAATTCGTCACAATCCATTCAGCGCTTCGTATGAGGCTAAGCCATGACTCTATGGTAGGATGGATTTTTTTGTATACATCAACCTTCATCTGGCTCGCCACATACTTGAGTTCACATCCACTGTCTTTTGCCAATTTTCGAATCTCTCGCATATCCACCTTGCATTCATTTCCCACAAGGTAAAGCAAGCCGTATTTTCCCGACGAATTGTCCACATTCGCTAACAAACTCTCGTATCGGTTGGGATCCAATAGCAAGGTAGGATCGAGTGACCATTCAGCACCCTTATAGCCCGCATTCTTACATATTTCGGTCCCGATAGGTTCCCTCACCGAGACAAATTTGAATTTTGCCAATAAGGGCCTGATAAACTCGACAAAGTCTTTGCTTACGATATCACGCCCAAAACTGGCAGAACAGGCGAACCGCCCCTTACCCTCCGGGACAAAATCCAGAAAATAGGCACGTACAGCATCAGAGCAATTCGAGATATCATCAGGAAAATTCCAAATCTGATCGCTTCCGCAAATATAGGCATCTGCCAGGGGCGGTTTCAAGGCTAGCTGTTGGAAGATCTTATATTCCGTATCTGAAAAAACCAACCAATTCTTCCTAAATTCATTAAAACCGCGTGGATGGATCTTCTTATCCAAGGAGGTCAAACACACCTTAAGCCTGCCCAGTAGATAGGAAGCCGTCTTACCGACATCCAACAGCGCTCTCAATCTGCTTAGAAGATGCGGGGCATGGATATCCAAAATTGATTTATACCGTACAAAAAAGGGCCGATGCCCTAAAGATTTGAGATATTCCTGCAATGCCCAAGCATGCAAAAG
>JBGSOB010000225.1:0-50610 GCA_041739325.1 Treponematales bacterium
GTCCGCGGCATCGAGGGCTAGGAGGTCTGGGCGGGCTTTCACCTGATCTTCTCCCCGACCCAGCGGGCAAGTTGCCCTGGAGTCATAGCCCCCACTTCCGCCCCTAAGCGAACCAGGTTCTCGGCCATGCGTCTGTCATAGCAGGGCATGGCTTTATCATCCAAGGCCGCGAGGCCCAAGAGCTTGGAGCCTCCTTCCACGATGGCGCGGGCGCGTTCCAGCATGATGCGTTCCGGGCCTCCCTCCGCGAAGTCGCTGATGAGGACGACCATGGTGCGGCGCGGGTCTTCAATGAGGCCCAGGGCATAGCCCAGGGCGGCGCCGATGTCGGTTCCTCCTCCCAGCTGGACCTTCATGAGGGTCTCTACCGGGTCAGAGCAGTAGTCGCTCAGGTCCACCACGGCGGTGTCGAAGATTATCAAGCGGGAGTCCAGGGCCTTGATTCCCCAGAAGACGGAGGCTGTAACCGCGGCGTGGATGACGGAAGATGCCATGGATCCCGACTCGTCAACCAGGATGATGATGCGCCATTTGTCCGCCCGCCTGCGCACGCGGGAATTGAAATAAAGTTCCTCCAGGAGCATGCGTTTTGCGACGGGATCCCAGTGCTTGAGGTTGAGGCCTATGGTGCGCCGTGGGTCGAAGTTGCGCGACACCTTGGCGAAGGAACGCCGATTCTTATCCCTCGTCCCGCTGAAGGGAGCCCGGACTTCCGCCGAGAGCTTTTTCATGAGCTCTTCCACTACCTTGGCCACCATGCGTTTTGCCTGGGAAAGAACCTCTGCGTTCATGAGGTTCTTGGTGCGGAGAACCGCTTCCAGGAGGCTCATGCTGGGTTGGGCCCGCGAGAGGACTTCGGGATCTGCCAGCATCTGCGCCAGCTCGTAGCGCTCAAGGGCGTCGCGCTCCAGGCGCTCTAAGCTTTCCGTGGGGAAGAGCTCGGAAGCCTGGTTGATCCATTCGGGCACCGAGATGCTGGAGGGATCGAGTGAACCGGAGCGGCGGGTGTTGCGGCCCGGGCCGTATTCCCTGTCGTAGAGGAAGGCTAGGACGCGATCCCGGCCTCTGCCCGTCTCGTCCAAGCAGGGGCCCAGGGCATCGTCGGATTCGGGACCAAGGGTAAGGCGCCAGCGCTGGGCGCGGATGAGCTCTCCCTCATCCATCGATGGCCTCCCCTAGGCCGTGGCGGGAGGCCTCCGCGAAGAGGGCCGCCTCGTAGGCCATGGCGCGCGCGAGGGATTCTGGGTCGCTTAGGGGCATGGCGGTTAATTGTGCAAAGGCGACGCCTTCTGCCGATCTGCCGACCTTTCCGATACCGGCTAAGGATTCAACGAAGAGGCGTTTTTCACGGGGGGTGAACCAAGAGAATGCAAAGCGGAGGGCAGGGAGGGCGGCTAGGAAGAGATTTTCGTCCATGCCGCAGATAGCCCCGTCCAGCGCCGCAACCACGGCAGCGTCGCGCTGTACGGCTTCACGCGCCAGGGAAAAGAGGCCGGCTAGAAAATCACCCAGGCTCTGCAAGCCGCACAGCGATTTTACTTGAGAGGTCACCGTTTCTGAGTCAGCTGCCGATAGGCGGCAAAGTGTCCCTAGGGCCGCGCCCCGGGTCAGCGCCGCCGTAGCGGGATCTGCCATGACGCGAGAGAGCACGGCTAGAAATTCCTGGCCCTCGCTTCCGTCGCCGCAGGACTCTGCGCAGGATTCGGCGCAGGCAAGGAGGGAGCGCATGCCGCGGATCACTTGGTCGTCCGTGCCCGGTGAGGAAGCTGAAGCCTCCAGGAGGTAGAGAGAGAGGCGCCAGGCTTCGGCAATGAGGGAGGCAAGGAGCTCCGGTTCGCCCAGGTCTAGGATGGAGTCGTAGCGCTGGAGGTAGAGGAGGTGGGCGAGGGCGCCTGAGGAATCGGCGAAGGAGCCTGCTTGGCGGAGGAGGCTGCCCAGGCGGGCTGCGTAGGGCGAAAGGAGAGCGCCTATCCCGGAGAGGGCTGCTTCCACCAGGATGGCGGCTGCGGCTGTAGCCGAGCCCTCGATTTTGCCTGCCTTTTCCGCAAGAGCCCGGGCTGCGGCTTCGGCCAGGGTCGGTCCATAGCGCGCGGCTTCGATGAGGCCGGAGTCGAACTCGGCGAGCCAGGCGATGCGCCAGGTTTCACGGGGGTCGCTTAGGTCCCTACGGGCAAGCATGTCCGTGCCCTCTTCGAGAACGAAGCCTGCGATTCCGAGGATGGAGAGCTTGTGAAGGGCGCGGCTGGCTTCGCGCTGTATGCTGTCGCGCAGTGACAAGGAGACCTTCCTCGGTTCGGGAGCGGGAAGGAGGGAAAAGGATTCCAGAATGCCCCGGGCGTCGGCTACCAGGGGAGGAAGAGCCGTTCCCGCCGCCAGGGCTCCGACGCGGTTGCCGCGGAGAACTTCGGCCACAGCTTCCAGTACTGGGTGCCTCCCGCCTTCCGCTAGGTCTTCCTTCACGACAGCGGCGCGAACACCGTCTAGGATGTCCCGCCTCCAGACATCGCCATGACCCCTGATGTCGGCCAACGCGCGCGAAGTGGAGCGGGTGGCTATGAGGTCGGCAGAAGAAAAGGGAACGCCCCTAGCCCTGAGGGCCGCGGCCACCGCTTGAAGGACGCCGTCTGAGTCGAAGCTTTCTTGAGCCGAACGCTGGGCATGGACTTCCCGGTAAAAGGCGGGGCCTGGCATGCCGGCGTCGTAGCCGCGCAGGGAATCCATCCGCGCGTCTGAGTAGGGGGTAAGGCTGATGCCGCGTTCCTGGAAGTTTTCGGAAGCGGCCAAGGCATCATGGAGTCCGGGGGCGCTGAAGTCCCCCTCAGCCACGCGGCGCTCCAAGGCCTGGGCGTGGTAGCCGCCGCAGACGGCTATCACCGTCCCTTGCGTCTCATCCAAAGCCGAGGCGATGCGTGAAGCCATGAAGGCTTCACGCGCCTGGTCCTCGGGGTCGGGCTTGTCCAGGGCGCGGGACTGGCTGCAAAAGATGCCGCAGCGTTTTATGAATTCTTCCGCGCTGAGGGAGGAGTCCACTTCGAAGAGGTCGTCCCAGAGATCGTCGAAGCCGTCTGCCCCCGTCTGGGCGCAGAGCATGTCCACGTAGGCTCCGCGGCGGAGCTTGCCGTCCGCCCAGCGTTGTTCGGCCTGAGGCTCGCAGGGGAGGGCTGAGGCCAGAGCCTGCATGGCGTAGAGGGGAAGGTCCATAAAGGAGCAGGGGATGCCCAGGTCGGCGGCTTCGCGGACGGCTACCCATTCGGGGGAGTTTTCGCAGAAGGGGTACCAGGCGCCCGCCCTGAGACCCTCCGGGCCGGCGGCATAGCTGTAGATGGCGAGGGGCAGGCGGTGGCCCAGGGAGAGCTCAGCCATGCGGCCCTCGTAGTCGCTCGGCCCTTCCACTAGTATGCGGGAGGGTTTCCGGGCACCGATAGTTTCGCGCAACGCTTTAGCGGCGGCAGGGCTGTGGTGCCGCACCGGGAAAACCAGGAGCCTTTCCATGCCCTATTCGCCCCCGAGCCGATCTCGCGCCTTGTAGAGTTCTTTCCAGTGGGCGCCGTGGCGGGAGGCCACGACATGCTCGAAGTAGTGCCTGAGTTTCTTGAGGTCCTCCGCCGAATCCTTGATGGCCGATCCGGCGAGGTTGGTGGCGATATGCGACGCGTCCAGCTTACCGTCCGCGTAGTAGTAGGCGTGGGTCGCGGCCGCGAAGCCCACGGATACTGCCTCGGCGGTGCTCATGGCGCTGCCTAAGGGCTCGAGCGCCATGCCGTCTGCCGTTTTTGCCTCGCGCAGTTCGTGGAAGACCGTGACCAGGAGCTCCGTCTTATCCGGGCTCAGGGTCATGGGGACTCCGGCCCGCTCAAGCAGCCGCTCCGTCTCCCGCTTTACGAGTGCCATCTCGTCGCTGAGGCTCCTGATGGGAGATACCGTCTCGAAGTTAAAGCGCCGCTTGAGTGCCGCGCTCATCTCGTTTACGCCGCGGTCGCGGGTGTTGGAGGTTGCAAGGACGTTGAAACCCTGGGAGGCGAAAAGGACTTTTTCATCTCCGGATAGTTCGGGAACGTGGAGGACGCGGTCCGAAAGGACGGAGAGGAGGGAATCCTGGATCTCCACCGGGCAGCGGGAGAGCTCCTCGAAGCGCACGAGCTTTCCCTCCTTCATGCCGCGGTGCAGGGGGGCTGGCACGAGGGCCCGCGGTACGGGGCCTTCTGCCAGGAGAAGGGCGTAGTTCCAAGAGTATTTGATCTGGTCCTCGGTCGTGCCGGCACTGCCCTGGACCACTAGCGTGGAATCGCCTGAGATGGCGGCGGCAAGGAGCTCTGAGAGCCAACTTTTGGCGGTGCCCGGATCTCCTACCAGCATGAGGCCGCGGTTGGTGGCCAGGGCTACGATGCAACACTCCACGAAGGATTTTCTGCCCACGAATTTTTGGGCAAGGCCCCGCTTGGGGTCGCCTAGGACAAAGTCTATTGCCGCCCGCGGGGAAAGGAGCCAGCCCGGGGGCTTAGGCTTTCCCTGGTCTTCCTTGAGGAGTATCTCAAGCTCAGCGGCGTAGAGGGTCTCCGCCGGCGGCCTCTGCATTGAGGCCGCATCCTTTTCTCCCATGGCTTTTACTCCTTCAGCTTCGATGCCAGGATGGCGAGGTCGTAGAGGATCTCGCTTAAGACTACGGGGTCGGCATCTTTTAGCGCGAGTTTGTTTTTATCGTCGGAGTAGCCTTGGGGCTCCCGCAGGCCCTTCACGAGGTACACGCTTGCCTTGGTGAGCTCCTCTGAAGCGTCTATCCAGCCCATGCCCACATTGCCTTCATAGGTGATGACGGCGGTGAGGCCGGCGGCGGGATATTGCTTTGAATGCTCGGTAAAACAGCCTGCGTCCATGGCTAGGCCCCGCGCCCAGCCCAACTTTTCCAGGCTGAAAACCAGGGTGGGGGCGGGGAACTTGAGGGCGGCGATGCGCGTGATCTCAAGGCCTTTGAGCTCGATTGCGTCTAGGGCGTAGACGGGCCTTCCCAGCTGGGGGAAGGGCGGAATGATTTCGTAGTCTGAGAAGAGTGCTCCCCAGGCGGCTAAGTCATTTTTGGGGATGCCGAGGGGATGTACGACGCCGACCTTTGCGCAGCCGTCCAGGGCAAGCTTGGCGTCAGCAGCGTCGGCGTAATCCTGTTCCTCCGTAACGCGGAAGAGCTTTACAAGACCGCCCTTGGCGTCGTAGCCGCCCCAGAGGAGGAGGCGGGCTACGTGGGTCATCAGGGGATGGCGGGCGATGAGGAGTTCGAAGTCCTTCGGGGGCCAACGCCGCCCCACGACCATGGCCTGCTCCATGCGCGACGCTTGTATCTTGCCCACTTCGCGGATCTGCTTTTTGAGGAGCTTCCACTCCTCTACGCTGGCGGCGGAGAGGTCTGGGTCGTCCTTGGCGTTGGGAGCGGGGAGGTCGGGCCGTCTCTTGCCTTCCTGGTCGCGCAGCATGGGCTTCATGTCCGGACCCATGATGAACTCGTACTTTCTAGGGCCGAAGTCAAAGACCCTGCGGCCTCTTTCATCCAGGCCGCAGTCGGGCACGACGCGGTCTTCCAGCTCGGCCTTGCTCAGACCCATGGAGGCGGCGATTTCCTCCATGCACTCGTTGGCCCGCTGCTTGAGGGCCTTGAAGGGGACCTTGTTGGCTATCCCGTTAAGTTGCATGAGGGCCGTATCCGTGCCTATGGAGCAGAGTATTTCAAGACCGGCTACGGCCCTCTGGTGCTGAGCTTCTCCGGGCCAGGCTTTAATGAGGGGCGCGAGTTTTAAAGCCACGGCATCTCCTCCTAAGACGCCTAGGGCAAGGAAGGCCCACTTGTCCTTGGGGGGAGTCCCCGCGTCTTGCCAGAGCTCGAAGAGTTTCCAGGCAAAGCGTTCCAGGGCTGATGCAACGGCGAGGGCCTTGAGGGCGGTGACGGCTTCAGGCGCTGAAGGGAGGACTGCTGTCTGCAGGGCGGCTAGGAGACGGGCTACTTGATCGGTTGAAAGCCTCCGGCCTTGGAGGATGATGGGGGGAAGCTCGCCGGGATTGAGCCAGGTAGGGAGCTTGACCTTTGTCGCTGGAGAGAGGTAGGGCAAAAGGGATGGGGGGAGCTCGGCGTCCGGGAAGGGCTGGGCGCTGAGGGCGGGGTTCTCGAGGATGGCTTCGCGAAGCTTGCGTTGTCCCGCCTCATCGAGAAGGCCTAGGGCGGACTCTATGTTTGACTTCCAGCCATCGGCAAGGAAGGCGCAGAGGATGTCGGTGGCGGAGTCTGCCGTTGAGCCAGATCCTGATGCCAGGAGGGCAAGCTGATCTATGGAGCGCCTGGGCTTGGCCGTCAACCATTCTTTGGCGATGCGCGGAGCTTTGGAGCGGAGGAGGAGCTTGAGCATGGGGCCGGTGGCCTCAGGCGCGTCTACCAGGGCCAGGGCCTTGATGGCTTCCTCGGCCTTTTCCCTATTCAACTCCGCGCAGATGGATTCAGCTGCATAGTCGAGCTCAGCGTATTCCGTGTGCGCAAGCCAGCCCTTGACCGTCTCCGGGGTCTGGAGCTTGAGCTTAAGCCGCTTGACGTGACGGGCGACGAGTGCCGGGTCGCGCAGTCCGAAGATGACCGCTTGAGGCTTGTGGTAATGGTCGCCCCAGTCTTCAATCGTGTAGGTGTCCGCAGGGATGGACTCGATGGCGGGGAGGAGGGCTTCATGCATGCCAAGGACGGCGGCGGCCTGATAGAGGAGGGTTTCGCAGTACCTGTCGGCAGGCCAGGGATTGGCCTTGATGAGGGATGCAATGCGCTCGCGGGCATCTTCGGCCTCAGCTCCACAGAGGCGGGGGAGATGGCGCTCGATAAAGAGGGGGGCCAGGTAGGCATCGCCTAGGTTCTCCCTTTTGACCCCCTTGTCCGGTGCCAGGAGGATGTCTATGAGCTCCCGGTTGGAAAGCGCCCGGCACATGGGTATGACGATGGAGGCTGACGCGCGCTTGTGGGCTTCTTTCTTGTTGACCGTGCGAAGGGCGTCGATGCGCGTCATGTCGGCCTTGCCGAAGCTCCCGTTGAATTTCTCCTTGGGCAGGAGCTTGGCGATTACGGCCTCGAGGGAGTCTTCCGTTTCGCAGGCCATCATCATGAAGTACCAGAAGTGGGCTTCATCCAGGCTCATGGGGAGACAGATCTTGCAGCCATCCCAATCATGGTACCAGTACTTCCACTTTGACTTGCGCGAGCGTGCAATGCACGCCTCTAGGCTGAAGGGCGGCTCCGGCCCCTCAGCCGGCGGGGGGATATCCCGCCAGGTGGCCACACGCCACTCCCCGATTTTTAAGGCGATGCTCCGCTCGGCCGGGTTTCCGTCGGGGCGCTGGTGGGCTGCTGCCCTGGCGGGCGAGGCTTGCGCCTCTGGTGCCGCAGGGCGACTGGTGGGAGTTGCCGCCGCCGCGGCCTTCGCTGCCGGGGCGACCTCCTGAGCTGAAGCGCCCAGAGCGGCCTCTCCGCCCTTTTCAAGGTAGCCTTCGCGGAGCTTTTCAGCTACCAGCTTGTCATGTTGCTTGAGGGCTTCCGCCTCTGTCTCGAAGGATTTTTCTTTATTCTGCCCGGCGGTGCCGCGGCGTCCCCAGCGGGTGCTGAAGGAGGAGCCATCGAGGATGATCTCCCAGAACTTGTCAGAGGAACCTTCCGTGAATTCGAAATAACGCTTTGACATCCAGCCTCCGCTCCCGCAAAGGCCCTGCGACCCGCGGTTCCCATACACTGCTTTGACCGCCCTCAGGGGGCGGCGGCGAACGCTTGTAGTATAGCGCTTAACCCGGTTTCCCGAAAGAGCGGCCTTAAGAGGCTGGCTCTTTTTTTATTGCACACGAAGTCTCTAGCCTTTGGAAGGATGGGCGCGGGAAGGGAACCTTTTGGGAAAGGTTCCCTTCCCGCATTTCTTCTCATTCTTCCTTGAGGCTAAAGGCTGGGCTTATGTCTGCGCTTGCCTCAAAGCCGCCTCTTGGAAGCAAACCGCCTGCGTGAAAATAGAGCTCGCGGCTACCCGGCGGGCCGAGAGCGGACCGGGGCAGGCTGAGGTAGAGGCTGGAACCTTCAAAGGCACATTCGTAGTCTGAGGCATCTATGGGCTGGGATTGGGCAGACTCCCCATCCTTCCAGCTATGGAGGGCAAGCTCAAGGGGGCTCCACCACTGTATCCAGTAATTCATAAGCTTCTGTGGGTCGCGGACATGGATTGTCTTGAGGCCGAAGGCTTGGGATTCAGGCTCCGCGGCGAAATCGACGCGGGCGTAGAGATAGCCGTCGCGCAACGCGGCGCTAAGGCTTGTGAAGTCGTAGTCGAGGGGCAGGGGCTTGGCGTCTTTGGCGGGGTCGCTTAGGGTTTGAGCCTTTGCCAGGGCGGCCTTGGCTTTGCTTATAAAGCTGTCTCCCGGGAGGCTTAGGCGGAGAAAATCCGTGTAATCGTCCGATATCTGGGCCAGGCCTGAGACCATGCCCGAGGCGTGATAGCGGATATAGAGGACGGTTGCGCCGGGGAAGGCTGAAAGGGGAATGGAAAACTCCCCGTCCTGGCCAAGGCCGGCGGAAAGGCCGCGGGATCCTAGGGGGCTGAGGATTGAGTCTGCGGGTCCGGAAAGTTCATAGAGCTGGGCATAGCCTTGGTGCCACTGGGCCCAGTAGCGCCGGCGCTCGGAGCCCCGCGCCTCAATGAGGAAGGAGTGGGTAGCTGGCTCATGACTTAAGGGGCTTTGAAAGGATATGCCGCAAAAAAGACTGTCAGCGCTGACAAGGGCCTGCATCGACTTGATATCCTTGCCGGGAGCCTTGTCTGCGCTGTCTCCCGCTACGTCGCTGAGCCTTGATCCCTGGGCATACTCCTTGGCAGCGATAATGCCGTCGAGGGCGGGTCTGCTTGAGCCCTGAGCTTCCTTTGTGCCCCATGGATCTGGGCGGAGGGGAGAGCGGCCTAGCTCGATTTCGTAAAGGTCCGAACGGCCATCGCCGTCTGTATCCAGCTTGAGGGGCTCACTGCCCAGCTCCCGCTCCACGAGATCGGGGATCCCGTCAAAGTCTCTGTCTGCCGCGCTCTGGGCGTTCAAGCCTTTTGGGATGAGCTTGCCGGAGCTTAAGCCGTCAGGGATGCGCCAGAGGCTTTCGTCCAGGACAGAAGCCGGGATGCCGATGGAGAGGAGGCTCAAGATGACATGGTTGTCTGAAAACTCGCCGGGGTAATAGCTGTAGTGGATTGCCTCCTGCGCTGGGGAGTGGGCCGCGAGGCGCCAATCATTTGCGTAGCGCAGACTATGCCAGACGGGCTTGCTGTAGTGGATGAAGGTCGGCTCCGCGGAGCTCAGGGCCTTGCCTCCCTCATAAAAGACTGGTTTTTGATTGGCGAACCAGCGCTGGAAGGCCGGATGGTAGTAGCCGGGGCAGTTGTGGGTGAAGGCGGGGATTTTGCGATAGTGGATCCATTGGATGGAAAGCGGCGCGATGCCGGCCATGCGGAAAAAGGCCATCTGCACCGTGGTGGTCGTGCCGCAATCGCCCTGGAAGCGGCCCTCCGTGGACTTGCGCTGGGCTTGAGCGTAGAGGGTGCACTGGGCATTGAGCCAGTTAAAAGCGTCCCAGCGCCGCGTCTTGCCGCGATAAAGTCTTTCGTAGCCGCCTGCGTCGGCTTGTGCGCGGGCAGCATCGAGCTCTGCCTGGCTGAAGATGCCGCGACGCTGGAAGTCTTCCAGGTTTTCCATGCTGGAGCGGTAGGCGCGGTTTTCCTCAACAAAGCGCTCGATAAGGCGGACGCTCTCGCGCAAAGAGGGGCGGATGATGTCGGCTTTGACGAGGATGCTCCGGATGAGGCGCAGGCTTTCCGGGCTATCCACGAATTCGCGGTAGAGCTCCAGGTCCATGAGGGGCAGGCCGTGTGCGAACATCTCGTTGGCTATCTCCCAAAAGGAGGGGCCTAGGCGCTCTGCCCAGAGGAGCTTGGGGGCCAGGGGAAGGGAGCCTAAGCCCCAGCTGAGGCCCTGGGCCTTCTGCGCGGCGATGATCTCAAGATAAATTTGGCGTTGCGCGAAACAATCGGCGACGATGGCGCTTTTAGCCTCCGCCGTGGCTATCGAGTAGAGGTAATTATTCGCAAGGCATTGGGCTTCGATAAGGCAGTCAGGCTCGCGGCGCGCCTCTGGGCTTAAGCCGGCAAGGAGGCGGGCGTAGAGGCTTAAGGCGGGGTTTTCAACCTTGGATGCGAGAGCGCTCCAGCTTTTTTCTTGGAGGATGAAGCCTATGCCGCGCTCAATCTCCGGCTGTTTGAGCGAGAGCCTTTCTAAGATAAGGGACTCTGCCTGGGCGCTCTGGGGAATCCCTTGGCCGCTTGGGCAGAAGGCAAGCTGAGCGGAAAGGCTGGCGCTTATATCCGAATGGGCTGAGGGTTTCCCCTGGGCCAGTGCCGCCCTTGGCAGGGCGAAAGCATAAAGCAAGGAGAGGAAAACCGCGCAAAGGTTGTGGGCCATGCCTCCGTGTGCCTGGCCTTTTCGCGCTTGGCCTCTGAGAGCCAAAGCCCCCGCAATCATAGACCGGGCCAGTCTTCCCAGGGAAGACGGCCGCAAGCCGGGCTCGTGGCTGAGGCGTTTTGTCCAAGGACACGGCTGGGGTCGGGAAGGGGAAGGTTGTTGAGGGATATATCGAGTTCATTCCCTTGGCAGCTTGTGTTTGAAAAACATGCGTCCAGATCAGGCAGGACGATATTCTGGGGGGATATAAGGACTAGGCCGATGGCGTTTCCGCTTATGCTTGAGTCCGCGGCGTAGAGATAGCCGTCTACGGATTGGAGGCCGAAGCCCTGGGCCTTCGAGGTTTTGACATTGGCCAGTTCTAGCCGGGAAGGCTGGGAGGCTTGGCTGGAAATGACTACGATGTTGCTGCCATAGCGCGCTTGGTTCGTGCCGGGTAGGCGGCTCGTGCTTGATACCTCGCTTGAGCGGATATGGGCCCGGGCCCCGTCGGCGATCATGATGCCGAGAATCGCGTTGCCTGCTATTTGTGAGTTTTCAAGCATGAGGCTGGCGCCATCGCGCGCCTCGACTGCGCCAATGCCGCGCTCGAAAACATCCCCGGCGCTGGCGCCTGAGCTTTTGTTTCCCTCGGCCTTGAGGCCGGAAACCCAGGCGCGGGTGCCCATGCCCGACATGCGCAGGGCACCGTCATCATTGTCCTTGCAGCTAATGTCTAGTAGATGAGCCAGGGCCCCGCCTTGAAGGACTATCCCCGTGCCCTCATCCAGAGCGCGGGAGCCTGAGCTGGCCTTGCTGTTAAGGATGAGGCAGCGATTCATGGAAAGACTGCCGCCGGAGACCTTGAGGCCGGCGCCACGCCCCCCTTCTATCACCGCGTTTTCTACGAAGAGGGTTGCATTACGGTTTGTCATGAGAATGATCGAATCCTTAAGGCTCAAATTGCGTATCATAGCCCCCACCGGATGCTTGAGTTCTATGCGCACCCGGTTAAGGATGACCTTGGAAGCCAAGCTAGGGGAGGGCTCATTTTTTTTACCGTCCCAGGAGATGAGCTGGAAGGCGGAAGCCAGGTCAAGGACCGCGTCGCGGTATTCCCCCGGGGCTAGGCGGAAGATTGTCGGTTTTGCCGTTTTCCCCTTAGCCTTGAGGGCGGAAACCGCGGCACTTAGGCTTTGATAGGGGCGCTCGGGGCTGCCGTCTGGGGCCTTGACCGTGCTTGAGGCATCGACGTAGAGAATTGAAATTCCACTGCCTTTGTCACTGCCTTGGGCAAGGGCGAGAGCCGTCAAAAACGTTAACAGTACAATAAAAAAACTGCGGATCATCCCCTTCATAGCAACCTCCGGAAATATATTCTTTTTAAGTATAGGCCCATGACGGCTTCGTCGCCACGATAAATCGCGGTAAAAAAATGCTAGAGCCTTAGCCCTCCGAGCTGTCAATCAGGCAAGCTCGCGCTCTCTGTAAAAAACTTGACCTCTGCCTTGTATGCCCCTATACTTCGCCAATGAATTTCTTAAACCAGGGCCCTTTTAAGGGCTTTGTCCTGGATGTGGATGGTACCCTCTATCCCGACGCGCCCCGGCTTGGCCTTCATGCCCTAGCCGCCGCCTTAGCCCCGGAGGCTCCGCCCCTGTCCTTTCTCCGGGACTACTTTGCCCTGGCTACCACCTTTGATCTGGGTCAGGCCCTCAAACTCCTCTTATCTTCGCTAGGCAGGGAAGACTCGGCTCAAGATATTCTTGCCGCATTCACTTCCCTAGGCGCGCCGACCCTCGACCCCGGCTTCCCCGCCTTCCATGCCGCCTGTTCGCGTTTAGGCCTTTCCCTGGCCATCTTTTCTCAGGCGGGGAAGGATGCACAGCGCTTTTCCGCCTTTAAAGGTTTTGAGCCCAGCCCGGAAATACACTCCCCTGGATCTGGCTCAAAGGCTAATCCGCGCTCATGGCGGGATCTCGCTAGAGCCTTAGGCGGCAGCCCCTCAGATTGGGTATGCGTGGATGACAGTCCCCTTGCCCTGCGCGCTGCCGCCCTAGCGGGATTCAGAACCGTCCTGTATATGAATTCCTTCTTTAACGCAGCAGATTATACCGGCTTTGATAACTGGATCGGAGACAGAATCTCAGGCCTTGCAGAACTTATAAAATTCCTTCCCCAGGAGCCGGGCCTATGAGGAGCCAAGGAATACCCTTAACGGACGTAGAGCGCGCCATCTGGGCCTATGACCGCGCCTCGCCCATGAACATGATTAGCTATGTCACTATTGGCGCCTTGGTTGATCCCACAGCCCTGGCCCTTGCTCTGGAAGAGGTCGCGCGCTTCCATCCCTACGCCGGGTTTGCCGTGGAGGAGGAGGATGTTGGCCCTGTCTTTGTCCCCTGGTCAGGGCCACGCACAGCCGTGGAGCTTCTGCCTCCGGGGGCGGACCCAAGCTTTCTCATACAGGAGTATTTGAATCTCTCAATCGATTTGGCCAAGCCCCCCCTCATTCGGCTCCTCCTCTGCCAACCCGGGAGGGACAGTGAGGGCTTCATTCTTTTTTGCATGTCCCATCTTATTGGTGATGGAATTTCGCTCAACGCCTTTTTTAGGGAGGTTTTGGACCGCCTGTGCGGCGCCCCGCTTCCTTCCTCTCCCGCCGAGTGGAAGCGACCATCTTCCATTGATTTTATGCCGGGAGCAGATACGCCCATCCCGGCTCGCAGCGAGGCTTCAGGGCGCTTTCAACGGGAAGAACCCTTAGAGCCCGGCATTGAGGTTTCTGCTGCTACGCCTGCCCGTCGCTGTGAATTTCATTCCTTCCAGCTTCAAGCGCGGGAAGAGGAACTTTTTAAAACGGCCCAACGCACTACCGGCCTTCCTGAGAATGGAATACTTTCAGCATCCCTTCAATATGCCCTGGAGCGTCACATCCTGAGCAAGTATGAAGGCTTCGTGGAGAGCCCCTGGTTTAAGCTGAGTACGGGCTTGAACCTCCGCCGTCGTATGAAAGCCAGGAAGCTTGAGCCACAGGATCTTGGTATGTGGGCAGGGCGCATGGTCCTTCACGCCCAGCGAAGCTCCGGCTCTTCCTTTGTCGAGTACGCTCGCGCCTATAACTCATTTTTTCGAGAAGCAGTAGTAAAGGATCCCTGCGCTTTTATACGCATCCTCGCAGGCCCTCCGCTTTCAATCTCTCCCCTTTCAATCTCTCCGGCCGCACTCTCCAAGCCGCAGGGAATCAGGCCGCATATTAAAATCACATCTGTGGGTGAGCTTTCGCCTTTAGGTCTGAGGCTGGATTCCGGGGGCCTTGATATCCGCAGTTCACTCATCGTAACCCCGCTCCATCGCGGATTTGTTGGGGACTTTGGCTTGGGTTTGACATCCGCGAGCATCTGCGGACGCTTCTCCCTAGGGCTTCAGTGCGGAGAAGGGGCCTTTTCCGCAAAAGCTATGGAGAGTATCAAAAAGGATATACTATCCTGCTGGGAAGAAGCCGCCGTTTCAGCGCCCCTCGTCTCTTAGCCGGCACAGATGCCGCCGTCCACGGCTATAGTAGCGCCAGTGATGAATGTTGCCCCCTCTCCACAGAGGAAAAGGGCTAACTGCGACACTTCCTCCGGCCTTCCCATGCGAGCGAGGGGATGAAGGCGGGCCATGGCGGCCTTTGCTTCATCCGACGCGCTATTGAGCCCGTGGATGGGGGTGTCTATACCCCCAGGGCAGATGGCGTTTATGCGGATTCCCTTTCCGGCGGTTTCTAATGCCGCGGTTTTTGTGAGCCCCAGCGCCGCGTGTTTGCTCGCCGTGTAGGCCGCGTGCCCCAGGTTCATAGCCTTGAGTCCGAGGATCGACGCGATATTCACGATTGAGGAACCCTCTCCCATGAGTTTGATTTCCGAGCGCAGGGAAAGAAAAAGCCCTTTAACGTTGACGCTCATGACCTCTTCAAAGGTTGCCAGGGGAGTGTCTGCCAAGGCGGATCTGCGTGGGCTCATGCCCGCGCAATTTACCGCGTAGTCTAGCCCTCCCCAGCTTGTTCGCAGAAGTTCCTCCATCCCCGCTACTTGTTCCTCTTGGGATACGTCGCAGGCTATGTAGCGGACGGAAAGTCCCTGGGCGGAGAGCTCTGCCGCGAGGGCTTCTCCTCGCTCTCTGCCCCGGGCGCAGAATGCCGTGCGCGCGCCTTGTTGCGCGAATGCCTTGACGCAGGCTTGGCCGATACCGCTCGTGCCTCCGGTTATAACTACCCGCTTACCCTTAAAGTTATCTTCCATAATCAGGCTCCAGTTCTATTTTAGCAAGGAGGCCCTCGTCGATCGCGTCAGGCTCCAGCACAGTGAGCATTCCCTCACGCTCCATGACGGATGCTTGAAATCCAAAGCCATTGTGAGCAGGCATGCCCACAAAGCGCGCCCCGAGGGCCCGGGCCGCTTGCCCTACGAGGGCGACGTCGTCTACGAAAAGGACAGTGGACGGATCCGTAGCGCCTAAGGCTTGGATAGCCTCCCTCACTCCGGGACGGATGGAGTCCGTGCATAGGTATCCGATAAAGTAATGGCAAAGCCCCGCCAGACATTCTTGGAAATGGCTTTCGGCCAAGCCCCCATAGCAGAGGAGCTTGTGGCCGCGGGAGCGGAGCCTTTCTATCAAGGCCGCGGCTCCCCGCCGGAGCTGGGGTTTTCTTCCACCCAACCAGAGGCTTCTGCGCTTGAAATACTCGGTAATCAGTTCTTCTTTGGTCCAATCAAGTTTCATGTATTCTATAAGGAATCCGGCGGCAGCAGATCTATCCCTGGAGAATACCGAGCACTCCACCCCTTCCGTATAGGGCTGTCCAAAGTCTTCAACCAATGACTTGATGAGGGGACTGAAGCTATCCTCAATGAGGACTCCGTCAATATCTAAGGCTATCGCCATCCTTTCTCCATCCAGCCTTTCTCCAGCCATCAGCGGCCTTCCTTAAGAATAAAGCGCGAGAGAATGATCTTTTTTAAGGCGGCCTCAGCCTCAGATTCGGTATGGAGGCTAAAGCCCGCTTCCGAGCCCTCGGTGTCCGACTTTGTCCAGGTGCAGGTTCCCCTTACCTGAAGCTCCTCTTCTTCACCCTTGAAAAGCAGGGTAAGGGCGGCCCTCGGCTCGATTCCGGAGGGCGGGGATGGGCTGTCAAAGCGGCAGGCGCAACCGCCAAGTGAAAGATCCAGCAGACGCGCTTCAAGGCCCTCTCCGCAAGCCTGGATGAGGCGCAGGGAAGCGTGGGCGCCTGAATGGAGGGCAAAGCGGTTGGCCGGGTGAATCTTCTTCCGTGGGCTGCGGAGCCTTTGCAAGAGGCCGGTGGAAATAAGACGGGCCGTCGTACGGCCCTTTACGCAGATTCTTCCCGCTTGGAGGGCGGCATACTCAAAGTCCACCTCCTTCCATTTTTCTGCGGAACCGGAAAAAGAATGGAGTCGGAGGCGTATCTCCGAAGGGATGTGTAGATCTATATAATCTATAAACTGGGAATCAAAGCGGTTCATGGAAAAGGCGTAGCCTTCAAGGGGAATGCCCCCGTATATGTGCCAGCAGGAAATCATCATCTGTCGCGCGGCCTCAAGGATGAACATTCCCGGCAGGTGCTCCACCGCGTGCTCAAAGAAGAAATCATGACCTAGTGGAATGCGAATGCGGGCTATCCACTCGGTTTCTGGTAGGCTTATGCCTGCTTCCCTGAGAAGGTGGGCGACAGCCGCGGCGCTTGCGGGCCCAGGGCTGCCCAGGAGCCAAGGCTTTCCCAGGGCTTCAGGTTCCTGATACGCTCTCCGGATAATTTCCAAGCCCTTAGCCGCTTGAGCTTTTTGTATGATCTCCAGCTCCGCTTCTGATATTTCTTGGGGCAGGGCCGCTTCGATGTCTTCAATGAATACATTGTGAGACTTGCTCTTGTGGGCGAAGGCCTTATTCATCTTTGGAGCTACCTTAGTCTTTTAGTTTTCAGAGTGATGGTTCCGAGTATCTGTGCGAACGAACGATGATGCAAGAACGATTCTGTCTTCTGACCGCATCAGACTAACATCGTCTTGGCAAGCTGTCAAAGTTTTTTTTGAGTTCAAGGCAAACGAGCTGAGGGCTATCTTTGTCGATCCTGGCCTACGCGCCTACTTAGGCTACGCTTGGGCCTTGCTTTTTAGGCTTAGTGGGGCGAGAATTCCAGGTATGAAGAAAAATAAAGAAACGGAAAAAATCGGCAGGGCGGGGACACTGAAAAAAATCCTCTTTTGGGACATCCTTGCCTTCGGCGGCCTTGTCATCATCATCTGGCTTAATGAGCTTTTCGACCTTCCCCACCGCTACCTAGGCGCTGTTTCCACCCCTATCAATTGGAGGGAGTCTCTCTGCGAAACCCTTGCCATCTTGCTTGTGGCCTGCTTTACTATCTTACGCAGTAGCCGCCTTCTGAGGCGCATGCGTCATATGGAGGGCATCCTCCCTGTCTGCGCCTCCTGCAAGCGGATACGGGACGGCAAGGGGAGCTGGCATCAGATTGAGTCCTATATCCAAGACGCCTCCGAAGCCCAATTCAGCCATGGCATCTGCCCGGACTGCGCCGAGCGCCTCTACCCGGAATTGGTAAAGCAAAGGGATGCAGGAGAAGACTCAGGCCGGGTCTAAGCCCCTAGCCCTCTGCTACGCGCGCGATAAGCACCGCGCCGGGGCCTAGGATGTAGCTGGCCTCGAGGGCCCTTTCTTCCGCCTGCACCACGATGTTTTGCCCATCGTCAAGAAAGAGAATTTGGGCGGATTCTTCTAGGCTGAGCTTGTGTTTTTTCCCCGAATAATTAAGGGCGACCAAGACGCTCTCATCCCCCGCGCGGCGCAGGTAGACAAGGCAACCCACTGGGGCGGGGAAGCGGGCTTCCCAGGAGCCCGCACGCAGGGCGGGGGTTTTGCGTCTCAGCGTCCCAAGCCTTCTGTAGAAATTGAGAAGCGATGCCGGGTCCGCGTCTTCCTGGGTAACGTTTACCCCCCGCGCGTAGCTGGGCCCCAGGGGCAGCCAGGGCTGGGCTTGGGGCGGGCAGAAGTCCGCGTGAGGGCCGGGCCCCCACTGCATAGGGGTTCGACAGCGGTCGCGGCTCTCGGCGCAGGCATGGCCCGCGGCTTCATCCTTCCCCATGCCGAATTCCTCCGTAAGGCTCTTGTAGCGCCAGAGGGCTACCGTGTCGCGGAGCTTCGATAGATCTGGAATGATATAGTCTTCCATGCCTATCTCCCCTCCATTGTAGAGGACGGGCGTTCCGCGCAGGGTCAACATGAGGGCGGCGTTTAAGCGCGCCAGGCGCTCTGGCCCCAGGTCTTTGCTCTGCCCAAAGCGGGTGTAGAGGCGGGTGCTGTCGTGGTTGCCCAGGGTGTTGCAGGGCCAGCCAGGAACCGGGAGGGCGGCGTGGAGGGCCAGGCGCTGGCGCTGATTTTTGAGCACCGCGGCGGGGGTGATGGCCGGGGCCTTCATGAGGGGAAAGTTAAAGACCATGTGAAGCTCGTCGTCTCCCCGGCCAAGGTAGCGGATGTTATCGTCTTCCCCTATGAGGACCCTATCCCCGGGATATTCGTCTAAAACGGCGCGCAATTCCTTCATGGCATCGTGGATGCCGGGCATGCCCATTTGATAACGAAACATCCGCTGCCAGACCCGGCCGGCTTCTTTTTTTTCCGCGGGCGTGACGGCGGCGTGGTTGAGCATGCGCTGGGAGTGGAGGCGGTGCCCCGTGCCCTGCATGGGGTAGGCCGGGTTTTCAAAGAGCGAGCCCACCGCGTCAAGGCGGAAGCCGTCCACCCCCATGTCCAGCCAAAAGCGTGCGGCGTCATAGATGGCGCGGCGGACTTCCGGGTTGCGCCAATTGAGGTCAGGCTGTTCCTCCATGAAAATGTGGTAGTAGTATTGTTTGCGCGCCTCCACATAGGTCCAGGCCGAATCCACAAAGAAGGAGGGCCAGTCCGTGGGAGGCCCTCCCTGTGGGGCCGGGTCTCCATCCGGAGCCGGGTCCTTCCAGACAAACCAGTCTGCCTTTGGGTTATCGCGGCTGGAAGCGGACTCGATAAACCAGGGATGCTTGTCCGAGCAGTGGTTGAGGACAAGGTCAAGGACTACCTTGATGCCGCGCTCGTGGGCACCGGCAAGGAAGGCCTTAAAGTCATCCATACTGCCGTACTCCGGGGCCACGGAGATGTAATCGCTCACATCGTAGCCGCAGTCGAGCATGGGGGAGGGGTAGTGGGGTGATAGCCAGACCGCGCCCACGCCCAGCTTGGCAAGGTAGTCGAGCTGGGCAGTCATGCCGGGGAAGTCGCCTATCCCGTCTCCGTTGCCGTCGGCGAAGGAGCGAGGGTAGATTTGGTAAAAAATCGCGTCCTGCCACCAGGTTCGCCGGCCCTCAGGCCCATTGTGGGCGGCAGAGCCGCTCTTTTCTGAATTACCCATGAGCCCATCCTAGCCCCGGCCGCCCGCAGGCGTCAAGGAAAAGTCTGGAATGATCTTCCGTAAACGGCCCGCACTGGGTAGAATGCGGCCCCATGGATAAGCCCATCCTCTCCCTTGCCCCCTTCCAGGGCATTACCACCAGCCACTTCCGCTCTGTCTTTTTTAAATATTTTTCCGGCTATGACAGAGCCTATGCCCCCTTCCTCAAGGCTATCCGCGAGCCGATGGCCCGCTCCCACTTCCGCGACCTCTTGGAAGAAAGCCCGCGCTCAGGTGGAGGCTTAGGCCGGAATGGCGGTCAGCCGGGTGGACAAGGCCCTTATCGGCTCATTCCCCAGGTGCTGACAAAGGATGGCAACGAACTCTTGGATACGGCGCGGCGCCTTGCCGCCCTAGGTTATACGGAAGTCAATATCAATATGGGCTGCCCCTTTCCCATGGTTGCCAACAAGGGTCGCGGCTCAGGCATCCTCCCCCATCCCCAGGTGGTGGATAAGATGCTCGTCATTGCCCTGGGTAAGAGCCCCATCCCCATATCCATTAAGCTCCGGACGGGGCGCAGTGATGCCGGGGAAATCTACCCCATCCTTGAAATTCTGCGTAGCTATCCCCTGGCGGAGATCATCCTCCACCCGCGCACCGGCATACAGATGTACGAGGGGCGGGCCGATCTAGCTGCCTTCGGCGATGCCCTAGCCCTCTCCGACCGGAGCCTTGCCTATAACGGCGATATCTTCAGCCGGGCCGACTGGGAAGAGCGGGCGGCGCTTTTCCCAAAGGTCAGTCATTGGATGCTCGGCCGCGGCGCCCTGCGCAATCCCTTCTTAGCCCGGGAAATCCGCGGCGACCCGCCGGGGCCGGCCGAGCGCTTTAGCCTTTTACGCGCCTTTCATAATGAATACTTTGAGCTGCAAGCCTCTCGATTTGGAAGTGGAAAACAAACCCTAGACATTATGAAGGGCCTCTGGTACTACCTCTGCCATTCTCTGCCGCAACCCCAGGAATCCTTCCTTGCCCTGCGCCGCTGCAAGCAGGCAGCTGATTACCTTAATCAAGTGGAAAGCCTTCTTCAAAAAGCTCAGGCCGCCGCCCTAGCAGGCGGGGCCTGAGGGAGGTTTAGGACTCCAGTTCGGCAAGGCGCCTGCGGGCGGCGGACTCAAAGGGCAGGGCAAGGACAAGGACGGTGATGCCCGCCTGGAAGACAGAAAGTATGGCGACCGCAAAATTGAGGCCAAGACGCTCGGCGTCAAACGGCTCGTAGCTCATATATCTTAGTATACTGATAAAACCGATAAGAGAAGACACCAGGGCCGACCAGACAAGGGCCTTACGCATGCTTGTGAAGAATTCCTTGGATTTGAGCAACTCCACCTTCGTCGCGCCCATGGAGTAGGGGGCGCTGAAGGCACGCCCCATGTCCTTGAGGGGCCAGGAGGCAAAGAGGATGAGGAAAGTCACGAAGCAGACGCAGATAATGGTGGGAATGTCTATGAAGAGGGCAATGTTCTCCCCGCCTGAGAAGTAGAACCCGGCCCCGTAGCTGGCCAGGATCAAAATGATGGAAACGATAAGCTTGAATACCATGATGGCTCCTTTTATCTTGAAAATGCGCGCCCCACATGGAGCGTTATGCTTATGGCGTTGCGCGACAGCGTGCGGAAGGTACCGTTCCCCGCGCTGACCCTAACCGCCTTCATGCCCAGATCCAACAAGGGGCTGCGCAGGGGGAGGCTGAGGGCAAGGGCAAGGCAGGCAGCCAAGCCAAGGCCCGTCACCACTTCCGCAAAAAAACCGCCCCTCCCTAAGCCCCGCTGTATGCCCTGCTTCTCCCCAGGTTCTCTCTCTCTTTCCAGCCAGGGCAATGGGCTTCCCCGCATGAGCGCCGCTTCTGCTTTTTCCTGGCGGCGGAAATGCCCCCGTAGCGCCGCCTCCGCGTCAAACCCGCGCCTATTGCCCATGTTCGGCCTCCCATGCCTTTTTCAGGCCCTGACGAATGCGGTAGAGCCGCCACTTCACGCTAGCCTGGGGTATTTTCACGATAGCCCCTATCTCGGCCAGGCTGAGGTCTTGACCATAGTAAAGATTGGCAATCTCCCGCTCAGAGCTCGCTAAAGCCCCAAGATAGCTTGCCACAAAGCTCTCATCCTCCCCGGCGTCCAGGGCATCCGGCGGTTGGGCTGGCCAAGGGGCGGTCAGATTATCCACCAGGCCCTGATCATCTTCCCCCTCACTTTCGCTCAAGGAGAGCTCCCTTAGTGAAGGCTCCCGCCCTTCCCTCTGGCGGTGGCCGCGGCCCTTTCGCAGATAATCCAGGGCAATATTCCGGGCTATGGAAAAGAGCCAGGGGCCGGGGGAGCGTCCATCCTCAAAGGAATCGCGCTTTTGAAAGGCGCGTAAAAAGGCCTCAGAGGAGATATCCTGCCTATCCTGGGCCGACAACGTGGAATAGGAGCGCAGGTAGGAGCCAATCCTTCCCCGCCATTGCAGCCATAGCTCTTCAAAATCCATACAGGGAGTATACGCTCCAGGGCCAAAAGGGTTTGTGGTAAAATAAAAAAAAAGAGCCCGCAGGGATTTCCCTGGGGGCTCTCTTTTACGAGGATGGAAGGGGCGCGGGGGAGGAAGTCCCTTCCGCCCCCGCATCTCTTTAGGAAGCTTACCTTCTGCCGCGTCCGCCTTGGCCTGCGCCTGAGCCATCTTTGAGGCCGCGCCCACCAAAGCCCTGGCCATCGTCCATGCCCCGTCCGCCCATCATGCCGCGTCCGCCCATTGCCCCACCGCGCATGCCCATGCCCGCCGCTTGGGTGAGGTCATAGTCCTTGCCGCCAATGCTCAGCTTAGTGGTAAAGAAGTGGATGTAGGTCGGCGTAGTGGGGTTGGATTCCTCGTAACCCTCAAGCTTGACGGTAGCCCCTTCTTTGAGGCCCTCAACAAAGCCAAAGAGGTACTGGGGCATGTGGACGTAGTAGGTCTTGTCCTTTGCCTGGATGCCGATAAACCCGTTTACTAGGGCAAGCTTGCCCTCGATCTTTACCGTGGTTTGGTTAGCCGCGGTGGGGGGAACCTGGGCGAAGGCCATGCCGGCAACTAAGGCGAGGATGGTCAGACTCACTGCGATTCGTTTCATACAAAGCTCCTTGCGTATCACGCTTTACCCGCACAGGACGGGTACCCGCATTCAGCGGGAGGGGGCCGGCGCTCACTGCGCCCCTGCCCTCGGTAGTTATAAAGCATAGAGCGTGCCAAGTGCCGGAAGGGCCAGAGCCTTGTGGGAAGGGCCAGACCCTTCCCACGCCTATCCTGATGCCTAAGGCTTTGCAAGATAATAAAATAGAAAGAAGAACTGCGGAAGGCAGCCCTCTCTCGCTTAATGGGAAGGGATGGACCCTTCCCCGGAGAACAACCTTTATTCAGAGAGATTTAATGGGAAGGGCTGGACCCTTAAGCGGAAAACTACCTAATTCAGAGAAATGTATTGGGAAGGCTTGGGAAAAAATTACCCAAACCTTGAGCGTGAAGGAAATCCCTTTTACTGACCCGGCAAGTGAATGTCGTAGGTTGTCTCATTCGCCACACCTGGTTTTTGAAAGAAAACCAGGTGCCGTCACTTTCCGTTCTTTTATTGCCGGGTCAGTAAATCCTCCAGAGACGAGTTTAATGCTTACTACGGGAAAACCGTCTATACTAAACGGGGTAGATCTCTTCATCAATGTTCAGGAATTTCGTTTAGGGAGTGATGCATGCTAAAGGGTTTCTTTGCCGCAGTGGCGCTTTTTTCTGGCTTCAGCCAGATTCTATCCGCAGCCGCGCCGGATTGGGTCAGGGTTTCTTTGGAACAGGAGCTTGAAAAGCTACCGGGCGCGCAGAGTAGCAACCTGCATTCAGATCTTGAGCTCCTCCATTCCTACCTGCAAAATTCAACGGCAGACGCAAAACTAGGCTTGTCCATGGTTCTCGCGGACCTAGGCAATCCCTCCATGGCAAAGCTTTTGCAAGGGCAGGGCTTTGAAATTTCTGCAAGCGCTGGTAGCAATTGGGCCCTGTATCTTCTCATTTTCCTCTTAAGAGAATCCCCCACGCATAGAACAGACAGCATTCTCTTTGCTTTGGCCCTCAGTCGGAATCGTCTTTACGCCATTTCAGATCAAGAGACTAGAAAAATCATAGAGGCCGAGTTGTTGTGGCGTTTGGATTTTTATGACCAGGTTCGAGCCAGGCAAGAAAAGATCCCCGGGTCCCTGAACCTTAGCCTGGCGCCCCTTACGGCAAAGTTGCACTGGGCGGATCCTTCACCCTACATAGAATTGCCGGAGCATGGGGTGTGGCTAGGCGCGGAGAGGTACCGTGAATTCATCACGAGCCCGGCTACCTGGATGAAAATCTTCACCCTCTCCCAAGCCCTTGATGGTCAGGTTTTTATTGATAACCAAGCTATGATGCTTCAGCTTGAATCCGAGATAGAGAAAAGACATGTGCGGCTTGATCACCTTGGTCCTTCAAGGGAGTACTACCCCATTCACCCTAGCATGAAGAAAGAAGAAATACCCCTCTTTGAAAAGGCGCGCCAGGATATGGCCGTCTATTATTCTTTTAAGCGCTTTGGACGGGAACGTTCCTGGGGAGAAGTCTACTGGTTGAACGCGCAAATGGACATCTATGAAAAGCATGGGTTTTTTTTGGGGGACTGCGTGACGGTTTCCTTATTGCAAAGAGCCTTGTCCACGGTTATGGGCATACCAGCGCTCGGCTTAAGGGTCAAAAGCTCAGAATCGGAGACCTATTATTGGTCGCATAATTTCCCAGCCTATTACGACCTTTGTTCAGACAGCTATCAAAGCCTTCAGTTTCCGGTTGAGTGGATGGAGAGGGCCGTGCTTTCCTATCAAGAACCGGCGTGGCATCATAAACTCAATCTTTACAATGGATTGAGAGTGGAAAAATCCAATAGAGATATCATCAGGCTTTTGCAACATGGAATAGGGCGGGAATATATGGATCTTGTTCTTTTTGCGCAGGATTCCCCGCCGGAGCCGCCAAGCCATTGCTTTGAATGCCTGAGCGCCGCCCTTCTGGACAGGGCTGAAGAAGGCTTGCGGCATCAATCCGAAAGCAGACTTGGCAGGAAGGTAGGACAAGCAGAGAGTAAAAATACCGGCTGGTATGACGTATCCGGCATCATGGGGAAAAATCCCGCTGCCTCAATCAAGGACGCGAGAGGAGATGGGGTGGGCGCCGGGGAGGTCTGGGACCTTATTCGGTTGGAGGCTTATCATAGCGACCAGGCATTTTACCTCAAGGCCTTTTTTTCCGCCGAAACCGCTAAGAACCTTTTTACGGTTCATAGCTTGAATGTGGACAATAATGATACCAAGGAGCGCTGGTTCATCCAATGGAAGGATCCGTTACGCGCCACAGCATATAAATGGGTTGATGGCAAACAGCTGCCGGTTCCGCTACCCTATTCTGCCTTTGCCACTGTGTGGCTTAAAGACAGCATCACCTTTATTCTCAGGTGCGATATTTTGGGGAGTGGGCGCTCATTCAGTTTTAAGTATTACTCCGGCGCCCACGATGAAAAAAGAGTCCCGCGTGTTGCCGCCGATACTTCAGACTGGCTGACCATCAGCCTCTAGGGGGTCAAAAGCTTTGAAGGAAAGAAGGGCTAAAGCGCACACCCACTCTTGACCTGGGGCGAAAAGCGCCTAAGCTAAGCTCTATGAGGAAGTATTTTATTTTTGCCCTCGCCGCCCTCTGTGGGGCTATGGGCCTTGCTCAAGGAGGCCCGGATATGGCCTTGCCTTGTGAATTCACTATCCGCTTCTTTGACGCCGGCTATTCGGACGTCTCCCTGGATTACGATGACGGAGCAACGGAGCTGGAAGAAGCTCCCTCTATGAGTAAGGAAGGCCCCTG
Source organism: Treponematales bacterium (assembly GCA_041739325.1). Lineage (GTDB taxonomy): Bacteria > Spirochaetota > Spirochaetia > Treponematales > JBGSOB01 > JBGSOB01. The sequence continues at coordinate 24,848 of JBGSOB010000225.1, forward strand.
GTTTGTCCGCTCCCTTCGCGCCGCGGGGGAAATAGCCTTTCGCTTTTTAATTGACGGAAATTTTTATCCCTCAAGCTCTGTCCCCTACCGCGCCCTCTGCCGCGATATCTGGGTCAAAGAGGGTATCGTCTTTGACTACGATCCCCTCCTGCCGCGGCCACAGGGGAGGCTCAGGGTTTTAAGCGTCAACCTCCATACCTACCAGGAAAGCGATGCCCTCATGCGGCTCAAAAAAGTGGCAGAGTTCATTGCCCTTGGCCAGGTGGATGTGGTTGCCCTGCAGGAGTGCGCTCAGTCGCGGGCAAGCCCCGTAGTGGAGCAACGCTCAGGGCTGGATATTCGGGAAGACAACATGGCCCGCATCATAGCCGGGGAATTGAAGGATCGATTCGGCCTTGATTACTCCTGGTATTGGGACTGGTCGCATTACGGCTTCGACTACTATGAAGAAGGCTCGGCCCTCATGGGGCGGCCCGGTATTTCCTTCCTAGGGGGGCAAACCCGCTATGTCTCGCAGAGCGGGTCAAAGACGAGCATAGACTCGCGCACGGCCCTCGCCGGCTTCTACGATATCCCTGGGCTGGGGAAGCTTGATGTCTTTAGCATCCACCTCAGCTGGGGCGCCCCCCAAGGGGCGCAGATAGACGCCCTCAAGGCCTACTCGCTTGAGCGGGCCCTCCAAAGCCCGAGTGCCGCCATCATCTGTGGAGACTTCAATATGAATTACGGGGAAGCCGGCTATAAGCGCATGCTCTCAGGCGGACAATGGCTGGACGCCTACGCCCTTGCTTCTCCCCGTGGGGTAAAAGACCCCACGTTTTCTTCCAATCGCATCGATTACCAGTTTCTGCGCGCGGGGTCAGCCTTGAAGCCCCTCCTTGCCCAGCGGGTCTTCTTGCCCCAGAGTGGGCCGGAGGCGGTCTTTACCAGGGTTTCGGATCATTTGGGAGTTCTTATCCACTATCTCTATTAGGGCGCCCACTTTCTTGGCGGCGCGATAAGCGGGCTTTTGCTTGACTCCCGGCCCTTTGAGCCTACACTTAAGGCAAGGGCATCATAGGGATTTCGCTAGGAGGAAAAAATGAATGAAGTGCGCTGTCAGGCAAAGATCGTCGATGTGAGCCTCTACCCCCGCCAGGCAAAGATAAGTCGCGGCCTACGCGCCAGCCTCTCTGCCGGGCTCAACCGCCTTATCATCGCCCCCCTACCTCCGGCAATCACCCAGGACTCCCTGCGCGCCCAAGCGGACGCAAGCTGTAGAATCATGGAGGTCTTGGTGGAAGACAGGGTTGTGGAGGCACAGGACCCTGAAAGCCTCCACGCCCGTTTGGACGCCGAGCGCGAGGGCCTAAGCCAAGAGCTTTTGCGCGTAGGGGGAAGGATACGCGCCCTTAACGATGAGCTAGCCCTCTTTTCCCGCCGCGAGTCCATCCTGGATCTTTTAGACAAGGAGAGGCCCAAGCTGATTTCAGTCGATTATTGGAAGGACTTTCTTGAATTCCTTGAAAGCCGCCTAGGCAACAATCGCGCCCAGGCGCGGGCGGAGATCTTTTCCTTCTTGGAAACGAAGGAGCATCTTTCCGCTATTGAGTCCCAGCTGAGCGCCATCGCTTCCCAGGATGTCCGCAGCGAACACAGCGTTTGCCTCATCGTGGATGCCCCCGCCGCCGGGGACTATGATTTTTCCATCTCCTGCCTCCAGTCAAATGCCTGGTGGCACCCCGCCTACAGCCTGCGCGTCATGCCTGAGAGCAGAAGCATGGATATTGCCTTTTACGCCATGGTACGCCAAGAAACCGGGGAGGACTGGGCGGGGGTGAGCCTCCTCTTTTCCACTGCTATGCCCCTCTCGGATTGCCGCTTGCCGGAGCTCCGCTCGCGGCGCTTACGTGAGGCGCAGATGGAGGTCATTACCCGCGTTGCACCCAAGGGCTTTGGCGCGGCTAGCGTGAGGCGGATGGACGCCTTCGCGGCCGCGGATGAAGAGATGGAGGAGATGGATAAGGACTGCTGTGCGGAGCCTGAGCCCTGCATGGATGCCCCCGCTCCCAGGGAAGAAATGAAAAAGGAGCTAAAGGCAAAGGTAGCAGCCTCCGGGGGAATGAGCCGGTCGCGGGCCGCCTCCATGCCCACTTCCATGTCTACCGCCCCAGGGGGCGCCATGTTCGATGCGCCCTCCCCACCGCCCTCGGTTCCCAGGCCCGCCCCGGCCAGTCAGGTTTCGGGCCTTACGGAAACGGATTCCGGCTTTGGTTTCAGAGAGCTCTACTCCGGCATCAACGCAGCGGACGCGGAGCTTTCACGCCTGCCCCAGACATCAGGCCTCCCGGCCTTTTTCCGCGACTACCTTGCCCTGCGTGAAAGGCCCATCGCCCCCAGCCTGCCCTCCGGAGGCCTCGATCGCGTCAATGAATTCTTCCAAAGAGGCTCTGACCCTGAAGTTTCCTGCGGTGGCTTTGACTATCGCTACAAGGCAGGGCGTGAAAAGAACGACCTTCCCTCTTTATCTGCCTATGCGCAGATACCCGTGGAAACCCTGAGCCTTGCGGCCCGCCTTGTCCATGTGGCGGTGCCGGCGGAAAAGCAACAGGCCTACCTCAAGGCGGTATTCAGCCACAAGGGCAACCCCCTCCCGGCCGGCCCGGCCCAAATATTTTTAGGCAACGACTTCGTAGCCGGCATCCACCTGCCCACCTTGGGTTCCGACCAAGAGGCCGCGGTTTCCCTTGGCGTGGACAAGGATGTCAAGGTTCTGCGCAAGGAAAACTCCAAGGCCCGTACCAAGGGCTTGGCCGGCAAGGACATGATCACGGATTTTACCGTCAGCATAGAGATAGTCAGCTTTAAGGACAGGGAGCTTGAGATAGAAATCTACGACCGCGTGCCGGTTTCCCACAACCCCAAGGAGGTGGAGCTCTTGGACCTGCGCTACTCCAAAAAACCGGCGCGGGTATCAGACCGCGGCGTCGTCTTGTGGATGGAAAAGATTAAACCGCGAGAAAAGCTAAGCCTGGAGATAAGCTACTCAATCCGCCTAAAGGAAGACTATCGTATTGTCCTTACAAGGGACTCAAGCCCCCACGACGGCAGCTGGGTGGAGGAATAAAAGATGAAGAACGTACTACTCACGGATCGTACGAGCGCTGAGGCGCTCGAAGAGCTAAAAAGCCGGGTGGACGAGGTAACCGTTTTTGCCGACCGCGCCTTGGTTACCCGGGTAATGAAGGTAGACCTGCAGGCGGGGGAAAACCGAATTTCTTTTTCCAGCCTCGGCCGCGGCATCATTGAAGAGTCCATAAAAGTGAGCCTTGGATCCAGCGGCGCCAAGCTCACGGCTACGGAGCTGGAAACAAAACTGCTGTGGAGCTACCGCGCCCAAGAGCACGTGGAAATTTGGGAGAAGGCGCGCGCTACCGTTAAAAAGCTCGCGGAGGCCTTAGACGGTCTAGCCGTGGTGAGTTTGGAAAACCGGGTTCTGGCGGAGTTGCGCGAATACCTGCGGCAGTCCCTCTCTTCCATTCTCTTGGAGCAAGAGACATCGATGCAGAAGTTGCGCGAGGCTATGGGGTTTTTAGAGGCGCGCAGCGTGGACAGCATGGAAAAGCTTATCGAGCGTAAGGCGGCCTACATCGCCTTGGAGCGTCTCTTGGCATCTTTTAAGGCCGAGCTGGAGCGCATATCCCACATGGACAAGAAGGAGAGCGTTTCCATCATCCTCACCCTAGGCAGTCAGGCCGCGGAACAGGTTGAGATCCGCCTTTCCTATATCCTGCCCGGGGTGTCGTGGAAGCCCGTCTACGACTCCTTCCTGGAAACCGATGCCGGGATAATGAAATTCAAGTACTTCGGCATGGTGCGCCAGTCCTGCGGCGAGGCCTGGGACGATGCCCGCCTCAGCCTTTCCACCGCCGCCGTGGAGCTTTCCTCAGAGATTCCCCAGGTCTATCCTCTGACCCTCTCCGCCCAGTTCCAGAAGCGGGAAAAGACGGTAGTGGTGGCTAACCAAGCTATAGAAAGCCTTGACGGCCTTTGTGCGGACGAGGTCGGCGCCCCGCCTGATGCTGAATCCAGTCTCTCTGAGGGTGGAGCCGCCCAGGGCGCTGATGATGTAGTTAAAACCCAGGCGATATCGGCATGCTTCAGCGTCCAAGGCCGCGCCAGCATTCCCTCAGACGGGCTCTGGCACCGCTTTCCCATCATTGAGAAGGACTTTCCCGTTAAGGCTTCCTTTGAGTGCGTGCCCGAGCTTTTGGAGTACGTTTACGTCAAGGCAAGTTTTGTCAACGACAGCGGCCTGCCCTTCCTTGCCGGAACAAACCACGTGTACCGCAATGGTTCCTACGTGGGCCGCGCGCCCTTAGCCTACCTTGCCCCGGGAGAAAAGCTGGACATCTCCTTTGGCATAGACGACGACCTACGGGTAAAACGCATCCTTCTCTTGCGCGAGTATCGCCCGGCCCAGGGCCTCTTGGGCAAGAACGTCTTTGAACTGCGGGTTAAGTTTTTGCTGTCTAATTTTAAGGGAAAGGCGCAGCAGGTCAGGCTCAAGGAGGCCGTCTACCTTTCAGAGATCAAGGAAGTGGGGGTGCGTATCCACGAGGGCACAAGCCCCGGTTGGGAGAAGGACGCGGAGGGAATCGTGACATGGGATGTCAGCCTGGAGCCGGACCCGGTTAAGGCGGTGGAGCGCGAACTGCGCTACCTGGTAGAGTCCGGCAAGGCCTTTGATTTACGCGCCGTCTGCGGCTGAAAAAAGGCTAGGCAGCCTGAGCTTGCCTAGCCTTTTTAATTAAAGCTTAGCCTTTTAATACTGCCAAGCGCTGGATGGCGCCAAGCCGCTGGATGGCGCTAAGCCGCTGGATGGCGCGGCAATTACTCGGAAAAAAGGGCGTCGAGGGAATTCAAGACCGAGAGTATGTTCTTATCGCTCTCCGTGCGTAGCCGCCTGGAAACGATAGAGCCTATCAGCCGCCGGGGAAAGGCTTCCAGCACGGCGGCTATATAATCGGAAGCCAAGGGGTCGCGGGCCGCGTCTAGGATGAGGGCGGCGGATTCCTCTCCCGGGCCCTGGGCGAGGGCGGAGATAAGCCTGCGCTTGAGGGCCAGGCTGGGGGCCCCGGCATCGCTTGCCGCCAAGATATCTGCGGCTAAGCTTACAGCCCGCTCTGAGCCTAAGTCGGCCATGGTTTCCACAATCCTTACCTTGAGCTCCATATCCGTGGCATCGATAAAGGATGCCGCCAGGGCATCCTCGAATTTGATACCGGCGGATCCAGAGGCCTTTAGTGCATAGACGGCTTCCTTGCGCAGTTCGCTGTCCGGGTCCTTGGTAGCCAGGCGTAACAAGGCCTGGGCCGTTTGGCTGGGCGCGGCGGGGAGCTGGCCAAGGGCGCGCACCGCGTAAAAACGCAGCATCGAGTATTTTTCCCCGCGCATTTGGGTAGTCGTTACCAGGGTCTGCCACACCTTGTGGGTGGGGGAGTCAAAGCCAATGGCTCCCAGGGCACGCACCGCGTTGGCGCGTACTGCCACGCTCTCGTTTTCATTTGTCACTAACTTTTGCAGCTCTTCTACTACCTTGGGGTTGGCGGAGCTGCGGATGCGGTAGAGGGCCCAAGCGGCTATGCGCTTTACCTCGGACTGGGGCTTGGCAAGAAGGAGGATAAGGGTGGGCAGGGAAGAGGGGTCTGCAAGGGCGGCTAAGAGGCTGGCGCCCTCAACAAGGAAGGCTTCATCGCTGCTCGTTGTCAGTGCCCGGGATATTGCGCCTGAAACCGCCACTTGATTTGCTGGGGCAAGCTTGCGCAAAGATGCCGATGCCGCCGAGCGCACTCCCTGGTCTGTGTCCGCAAGTGCCTCCACTAAGACAGTAATACCTGTGGCGCCAAGGCTGTTGCTCCCCACGGCAGTTAGGGCCGTAGCCTTGAGTGAGGGGTCAAGATCCTTTTCCCGCAAAAGCCGCAGGAGGGCGGGCATGACTTGGTCGTTCTTTTGGCGGTTGGCGGCAATCACCGCCGCGGCGCGCACCGATACCTCTTTGTCCGTGTTGATGAGGGCCAGGAGGCTTTCACCAGCCAAGGGAGAGTTAAAGGCGCCAAGGCCGGAGGCGGATATGCGGCGGATCATGGGGCGCTCATGGCCCGAAAGCTCGCGCAGGGCCGTGAGAATCTTGGGGTCTGTGTTTCCCTTTTGCGCCAGGCCGGTGAGGGCCTGGGTGGAGGCTTCTAGAAGCTCAGGGCTGAGGCTGGCGCGGTTTGTAGCCTTCACCAGGTCAAGTATGGCCTCGAGGCCCTCAACCCCGCCGATAGCCCCGGTAGCCAAGAGCGCGGCCTTGCGCACTTCCGGCGAGGAGCCGGACTTGAGCTGGCCGGCAATGACGGGAATGGCCGGTTTGTAGCCGATGTCGGCCAAGGCCTTCATCGCTTCAATGGCGTAGGTCTTGCCCCCGGCAAGGTCGAGGAGGTAGGGGGCGGCTTCTTGGGCCTTCACCAAGCCAAGTACGCGCAGGGCCGTTTTTGTACGCGCCGGGTTTGAGCCCTGCTCCTTCATAACCACGGAAACCATTGAGGTTGATAAGACAGACTTCTCCTCGGCGGGTAGGTCTAAGGGAAGGGGGTAGCCTGCGTCTATCATCTGAAAGAGGGAGTCGCGGGCGGAGAGGAAGTCCGCATCGCTCTTAGCCCCCTCCTTCTTGTAGGCGCTCACCATGGCGGAAACGATGCCGCCTATCTTTGCCATAGCCTCTTTGTAGGCGCCCGGGGTCAGGTAGAGTCCGTCTCCCATTTCCTCGCGCAGGCGGATAGCCTCATCCAAGGAAAGGGAGAAGTCTATAGCGATGAGGTCGCTGATTGCCCCTGAGGATGCCTTGAGGGCGGTTTTTACCGCGACGAGTTTGTTCAAGGATATAAAGCGCCAATTGGCTACGATGAAATCAAGGATCTCTTGGGCCTGGAGCTGGCCGTCGCGCAACCTAGACTCCGGTATGTACTCGTTTAAGTCCGAGCTTTGGTCCGCCTTCCCATTGCCGGAAAAATCGATATAGCCGCTTGAAAGCTCGGGGAATATCTTGAGAATCTCCTGGCTTAAGGGGCTGGAAACCACGCTGATGCGGCCCTGGGCGCTGAGGCAGGGGAGGGCGGACAGGAGGAGGGCGACGCTAAGGGCAAGGCATGGGCGACTAGACTGTGTCATGGCGAACACTCTATGCCAAGAACCCCTCCTTGTCAAAGGCGATTTTCCCGCTTTTTCCCTTGACCTGGGCGCTGTGGCTGACTACCTTTTACAGAAGGAGGATCTGGCCATGCCACTACCCGACGAAAACGATGAAGGCTCCGCCACTGAGCGGGACAAAAAAGAGGCGCGGAATAAGAACTCCTTTATTCGGGGCTTTGAGAGCCTCATCCTCTCCGGACGCTACCACCCCGGCGACCGCATACCGGCCGAGCGCGAGCTTTCCAAGAGTTACCACATATCCAGGCCCATCATCCACGAGGGCCTGCTTGACCTTGCCCGCAAGGGTTTTGTCACCATCTCCCCGCGGCGGGGCACCTTCGTAAACGACTTCCGCAAGCTCGGCTCTCCTGAGCTTCTAGCTTCGCTCTTTACCTTTTCCGAGGGGCGGCTGGACAGGAAGATCTACGATTCCCTCTTGGATTTCCGCCTCCTCTTTGAGGCGGAAGCGGTGCGCAAGGCCGTTGTCAAGCATAGCGAAACAGATCTTAGCTACCTGAAGGCCCTGGTAGCCGAGGAAGCCGAACTCTTGGATTCGATGTCCGAGGAGTTTTCTCCCCTCCACCCAACCGGAGCGGCCGACCTTGACTTCCGCTTTCACGCGGCCCTCATGACGGCAAGCGGGAACGATGTCTATCCAATGCTTTTCAACTCCTTTAGAAAGATATCCATGGCCATTCTTGAACGGCACTTTAAGGAGCCGGGCGCGGCCGCGCCCATCTTCAGCCTCCACCGTTCTCTTGTGGACTGCATAGAGCGGCGGGATGAAGAGGGCGCCCTCAAAATAATCCGCGAGGTACTCATGAGCGGCGTAGATCCGGCCCTGGAGGCGGCAGACTGATCTTTACAGGTTTTTTTCCCGCGGGTCTGGCCCCGCGGTCCTGGCCCCACGGGGCCTTTTTTAGCTATCTTAAGAAAAGCATTGCGCAACTCGGAGGAACAGACGGATGGCGAGTAAGAAGACTGATTGGCAAAAGGGCGGCAAGGGCAAGAGTCCCCTGCGGGGCGTGCCTGAGGGCGGTCCCCTCCTGCCTGGGCCCTTTACCCCTAAAAATATACGGCTCTCACTTATTTATGTGTTGGCGGCGATACTGGCCATATCCTTATTCAACCTCTGGGTGTCGCGCTCCAGCGACGACCTTATCGAGTACTCGCAGTTTAAGCAAATGGTCATTTCCGGAGAAATCAAGCGGGTAGAGCTGGACCAAGCCTACTTTACCGGTTACAGCCTGCGGGATAAACCCAAGGCCTCTTTTTTTAGCCTTTCTCGAAGCCCCGAAGAGACAAAAGAAAAAACCTGGCGGACGGTTCCCGTCAACGATCTTGAACTGGTGAGCCTCATGGACCAAAAGGGCGTCCTTTACTACGCGGTGCGTAAGGAAGGCGGCAATATCTTAAGCTTCATCCTCTCCTGGATCCTACCCCTGGTGCTCTTCTTCTTTGTCTGGCGCTTTTTCATGAAGCGCATGGGCAACATGGGCGGCAATGTCCTCTCCATCGGGCAGAACAAGGCCGTCATCGTCGCGGAGGGAGACACAAAAACAAGCTTTGCAGACGTTGCCGGCTGCGATGAGGCAAAGGATGAATTGATAGAGGTGGTGGACTTTCTCAAGTCTCCGCGTAAATACACGGACATAGGCGGTAAGATACCCAAAGGCGTTCTCCTCGTGGGCCCCCCCGGAACCGGCAAGACCCTCATGGCGCGGGCCGTAGCCGGGGAAGCCGGAGTTGCCTTTTTCCGCATGAGCGGCGCAGACTTCGTGGAAATGTTCGTGGGCGTGGGCGCGGCCCGCGTGCGCGACCTCTTTGCCAAGGCGCGGGAAAAGGCCCCCTGCATCATCTTTATCGACGAGCTTGACGCCATCGGCAAGAGCCGCCTCACCGGTATGTCCGGCGGCAACGACGAGCGCGAACAAACCCTCAATCAGCTCTTAGTGGAGATGGACGGCTTCGATTCCACAACCGGCCTCATTTTGCTTGCCGCGACAAATCGCCCCGACGTATTGGACCCGGCCCTCCTGCGGCCCGGCCGCTTTGACCGACAGGTTCTCATAGACCGCCCTGACCTTATAGGGCGTGAAGCCATCCTGCGCATACACACCCGCAACGTCAAGCTTGAGAGCGAGGTTGAGCTGGGCTTAGTAGCGCGGCAGACACCCGGCTTCGTGGGAGCGGACCTAGCAAACGTCGTCAATGAGGCGGCCCTCCTTGCCGTGCGCGGCGGGCGCAAGAAGGTGGGGCAAAAGGACTTCTACCAAGCAATAGAAAAGGCGGTTGCCGGGCTTGAGAAAAAGAACCGCGTCATCAACCCGGAGGAGCGCAGGGTGATAGCCTACCACGAGACGGGCCATGCCCTTATGGCCGCCTCTATCCCCGGCTCGGACCCGGTTACCAAGATTTCCATCGTGCCGCGGGGCTTCGGCGCCTTAGGTTACACCCTGCAGATGCCGGTAGACGACCACTATATCGTCACGGAAAAAGAGCTCTTAGGGAAGATATCCGTCCTCTTAGGCGGGCGGGCGGCGGAGCAGATAGTATTCGGCCAAGTGTCTACCGGCGCCTCCAACGACATCACCCGCGCCACCGACATCGTGCGCAAAATGATAACCGATTACGGCATGAGCGAACGCTTCCGCAACGTTGCCCTCACCCAGCGCGGCGCCGGAACTATGCTTGGCGGCCCATCCGCCGAGCCGCGCCTGCATCGCGAGTACGCTGAGTCCACCCAGCAGTACATAGACGAGGAAATCTCCCGCATCATAGACGAGAGCTACCGGGCCGTCGTGAGCCTCCTCTCTGAAAAAAGGGAGCTGTTGGAAAAGATAGCCGCCGTCCTCTTGGAAAAAGAGACCATCGACGAGCTTGAGTTCGCCGAGCTTCTCAAGGGGGCGTAAAAAAAAGCTTTTCACTTGTCCGCTTTTTCTTTTTGCGCTACAATAGGGTGACATCTGGATTCCCTACAGGAGGTATTCATGAAATCGCAGGATAAGGCAAAGAACGACGAAAAGAAGAAGCCGCAGAAGACGCTCAAGGAAAAACGGGCGGATAAAAAGGCTAAGAAGACTGGAAAAGAATCCCAAGAATAGGGAGGCCTTTTTCAGATTGACGCTCGATGCGGAGCCGGGAAATCCTTCCCGGCTTTTTAAATTTTCACGGAGGTATCATGAGAAAACGTAATGGCGCGCTCCTCGGCGGAGCCCTCGTTCTGGCTGTCCTTGCCAGCCTAGTCCTTTTTTCTTCCTGTGGGGTAAAGAAACGGCTCGATGCCGCTAAGGACGCGCTGAACTCGGTTAAGGACTTGGGTCAGGAACTGGCCACCGAAGCCGCATCAGGTGATTCCGGCCAAAAGAGCCCGGACAGGGAAGAGGCGGAAGCCCTCTTGGCCAAGGCGGAATCGCTCCCCAGCCTTTCCTTTACCGAGAGCGTCACGGTAGAGGGCAAAAGCTTTACCAGCCAGGTTGTCATGAAGGGAGACAAGCTCCTGCGCCGTACTAGCCGCGACGGCTCGGAAACCATTGCCTTAGTGGAAGGCTCGAGCATCACCTTCGTGGATATGGGGAATAAACAGGGCATGAAGCAGGAAACCGACAGCCCGGCAGACGCACGCGGCCTCATATCCATTTTATCCGGCAACCTCTTTCTCCAGCCGGAAGCCATCTTGCGCGACAACGACGACATAAAAAAAGCCGGCACAGAAACCGTGAACGGCATACCCTGCGAGGTTTTTGAGGCAAAGTTCGGCATACTCACCGCCGCGGTGGTGTACAAGGTCTGGGTGAGCCGCGACTACGGCATTACCATCAAGGCAATCATAGCTGGTAAAGAGAGCGGAAAGAAGCTCGAAGAAGGCTACCGCTTTGAGGTGTCCAACCTAAAGACAAGCGGCATTACGGACGCGGATTTTAAGCTGCCTGCCGGAATCGAGATCACCGATATGGCCACAATCGGCCAGCAGTTGGAAGGCATGGAAGGCTTTGCATCCGACGAGTAGCCTGCGGCTTTCTTAAGGCATTTTCATCAATCGATAGGGCGGGATCATCTTTTTTTAGGATGCTCCCGCTTTTTTATACTTATTTCACAAATGTGTTTATATCAATTAACTAAACGATAACTACCACTACTGAAACAATCTAAAATTCCTAATTTTTATTTTTTTAAGATTACCTTACATTTTACGCCCAAAAGCCTGAAAAAATTAAAATTTGCATTCTCTTGCTATCTGCATAAAATATTAAATATGTCCATTTGCATGGATGGAAAGCAATCAGTCAAGAATAGGTGAAAAGCGTGAAACGGGAGATAGACGAAGAGACAAAGGAAATCATCGTATCCTTCATCGCCGAAGGCTATGAGCGTCTTGACGACGCCGAGGGTCAGCTTGGCAAGCTTGAAGAAGGCGACAACACCGAACGCTTCAACACCATCTTCCGCCTCTTCCATTCCATGAAGGGCTCAGCCGGCTTTTTGAATTTCGACAACGTCAAAAGCCTGACCCACCAAGCCGAGACCCTGCTTGAGGTTTTCCTCAAGGAAAAAATACCCCACAACCCGGATGCCATAGATACCCTCTACGATTCCATAGACCTTTTGCGCGCCATGGTTGGGGCAATAGAGCGCGATTTCCACGACGAAGATTTTTCCGCTCCCAGTAAAGAACAGAGCGCCAAGCTCGCCGCCTGCATTGCCGACCTACGCTCCGGCGCTAAGCCGGGCTCCGGCGAGATTTTGCCGGCTGACGCGATAGCGGCTTCAGCCACGGGCATACCCGAATGGTCCACTCCCGCCCTACCCAACGAGATTCCCCTGAATGAGCTTGTCACGCGGGAAATGGCCGAACGCTTCCTCTCTGAATCTGACGAGCTCCTCGATAACGCCGAGCGCGAAACTCTGGACCTAGAGTCAAACCGATCCGGCCCGGAAACCATCCACTCCCTTTTCCGCCACATCCACACCATCAAGGGCAACGCAGGCTTCTTCGGTTATGTTCTGCTGGAAAAATACTGCCAGGAATTGGAAGGCTACCTGGACGAGGCGCGCAAGGGCAAGATGGAGATAAACGACGCCTTTACCTCCCGCGTCCTAAAGCGCATCGACGTTCTGCGGGCTACCGTGCGCTCAGTTTCCATGATTTCAGGGGACGATGCCCAAACTAGCGCCCCAGCGCCTGAGAGCGCGGCTTTGCAAGAAGCTCCTTCGGCACAGCAAGCCCCTGTTGCCTCTGTGGAAGAACTCAAGACGGAAAGCGCCGCCAAGCCCCAAGGGGCCTCCGATATCATGGACTCAGGCTATAAGCCCCTGGGAGAGATCCTTGTCGATATCGGCGCGGCAAAGGCTGAGGATGTTCAGCAGGCCCTGGATGCCCAAACCAAGCCCGTGGGCGAGATCTTGGTGGAAAAGGGCCAAGTGAGCCGGCAAGACGTAGAAAAGGCCCTGGGCATACAAAAGACTCTGAGCCCGGCCGCGGAGCGCCTTGTGCCGGAGGAGATGCAGCGCAAGGAAATCCGGGTGGACACCCTCAAGCTGGACAAGCTCTTCAACCTGGTGGGGGAACTCATTACCGCGGAGGCAATGCTCGTCAACAGCCCCGACCTAGCCGGCCTTAAACTAGACTCCTTTATGAAGTCCTATACCGCCCTCAATAAGATTAGCCGGGAAATCCAAGAAACCACCATGATGATCCGGATGATCCCCTTAGACGGGCTCTTTAATAAAATGAGCCGCCTTGTTCGAGACCTTTCCCGCAAGTTCGATAAGAAGATAGACTTTACGGTGTCAGGCCAAGACACGGAGATGGATAAAAACGTCATTGAGCAGATATCAGACCCCCTGGTGCACATTCTGCGCAACGCAATCGACCATGGCGTGGAAACCACAGCGGCGCGCCTTGCCGCCGGCAAGAGCGAGACCGGCAAGATCAGCCTCCACGCCAAGTACGAGGGCTCGGAGATCTGGGTAACGGTTACCGATGACGGCGGCGGGCTTTCACGGGAAAGGATTTTGGCAAAGGCAATCCAAAAGGGCATGGTAGTGGGCGACGGCTCGGCATTAAGCGATAAGGAAGTCTGGCGCTTTATCTTTGCCCCCGGCTTTTCAACCGCGGACAAGGTTTCCGACATCTCAGGCCGCGGGGTGGGCATGGACGTGGTGGGCAAGAACCTGGAGCGGATCCGCGGCAGGGTGGAGATACATTCCGAGGCGGGCAAGGGGAGCGAGTTTGTCCTCATGATACCCCTGACTATGGCCATCATAGACGCCATCAACGTGCGGGTGGGCAAGAATATCTACTCCCTGCCCCTAAACGACATCTCTGAGTTCTTCAAGATCCAGGCCTCCCAAATAACCGTCACCGGCAAGGGGGCGGAGCTTGTCAATTTGCGCGGCCAAGTGATTCCCCTCCTAAAGCTCTACGAGATCTTCAACGTGAAGACGGCGGTGGAAAACCCGGAAGACGGCATCATCATCGTGGTTTCTGCCAACAACAAGCGCGCCTGCCTCCTCATAGACGAGGTGATAGGCAACCAGCAAATAGTCATTAAATCTTTGTCGGAGTTTATTGGGAAGGTGGACGGGGTTTCCGGCTGCACCATCTTAGGCGACGGCGGGGTAAGTTTTATCATTGACACAGCAAGGCTTCTTTCTAGAAGGCTTGAGTAGGCAAAGACGAAAAGAGGAGGAAGGGGATGAAGATAGTAGCGAAACTGCTGATGGGGTTTATAGCCGTCGCCCTGCTCTGCGCCGTGGTGGGCGTAGTGGGCGTGGTTCAAATGGGAAGCATGCAAGGCTCACTGCGCACGATCTCCGATTTGTCTATACCGAGCCTGCAAAAGCTCTACCTAACGGACGTAGAGCTCTTAAAGCTCAAGGTAGCTGTTCGCTCCCTGACGAACGAGCATGGCTTGGATAATGCCGTCTACTATAAGCGGCAAATTGACAATATCGAGTCCGCACGCACGAATTACCGTGCCCGTCTTGAGGAATTTGAAAAATTGGAAATGGTGCCTGAGGAGGCGCGGCTCTACCAAACTTTTAAAGGCCTCCTTGAAAAAGGGGCTGCGTATAACGATGACATTATAGAAGCGGTAGAAAAGGCAAGGGTTGCAAGCGGGGAGGAGAGAGAGGCAGCGACGCTGGCAACCTTTGAATTAGTAGACGGCGACAGGCGCCTCGACTATGACAATATGCTCAATGCCTTAATAGCCCTTATACGATTCGACGAAGATTACTATGGAATAAAGCTACCCAAGGCGGCCATTGCTGGGGCCCAGGCGAGCATCGTCCTCCTTATCGTTGCCACTATCATAAGCTTCATTATCGCCCTTATCTTGGGCATCGTTCTCGGGCAGTCGATCTCCAAAGGCTTGGGAAAGACGGTAAAAATTCTCAACAAGCTTGCCGTTGGCGATACCGGGGAAAAAATCGAGGTCAAGTCCAAGGATGAGATAGGCGTCATGGGGCAATCCCTTAATTTAGTGATAGACGCCCTCAAAAACCTCATCCAGGAAATGAACCACATGTCCAAGGAGCACGACGCCGGCGACATCGACGTGAGGGTTGAGGCTGAAAAATTCCAAGGCGCTTACAAAGAGATGGCAGAGGGTGTCAATCTCATGGTCTTTGGGCATATTGCCGTTAAAAAGAAGGCAATGGCCTGCGTGGGCGAGTTCTCGCGCGGCAATTTTGAAGCCCCCCTCGAGCGCTTCCCCGGCAAGAAGGCCTTTATTAACGACGCTATAGAGCTTTTGCGCACCAACCTCAAGAATCTGGTTGCCGACGCCAACATGCTCATTGAAGCGGCAATAGAGGGCAAGCTCCAAACCAGGGCCGACGCCACAAAGCACCAAGGCGACTACCGCAAGATCGTGGAGGGCGTCAATAAGACCTTGGACGCCGTTATTGGACCCCTGAACGTGGCGGCAAAGTACGTAGACGATATCTCCAAGGGTAATATCCCGGCAAAGATTACGGATAACTACAACGGCGACTTCAACGTTATTAAGATGAACCTCAACGTGTGTATAGACGCCGTCAATACCCTGGTGGCGGACGCCCTTATGCTTTCTCAAGCGGCTATTGAGGGCAAGCTTCAAACCCGCGCGGACGGGAGCAAGCACCAAGGCGATTACCGCAAGATCGTAAACGGCGTTAATCAGACCCTCGACTTAGTCATTACCCCGGTAAACGAGACGATAGAGATTCTCAAGCACCTGGCGGAGGGAGACCTCACCCACACCATGACCGGGGACTACAAGGGAGACTTCGACGTTTTAAAAACGGCCCTTAATTCATCCCTGGACTCGGTGGGAGACATTCTTTCCCAGGTCAATCTGGCGGTAGACCAGGTGGCGGCCGGCTCCGGCCAGGTATCCCAGGCAAGCCAGTCCCTCTCCCAGGGCGCGGCCGAGCAGGCATCCAGCTTGGAGGAGATCACCTCTTCCATTACACAGATATCCAGCCAAACCAAGCAAAACACGGAAAGCGCC
Source organism: Treponematales bacterium (assembly GCA_041739325.1). Lineage (GTDB taxonomy): Bacteria > Spirochaetota > Spirochaetia > Treponematales > JBGSOB01 > JBGSOB01. The sequence goes on from JBGSOB010000225.1 coordinate 40,558, forward strand.
ATCCAGGTGAACGGCCTGGCCAAGGGCGCCCGTGACAACGCCGAGCAGGGCAACATACAGATGAAGGACCTTGTTTTGGCGATGAGCGACATCAACGCCAGCGCCGAGGAAATCCGCAAGATAGTCAAGGCGATAGACGACATCTCCTTCCAGATCAACCTTCTTGCCCTCAACGCCAACGTAGAGGCCGCCCGCGCCGGCAAGTACGGCAAGGGCTTTGCCGTCGTTGCCGAGGAAGTTCGCAACCTGGCTGTGCGCTCGGCCAACTCGGTAAAAGAAACAACCCGCATGGTAGAAGAAGCCATCAACAACATCGGTCGCGGCAACAACCTGGTGGACCTTACCGCCAAGCAATTGAGCGAGATCGTGGGCGGGGCTTCCAAGGTAGCCGACCTCGCCGAGGAAGTTGCGACCGCTTCCAAGGAACAGTCTCAGGGCTTGGAGCAGATAACCACCGGCCTCAATCAGATAGACCAGGTTACCCAGGGCAACACCGCCAGCGCGGAGGAAAGCGCCAGCGCCGCGGAAGAGCTCTCCAGCCAGGCCCAGCAGCTTAAGGGCATGATTTCCCGCTTCAAGCTCAAGGCCGCCAAGGAGCAGAAGGTGGGCAACGCGGAAATGCTTGCCATGCTGCGCGCCGAGCTTGCCCGCGAACAGGCAAAGAGTCTGACCCAGCTTGCCGGCCCGCGCCACGAGGCGGGGGCAAAACCGGAAGCCCCCAAAAAGCGCTTTGGCGGCGGCAAGCCCAATCCCCAGGACGTGATAGCCCTGGACGACGATAACTTTGGGAAATTCTAGGGAGGCCCGCCATGGCAGTGACGACCAATAAGGACCTCCAAGACGACATGCTCCTAAGCGATGAGGAGGACGAGGATACCCAGGCCAATAAGTACCTCTTCTTCCGCATCGGCCACGAGTCCTACGGCATCGGCATCCGCTTTATCTTGGAGATCATCGAGCTTCAAAAGATCTCCGAGGTGCCGGACATGCCTAAGTCCGTCAAGGGTGTCATCAACCTACGCGGTAAGGTTATCCCCATCGTGGACCTGCGCCTGCGCTTCGGGCTTGAGGAAAGGGCCTACGACGACCGCACCTGCATCGTGGTTACGGAGATAGAGCAGGTCACCATCGGCTTTATCGTTGACACGGTGGAAGAGGTGATGGAGATACCCGAGAGCCAAGTGGAGCCCGCGCCCAACTTCAAGACCCAGTCCGGGCGCGAGCGTTATATTTCCGGCATCGGCAAGGTGGGAGAAGAGGTGAAGATACTCCTCGACGTGGAGCGCATTGTCGGTGATGACGAGATGAAGGCCGTCTCGGAAAAACAGTGATAAGCAAGGGAAAGCGCCGGAATGGATGATCTTATCGAATTGAGCGACAAGGAATTCCGGCAGTTCTCCACCCTGGTGTACGATCGTTTTGGCATACATCTGAGCGACCAGAAGAAGGCCCTTGTGTCCGGGCGCCTCCATAAGCGCCTGAGGACCCTGGGCCTGTCTTCCTTCTCCGCCTACCACAAGCTGATTACCGAAGACGCAAGCGGTGCCGAGCTCTCCGAGCTCATCAACCGCATTTCCACCAACCACACCTTTTTTTACCGCGAGAAGGATCACTTCGAATTCCTGCGCACCCATGTTCTGCCCAAGGTTTTTGAAAGGCCGGCCCGCATGGGGCCCTACCCCCTGCGCATCTGGAGCGCCGGCTGCGCCTCCGGCGAGGAGATCTACACCGTAGCCATGGTTATCCGCGATTTTTTTGGGGCCCGCTTTAAGGAAGTGGATGTGGGCCTCTTGGCAACCGACGTTTCCCTCAATGCCCTAGACGCGGCTCGCGCCGCCATCTACCCTCCAGTGCGCTTGGCGGAGCTGCCCAAGAACCTAAGGGAGCCCTACTTCAGCAAAATCAATGAGGAGAATCTGGCGCTTTCCGAGGATATCCGCTCCATGGTACTCTTTAAAAAGCTGAATCTCATGGACGAGCAGTACCCCATGAAGGGCGACTTCGACGTCGTCTTTTGCCGCAACGTGATGATATACTTCGATGAGCCGACGCGGGCCCGCTTAGTGCGCGCCCTGTACCGCTATGTGCGCCCGGGCGGCTACCTCTTCATCGGCCACTCGGAGTCTTTGCAAAGAACAGATTGCCCCTTCAGCTACGTGAAGCCGGCTATATATAGAAAAGTGGAGGCCTAGGATGGGCGAGAGCCTGCATGCGCAAAAATTAAAGATAGTCGCGGTTGCCAACCAAAAGGGCGGGGTGGGAAAAACCACTACCGTCATCGAACTGGCTACCGGGCTGGCCGCCTGCGGCCAGTTAGTGCTGGCGGTGGACGGTGACCCCCAGGGTAATCTTTCTCTTTTCTTTGGCGCCAACCGCGCGCAGAAGGGGCTGGAAGCCCTCTTGTCCGAGCTCAGCCAGGGGCGTGAGGCATCTGCCTGCGACTACATCATCAAAGAGGCGCGTAAGGGCCTGGACGTGCTACCCTCATCAGACAGGGAGCTGAGGCGGCAGTTGGGAGACGAGGCCATCAATAGCGCCAGCCCCGGCTTCTCCGCCTGCCTTGCGAAGGCCGCCAAGGATTACGACTGGATCCTTATCGATTGCTCGCCCTCCAACGGGGCCTTGGAGCGTCTCTTAGTGCGTTCGGCCCAAGCGGCCCTCATTCCCTTGGAATATCAGCTTTTTTCCGTCTCCGGGCTTGAGTCCATCCTTGAGGATATCCGCCTCTGCGGCCAAGAGGCGGAAAGGGAGATCGTGATACAGGGCTTAGTCTTTACCAAGGCAGAGGACAAGGTGGCGCGAGTCAATACCTACCGCGAGCTCTTTGCCACCTTCCGCGTGCCCATCTACGAAGTCTGCCGCTCGGAATTCGTTCCTAAATCCCTTGAACGCTCAAAGAGCCTCTGGGAGAGCGCCCCAGCCAGTTACGCCGCCAAGGATTACGCCAAGATTATTGAAAAGGCTTTTTTGGAGTGATAATGTCAAAGAAAGACGTCAATAGCCAAGAAAAAGAGAGACTTGCCAAATCCCTTCAAGCCGCCCTTGGGGAGGGTGGGGGAGAATATTCGCGCTCATCGGCCTTCGTGGAATCCCTTAAGCATAAACTCTTGGGCCGCTGGAAACTAGACGAGCATAGCGTGGATGGGAAGGACTATAAAAAACACATTGCCACCTCATCCCTGCCCGGTAGGGTTTTGGAAGACGTTGAATATAGCTGTGACTACGAATTCCGCGAGTCGGTTTGCACAAAGCGCACGCAGATTTCCGGCTGGCTGCGCGATACCGATGAGCCCACGCGCTATGAGTACTCCATGAGCCTAGCCCTCTCTTGGAAGGTATCCGGCGGCCAACTGCGCACCAGGCCGGAGATAGGCTATCAGCTAGTGAAGCTGAACGGCCAGCCGCGGGCGGTAAAGGATTTTGGGCATAGCGAAGAATGGGGGGAACTCTCCATCGCGGCGGACGGCGATAGCCTCAAGATCGTTTCCGGCTCGGATATCAAGCTTCTGAGCAAGGTTGGCGCATGAGCGGATTGCCGGCTTTTGGGCGTAAGGTGCGGGTCTTGGTAGTGGACGACTCCGCCATGGTCAGGGAAATCCTAGAAAAGGGACTTTCCGCCGACCCCGATATCGAGGTTGTCGGCAAGGCCTCCGACGTCTACGCCGCCCGCGATAAAATTGTCTTTCTTAAGCCGGATGTGCTTACCCTGGACGTTGAGATGCCGCGCATGGACGGGGTGGAATTCCTGCGCCGCCTCATGCCCCAGTACCCCCTGCCGGTATTAATGGTTTCCTCCATGACCAAAGAAGGGGGGCGCATCACCATGGAGGCCCTCCAGGCAGGGGCGGTGGACTTTGTGCAAAAGCCCCAGGCCAACGTTGCCGACGGTCTGCGCTCCATGCTCGCCGAGCTGCGTGAAAAGGTCAAAGCGGTAGCCCAGGTAGACGTTTCCAAGTGGCGCAACCTGGACCTCGACAGGGAAAGCCTAAGGGCGCGCAACGCGGCCGCCCGCTCCACCAGCGTGCTTTCAGGCTCTACCGACAAGGTTATCGCCATTGGCGCATCAACCGGGGGAACGGTCGCCCTGCATAGCATCATCGAGTCCTTTCCGCCCGATATGCCCGGCACGGTTATCGTTCAGCACATGCCGCCGGTATTCACCAAGATGTTCGCCGAGGCTTTAGACAAGCAGTCGGCGGTAGAGGTGCGGGAAGCCCGCGACGGTGACCGCGTCATTCGCGGCCAGGTTCTCATAGCCCCCGGCGACTACCATATGCGGGTGCGGCGCTCGGGCGGCGTTTATCGCGTGGAGTGCCGGCACGGGGAAAAGGTAAACGGCCATTGCCCCTCGGTAGACGTTCTCTTCGATTCCGTGGCTACTGAGGTGGGCGATAACGCCGTGGGCGTCATCTTAACCGGTATGGGTAAGGACGGCGCCGAGGGAATGCTCAATATGCGCCGCGCGCGAGCGCGTTGCCTGGCCCAAGACGAAGCTAGCTCGGTAGTCTATGGCATGCCTAAGGAGGCCTATGAGTGTGGCGGCGCGGAAAAGCTCGTCGGCCTGGGGTCTATGACAGACGAAATCATCAAATGCCTGCGCGGCATGGCATAGGAGGGGCTCTGGCATGACCCTGCATACGATAGGCATAGGCGAGTGGAAGGTTTCCTCAGACCCGGCCGACATCCTCAAGACCTATGCCTTGGGCTCCTGCGTAGCCGTCATCATCTACGACAAGCTGTTGCGGGTGGGGGGAATGATCCACGTTGCCCTGCCTGAGGCCGGCATCAATAGAGAAAAAGCGATGACCCACCCCGGTTACTTCGCGGACGTGGGCCTGCCCCTCATGATAGAGGAGATGAAGGCTAAGGGCGTGCAACGCCACAACCTCTGGGTCAAGCTGGCAGGCGGCTCGCAAACCATGGACCCGGAGGGGCTCTTTGACATAGGTAAGCGCAATCTTTTAGCCGTGAAGAAGATTCTGTGGAAGAGCATGCTCGGCCCGGTTGCCGAGGAAGTTGGCGGCAATATATCGAGAACGGTGTCGCTCAATATCGAGACCGGCGAGGTGGAGATATCCACCGGCAACCAGAAAAAGACGATATAGGAGGCCTGGCGAAATGGCGTTCAAACAGGTATTGATCATAGACGATTCCATGACCTCGCGCATGATCATCCAGCGCTGCCTGGAGATGGCCGGTTATGAGGTTGAAAAATTCCACTACGCGGAGAACGGCTTGGACGCCCTGACCCTGCTGGAATCCGCCGAGCCGATGAGCCTCATCCTTACCGACATCAATATGCCCAAGATGGATGGCGCCACCTTCGTACGCAAACTGCGCGGGCAGTCGCGCAGTCCCGGGGTGCCCATCATAGTCGTTTCCAGCATCGCCGATAGCCAGGTCGAGGCTGAGCTACGCTCCTACGGGGTGGCCGGAATCGTCAAGAAGCCCGTATCCCCGGCCAAGCTCCGGGAAGCCTTGGGAGACTAAGTATGGTAGAGGGAATAGACGTAGAAAAGGCCCAAGGGGCCCTAGAGGCGGCCGTTGTCAGCACCCTGGCCGAGATGACCTTTGTAGACATAAGCCGGGCGGCCGGGGAAGTGCCGGCTCAGGCGGATGAGGTCTGCGCGGTGATAGACGTGCTCAAGCCCCTCTCTGTGCAGATACAGGTGTTTTTTCCCGCGGCCCTGCGCGAGCGCATCATCCAGACCCTCTTTTCCGGGGACTGGGAAGAAAGCCCGGACAAGGACGATTCGGTCTTGGAATTGCTCAACGTCATAGCCGGTTCCTTCTTGAGCAACTACTTCGGCCAGGGGGTGCATTACAAGCTCCAACTGCCGCAGTTCCTCTACACCGAGGACGAAGGCTTCCCCCTCTTTACCCTGAACTTAGACGCCGAAGGCGTGCCCTTCCGCGTGGCCCTGCGCTCGGTGCGCTACACCTATTAGGGTCGATGCCGGAGCTTCCTGAACGCTATCGCGAACTTAATCTCGCCTCTGCCTTTAAGGCCCCGGTTTTTCATGTTTTGGAGAGCGTCTCCACTATGGATGACGCCCGGGAAATCGTCGCCGCCGGGGCCCCAAGCGGCTCCCTGGTAGTTGCGGATTTCCAGAGCGGGGGGCGTGGCCGCTTCCGTGACCGTTCCTGGCTGGGCGAACGCGGCCGAGATCTTTTATTCACAATCTGTCTTAAGTTGGACCTCGTTCAAGCCTCGGCCTTTCCCCTCAAGGTAGGTTTGGCCGTATGCCGGGCTATTGAGGCCTGCCCCGACATCCATGGTCTGGGGCTCCAGCCGCGGCTCAAGTGGCCCAATGACATCTTTATCCATGACCGCAAGGCCTGTGGCATTCTTTGCGAATCCGCCTCTTCTTGGTATTACGCCGGGGTGGGCATAAACTGTGGGGCGCGGGAATTCCCCCCAGGCCTACGGCATCCGGCTACCAGCCTAGAGGCTGAGCTGGGCCGGCCCCTTACGCCCCTCTCCCTTTTAGAAGCCCTCATAGCCCAGCTCAAGGGGGTTTTTGAATCCACTGATTGGATATCCCAGATCGAGGAGCGATTGTACAGGAAGGGAGATAGAATCCGCTTCTTAGACGGTCTGCCGGAGCAGGGCCGGGTAATAGAGGGCGTCCTGCACGGCTTGGGACCTGGCGGCGAGCTCCTCATCGATGTTGAGGGAATGGCTACCCAGCGATTCGTTTCCGGCGAAATTATCTAGCTCGTCCACCCTGTAACCTAAGTTCCGATTTTTGTTGACCCTCCCATAGAGTCATTGTATTCTGAGCCCATGGATGGCCCGCGCAAAGCTTTCACCCCTGAAATGTATGAAATTCTCAAGACAAGCCGCTGTATTAACGCGCGTTTGTATAACCACCAGGGCCAGGTCCTCATCAACCCAAAGAAAAACGCAAGCGACGCGGAAATGGATCGTCTCCATGTTTTTTTTGGCCAAGGAATGTTCTACAACGCGCATGAGGAAGCCTTGCTCTTTGGTGATGCAGTCGTTAGGCAACCTATTTCTACCGCGAAAGATCCTCAGCCGGAAGCCCTGTGTCAGACAGATGACGGACTTTCCAATATCAAGCTCATCAGCGAAGTCAAGGCGCAGGAACTCTCAAAGCTTACGACAAACTTGTTTGAGGAATTGCGGGATAGTCCCCTTGCTTCAGGCAGGTCAGAAACGATTAAGGCAGAGCTAAAGGGGTTTTTCCTTGATTTTGACGCCCACCCGGATGCAATGAACGGTCTTGTGAACGTTATCGAGCTTATGGGCGGGATGGACCTCCTTCCCGAGCCGGAGATGGCGGTCAAGCGGACAGTCGTTGCCATGGCCATGAAAACCCGGGGAATGAAGGCTCAAAACAACCGCGAACGCCGGGAATTCGACAGAATAGTGACCGACTTAATGGTTAGCGCCCTCCTCTGCGACATGGGAAAACGATGTTTGAAGCCGAAACAGGCTCAAAGCGAAGCCTCCCCCGCGGATCCTCAGCTCCAAAGCTACCCTCTTTTTAGCTATATCCTCATCGCTCATGATGAAAACCTGAGCCCCGCGGTAAAATACAACATCCTGTCTCAGCATCGCCCCTTACTCGAAACCATGGCAGAGTGCAATAATTACCCGGATGTGTTGTGGCTGAGGGAGAAGCTGAGAATTTTTGCCCAAAACTATAGTAATGAAGGCTTGCGGAACGCGGTTAAAAAGGATGTAGCCGAGCAGTTGGCCAACCTCCACAAGGGAATGCACTACGATGAGGATATCGCCATCCTCTCTATTGCCTCCGCATTTGCACAGCTCACCACCTCTGGCCCTGGCAAAGTGGCCCTGACGGCCGCGCAAGCCGTACGGCATATCATTAATGACGCCTTTTTTACCTACCCCGACAGGATCGTGCGGGAATTTTTAGACTATATCTCCATGAGCCTCTGTGAAAACCAAAAAATAATCCGTGAGAACGATTTTGTCATCCTGCAGTCCTATTCAGCTGACAAGAGCCTGGTGTGGGAGGTGGGGCGGATTCTTTCCTCAAATCGCTGGCAGAGCCGCCCCGTGGTGCGTTGCTACGCCACCGCCCAACCCATCATTAAAAAAAGCCCACGGCTGGAGATTCGGGGCTTTGCCACGGAATCTATGAAGCTTTTGCATAGACCCATCACGGTTGCGCTGGAAGGGGTGTTTCAACGGCGCATTGTCTACATCTTCCATGAGGAGCGCGACGCTTCCATCCTTATGTCTCTAGAACATGCCTATGCTTCTGTCTCCTAGTTCCTTTGCCTAAAGCGGGCATGTTTCTGAGGTGGCTACTTCAGCTGTATAAATATGCAGAAACAGCCCGGATACTTGACATTTTTATGCATATCGATTAAGAAATAGCCTATGTACCACCCACTTGCCCAAGAATTGAACGAGGTCCTTGCCGGAACCAGCGCCTCCCGGCTCTTTTCTGCCTTCGGGAAGCGTATCTACTTCCCCAAGGGAATCATCGCCCAGTCCGCGGAGGCCGGAGAGAAGGCTAAGCTCCACAACGCCACCATCGGCGCCGCCACCTTGGGCGGCAAGGCTATCATCCTTGATGCCGTCCAGGCTGAGCTTCCCCACCTTACGCCCAACGAGGCGGTGGGCTACGCCCCAACCCCGGGCGTCCTTGCCCTGCGCAAGCAGTGGTTGGTGGAGATGGGCAAGAAAAACCCCTCCCTCGATGTTTCAGCCGTTTCCCTTCCCGTGGTTGTGCCCGGACTCACCCCCGGCGTCACCTACGCCTGCGAAATGTTCCTTGACCCAGGCCAAGCCATCGTCACCGCCGGCATGTTTTGGGAGAACTACAGCCTTATCATGGAACAGCGGGTGGGCGCCACCATGGTTACCTTCAGGTCCTTTACCCCTTCCGGCAGTTTCGACGTAGCCGCCTTCGAGGAAGCCCTCAAGGCAAACGTCAAAGACGGCAAGGTAGCCTTTATCCTCAACTTCCCCAATAACCCGGTCGGTTACAGCCCGACTAAGGCCGAAGCCCTGGCAATCGTGGATGCGGTCAAGCGTGTAGCGGATTCCGGGGTAGACGTGCTTGCCGTTACCGACGACGCCTACTTCGGCCTCTTCTATGAGGACGCGGTGGAAACCCAGTCCCTCTTCTCAAAGTTTGCCACCCTCTCCCCCAAGGTTTTGGCGGTTAAGATAGACGGCCCGACAAAGGAAGACTACGTCTGGGGCTTCCGCACCGGCTTTATGACCTTCGGTTGCAAGGCTATGAGCGCGGCCCAGTATGAGGCCCTGGTAAAGAAGCTTATGGGCGTTATCCGCTCATCGGTTTCCTCTTGCTCCGGCGCGGCTCAGTACATCCTTCTTAAGGCATCTACCGCCCCCGGTTACGCGGAAAATAAAGCCGAAGTGCGGCAGATCATGTACGGCCGCTATCAGGCTGTCCGCGCCGCCCTGGCCAATCTCAAGAGCCAGCGCCTCATTCCCCAGCCCTTCAACTCAGGCTACTTCATGTGCTTTGAGTGCGTGGGGATAGACGCCGAGGCCCTGCGGCAGAAGCTCCTGGGCGAGGGCATCGGCACGATAGCCCTAGACGCCAAGACCCTGCGCGTTGCCTTCTCGTCCGTAGACACGGAAAAAATAGCCGACCTCTACACGCGCATCTACGCCGCGGCGGAGGCACTGTAGGCTAAGGAAAAGCCTTAAGGCTCAGGCGGGCGCGCTTGCAATAAAGGGCTTTTCGGCCTATCGTTCATACTATGAACCTTAGCCGAAAAGGACTCTTTCCCATCTTGGGCCGCCTCCTCTCCTGCGTCTTTTTTGCCCTCGGACTCCTTGTCTTCCGCTGGCCGCCTGGGCTCATCCTCCTTGGTTTTTGGTGGGAGGAGGTCCTGGGGCTTATCTCAATGAACATCAAGACAGTCGCTCTGCATAGAAGAATGAAGGAGCCCCTGGGCTCGGAATTCTTAGGCGGCTGCGTCGTTTTTATGTTTCCCTTCGTACACCTTATCTTTATCGTCGTTTTTCTCTTTATGGACGGGGCCCGCAACTCCGGCTCCCAGTCCCTGGCATCAGCC
>JBGSOB010000019.1:0-11625 GCA_041739325.1 Treponematales bacterium
CTTTGCAGGGATTAGGCCCAGAAGAACGCGCTCCGCGCGTTCTCCTCCAAGTTCCCTGCGGAGAGGATACGAGGTTAAGGGAGCACGGCCATTTATGCTCAATCAAGCATGGGTGGACGGGAAAAAATCTCCAGACACGAATTGCTGGACGTTCTACCCACTCTGAGCCTACCCGTGAAGGAAGCTCCTCGTAGCTGGGGATTTTTTCCCGTCCAGGACCCATGCTCCTTAGAACTTCTTATGGCCGTGGCAGGCCTATTCTTCCTTGTATTCAGGATAGCTCTCAACTAGACTTTGGACTATGAAGCAATGCCTTGTCGTCTTTACCCTGGTCTTTTTGTGCGCGTCGCTCTTTGGGCTTGAGCCTAGCCAAGGGCCTTCCTGGCAGGCCGAGTACTATCCCAACGTGGACTTAAGCGGTGCCCCCCTGCTCACGCGCCTAGAGACCGGAGCGGAGCTCAACTTCGACTGGGCGGGGAAGGCTCCTGCCCCTGGTCTGCCCAACAAGAATTTTTCTGCCCGCTTTGAGCGGAGCCTTACGCTCAGCGAGAGGTCAATCTGCACCTTCATTGTAGATGCGGATGACGGGGCCCGCTTCTTTATCGACGGCAAGCTTGGCATCCAATGGTGGGGGGCCGAATTCAGAACCGACACCCGCAGCTATACCACGAGCCTTGAGCCGGGGGAGCATAAACTAAAGCTTGAATATTACCAGTTGAGCGGCGGCTCGCGGCTTAAGCTCCGAGTTTACACCCGACCGCTGAGCGCAAGTTTCAAACCGGCGGCGCTGAGCCCTTCCGCCCCAAAACGCAGCTGGTACAAGGGAGACCTCCATGCCCATTCCACTGTCAGCGACGGCAAGGCAAGCGTGGCAGACATGGTTAAAAACGCGGAAGAGCAGGGTCTGGATTTCTTCGTTCTCTCAGATCACAACACAAACAAGCACTGGTCGGACCCGGCCTATGTCTCGAACAAGCTCACCCTCCTCTACGGTTTTGAATGGACGATGAATCAAAGCATGAGCGGGACGGGGCACGCCAACATCTGGTCAAACAAAACCTTCGACTTCACAGGTTTTTCCGCCAGCCTCGGGGACTTTTCGCTTGACGAGCGAAGCTCTTCCGACGTTCCTAGCGCTATATCTCTCAGCAGAGCACTCTCTACGGATGATCAAGAGATCCTCTTTTCCATCAATCATCCCTTAACCGACACCTACAATTGGCTCTACCCCATAGCCATAAGCCATGAGGCGGACGGTATCGAGGTATGGAACGGCCCTCGCCAAGGCGATGCCGATTTCAAAGCTGCCCAAAACTTCTATAAGGAATTTATCAACTCAGGCAGGCGGCCTACTATGCTCAGCGGAACGGATATCCACGACCTTGCCCCGGGAAACAGCCGCGCCGTCACTTGGGTCTACGCCGAGTCAAAAAGCGGACTCGACATTCTGCGAGCCCTCAAGCGCGGCAATGCCTTCATAAGCTATAGCACAGAGGGACCGCGTATCCTCTTTACCGCGCGGCAGGGCAAGCGGGAATACATGATGGGAGACAGCATAGACCCCGCGGATCTTCGCGCCCCCCTTTCCTTCACGGTAAGCGTTCGCGGCGCTGATCCCAAAGCCTTGAGTAAGGATACATCCTATATCGCGGTATATAAAAACGCCGAACCCTTCAAGTTTGAAACCTTCACGAAAGCGGATACTGATTTCACCTTCATGGATACGGCCAAGCCCGGAGATTATTACCGCGCGGAACTGCGCTACCTCGTAGGTAGCCAAGATCCGGCGGCCTTAGCCTTAGAAGCCGGAGCCCTAGCCCTGAGCAATCCCATCTTTTGCCCGCCTGAGCGCTTTGTCCCCTTGGGGCTGGAAACGCCGCGCACATTTACAAGGTTTGAGGGACGGATTTCCCTCCCACCATCCTACCCCGAACTCAAGGAAGACCTCAGCGTCAAAATTCTTGTGCGCAACAGCGAATTCCTAGCCCCCCTCAACGAGGCCATTGATTTTAAAATAACTAAGGGAAGGCGCTCGGCGGATTTCTACTTCAATATGCCCATCGAGGCGGACGGCAAAGACTACGCCCTAAGCTACCTCTGCTGGGGTTCCGGCCTCCTGCGCTCCGGCTACCTCGGGCATAAGGGAATCGTCCCCTTTTCCCAAGGAGTGAACGACATCGAGGGCAAAGCCGTGAAGCTCTTCCCACTCGATGGGCGGCTCATGACGGGCATCGATATCGTCATTCCCGCCTTGGACGGCAAAGCTGAGCGTGAAAGCGACGAGGAAAAGGCCCGCGTCAAGGCCCGCAAGGTTTTAGCGGAGATCGTTAAGCCCTGGATGAGCGACTTTGAAAAACAGCTTGTCATCTACGATTGGATATCAGACAACGTTCACTACTTTAGCCCCGAGCGGGGAAGCAAGGGCCTAGAAAGCTTTGGTGAAATTTGGAATTCCCTCATCGGTCCCATCAGTTACGGCGTTGCCGAATGTTCCAGTTTTTCGGAAGCCTTCCACTTCATGATGGGAGAAGCCGGGGTAGAAACCCGGAAGTTAAGCGCGCCCGGCCATGTGTGGAACGCCGCCAAGATAAACGGCCTGTGGTACTACGTCGACGCTACATGGAACTGGGCAGGCTACTCCTGGCTGAACATACCTTCCCAAGTCTATTCCTACCAAGCCCGTCAAAAAGACGCGCCGGCAACTTCTGGGGTCTTTTCCCTCACTGATCGCGAATACCCCAATCGCGCCCGCATGGCACATCCCCGTTTTATCCGCTTAGGCGGCAAGATAGAACTCCCCGCCGGCAGGGTCGCGCCGGAAGGCGGCGTGGAGGTCCAAGTTAAGGAGGAAAGCAGCGGTGCATCTGGGCGTTTCCGCATTGCCGCAGGACAGTCTACGGCATTCTTCCTCCTCAAAGCGGATAGGGAAAAAGCGCAACGCGGGATGAAGCTCTCCTATCGCATCGAACTTGAGGGCTGCGCAGAAACCGGCTATTACACCAAATCCGGCCAGGACGCCGACGCGGTAAAGGCAGAGAGCATTGCCTACGCCCCCGCCGACATCATCGGCCTCAATCTGCGCGTTTCGACAAGCCACTACTCCATCACAGGCCAGCTAAAGCTCCCCCCCGGCGCCAGCCCCTTTACTGAAGACCGCGATGTCTATATCGATCTCTACGCCGCGGAAGCCAAGGCCATAAGCCGCAAGCTCAAGCTCCCCGCCGGCGCTACATCCTTAGACTATAACCTCAGTCTCAACGAATCGATCGACCGCTCAGAGCTGAGAATCCGCTATTCCATAAACGCCAGCCCATTCATCAAGAGCGGCTACTGGTCGGCCTCCGGCATGGCATCCTTCCGCGCCAAGGCTGGCCTTATCAACATGGAAAAAGGAAGGGTCGCGGGCATAGACCTTGTCATCCTAGAAGGTCACAGGGTAAGCGGGGAGATCATCGTTCCCAAGACATATCTTCCCACCGTGGGTCAGGGGCCCTACAAACTGAGCGCCTACACCCTCAACAGCGGAAACACAAAAGGCTTTTCCGTTTATGAAAACCAAAGCCAGCCCATCTCCGCCGAAGGCCGGGCCGCCTTCAGCTTCCTCATTCCCAAAGATGAAGTGCACCAGCTCAAGCTCATGTGCGTAGACCCCTTGGGAAACGAGTATTACTACAAGCAAGGAAACAGCGTGCTCGTGTGGGAAGACCTCGAAACCCTCACCGTCGACCGCCCCCTGGAAGGCCTAAGCTTCCAAACCCTCCAACCACCACTAGCGCTCCAAGCCACCCTCCCCTACCGAATAAAACACATTGCAACCGGTGACTACCTCGTCGAGAAATCGTCAGCCCTCCAACTAGGCAAGGCCCAAGGCGACGCCTCGCTGTGGTATCTAGAAAAGGACGCGGGAAACATCTACCGCATTAAAAACAAGGCAAGCGGCAACTATATCCACCTCGAGGACAACAAGGACCAAGCCGGAACGGGCAAGATCGAAACAGGCTGGTCAAGCGGAAAATGGAGCCTCGATTTTTCACAAGGCCCCGGTTATCGGATCAGGAATCGCTATCGCAGATCAAACGCCCTCCACGCCCTCCAAAGCGGCGGAGCCGTGTTGCACAAAAAGCCCCCCAGCGAAGGGCCGAACGCTGGATGGAGTTTGGAACCAATGGGGGGGAACACACCCTAGAGCCTTCGAGCTTTGTGCCCTAAAACTGGAGAGCATAGGGCCTGGCATAAAAAAATCATCGTAGCGCTAACGCTGCGCAGAGCTTGCTAAGACGCGCTACGATGATTTTTTTATGCCACCCATGCTCAAGAGCGCTCACGGCACAAAGCGCGAAGACTTGAGGGCGGGTATCCCTGGCATCTTGCGGAGGGAGGCTGCGGCTCTACCGCAGCCTCCCTCTAGCATGCGGTTCCCCCTCGCTCCAGCCTCCTCGGCGCCAAGCTTTTTTGAAAGCCGGTCTCAAAGAGCCCGGCCCTTGCCGTAGCTACGCGCCTGCGGGGTCTTCCGCTTCCCCCTTGTACGTACCCGAGCTTCGCTAAGAAGAACGCGCGGCGCGCGTTCTCTACAAACGTTCACAGAAGAGAGGGGGCTTGAATTAAGCATTCACGCCCATACGGGATGCAAGGAAGCCTGTGTGGCGGGGAAAAAAGATCCAGACACGAATTGCTGGACGTTGTGCCCTCTCTGAGCCTACCCGTTAAGGAAGCACCTCGTGGCTGGAGATTTTTTCCCGGACAGGACATATGCTCGTTAGCCCTTTGAAAAGTGACTGTCACTATCTTAAGAACGCGCTCCGCGCCTTCTCCGCCAGGTTCACCGAGGAGAGGGGGCGAGGCTTAGAAAGCACGACCATCAAAACTCAAGCAAGCATGGGTGGCCGGGAAAAAATCTTCAGACACGAATTGCTGGACGTTGTGCCCTCTCTGAGCCTACCCGTTAAGGAAGCACCTCGTGGCTGGAGATTTTTTCCCGGACAGGACCCATGCTCGTTAGATCTTCTTATGGCCGTGTGCACTACTCCTCGTCCTTTTCTATGAAGCCTCCAAAGGCCCATGCCGTAACCCCGCTCTTGGTCTTTACCTTATACCAGGGAGCTTTCATTGCGCCTACGATTGTCAGTTCTTTACTTGTTTCAAGAATAGCCACCCGCTCATCAGTCTGCAGGAAACCCTGTTCAGCGCCAGTCAAGCTTGGAGTCTTACGGAGGCGCACGTTGGGGGCTGTTACCGTAGCGTTTGTTGTATGCCAGAAGGCCCGGCCTTGTTTGTCCCAGACATTTTCTACACGGTAAAGGTAGACACCGTCTTTGTCGTAGTCGAGAAAGTAGACGTCGCCACAGGGGTGGACGGCTGGGAGGGTTTTTGATTTTGAGAAATCGTATCTAAAATAGTCAATCACAAAACCTTGATTGCTAAAAACACTAACGTACTCACTTACCTCACTCCAGTATTGATTTCCTTTAGCATCCTTACCAAAATAGGTGACACCGCTAGATGTTCCACTTGTAGGCGGATATGCATGTCTTTTATCTTGCCAAAAATCCCTTGGACTTATAACTTTATTTTTTTCCATCCAATACCTTATATATACATCATAATCCCTTGTCACCAACTCCCCATTCAGAAAGAGCCTATTTTCCCCATCTATGTCCACACCCATGAGCCCACATTTCTGCGGATCGTTTAAGAGGGTATTGATTGCTTCTTGTTTTATGCTTCTATACCCAGATTTTTCCCGCTCGTCTAAAACAAAAACTTCTAGCCCATCGTTTGCCATAGAAAAGCAGAAACCTGGAATTACTGATACCTGTATTTCCTTCGCCCCATCTTTATACCAGATCAAATTCCTTACAATTCCATCTTTCCCAATGTAACTCGCTCTATCCCTATTAATTCCAAAAACATAGTCGCGCATAGCTATTAACGTGATAGGAGTCCATGAACTATCTTTGATCTTAATTGATTCATAGATACCTCTTTTATCATCGCTTATTTTTAACATGTCATTAAAACAATCCAGAATATAGAGTTCACCTTTACCCGAAAATCCGATCCCCGTCGGCCCCTTAATAACAATCTGAGTCGGATCATACCCCAACTGAGTCTCTGAAGCCCCAATTTCAAAGGTTTTTGCCTTCACCAGGGGATACACCTCAATATTTTGCCCAATCAAAGGCAAAGCTGAAAAAAGCATCATGCAGAAATAACGCATAGAAAATGGACTTTTCATTTCAACCTTCCTATAACCCAAGCACTCTTTACATCACCATCGGTGTAATTCTTGAGCTTGTTTCTCTTTGTTACCCCAAACACAGCCCAGCCTTTCCAATGCACAGCCTCAATAATCCTTACATCCTCAGGCCGGACATCTCCAGATCCGCTTCTTGTGATATCAGCCACCATCATCGTATGCCCTGGATAGTAAATTATGTCCCCAGGGACCACCTGTGACAATTTCGGATAAATCCATTCATTAGTAATAGGATCTTTTTTCCGATCTTCCTTAGCCATGATTTCCATGATTTTCCACAGCCCGCCATCAGCCGCTACCGTTGGGGCTGTCCTTGTTCCACTCCCCTGCGCGGTTGATGTCCAGGTATAGCCGCCAATACTTGAGAGGGCATAACTCTCTCCTTGATAGCTCAAGGCTCGCTGAACAAGGCCGACACAATCAACCCCAGCTGATCTCAGCCTATTCTCAAGCGTATTCGCTTCCGCAGAGCTAAGGCCTGGTCTGTAGGGATAATAGGTCATCGCGGGGAATCCAGGAGGCAATCCGGGACCAGCAGAGAGAGCGAAACCACTCGATTCTTTCCGATAATTATACCATGGGTTATCACTCCCTGAAGAAAGGTCAGTTACAAGTGGGGCGAGCGTGCTCGACCAGCTTGAGCGCGTGGGTTCAGGCTTACCTCTAACCATTACCGATTTATTATATGGGTTTAGACGCGTGTAGAAAGCGTTATGCAAGAGCGCCTTTTGCTGGTCCATCTTTTGATTAAACTCAAAGGGGCTATCATGGCACTCCATGCTATACGCGACACTTTTATTAAATTCATTGCCTTCCTTCCACCAATATGATGAATGCGGTAAAATAGTTTGGCATCCTGAATCCTTTGATCCTGCATCAATACTATGCGTTCCGGCAGGAAATGAGTATGCCAGATTCCACTCGTTGTGCCCCCAGGCGTCACTCCACCATTTAGGCCCAGTGTTTCCAGAAGCGGGGGCGTTCCAAGGATGCAGTCGGTTCCAATCGTTAATCTCAGGCGTTTCCTCAATATACAAATTCGCTCTCCAGAGCATCTTTGCGTCGTAAACGGCTAGGTAAGAGTCTTCACCGGCTGTGGCGTCGAGCTTGTCTGAGTGGAGGGTTTCCGACTTTTTCAGACTCATGCTTAGAAGTATATCATCCCCTGGACGCGCCCCGCTAGCGGAAAGGGGGCGGATGCCAAAGCTCGTATAGCGTAGCTCGGGATTGGTTGTGGAGACGATGGAGAGGGTATTCATGCCTTTTTCATACTTGCCTTCCCAACGGTAGGGGGATTTTAGTTTTCCGTCGTCGCCTATGATGCTTAGATTGAGGCTTTCTATCTGATAAACATCAGACGTTTCACCGCCGAGGGGGCGGCGGAAGCGTAGGAGGGGGAGAGCTGCGCTCTCTTCAAAGTCACCGCTTCCCTTAAGTACGAGCTCGAATCCATCACCCTGGTTATTGAAAATATTGCCATAGCTATCTTGACTGGCCTTTGTCGGGTCATAACCGCGATCGACGCATCCGTTCAGGGCTAGGCTGAGGCTGGGCATGGCCGTAGATACGTCCTGCCAGTTTAAGGAGCGGCCGGCGCGGTTAAAAAATCCGGCGCGGAGCTTAAAGCCTCGGTACTGCCCGGTGTTGGGTATCCAGCGCTCATGAAGGGGCTTAGCTTGGCTGAAATCCAAGCCCAGGCTCATCGTCACTACTTCATTGTCGAGGAGTTCCCACTCGGGTCTCTCCGCACGTTCGGGAACTGTAGCGCCTTTAATAAGAACGCGGCGTAGGTGGTAGCCCTGCCCCTTGCTCTTCCCCTGGGCAAGGATATCAGAGAGTCTGTCTAGTTTTACCCGCTTTGTCTGGGAACTCATGTGGAGGACGATGCAGTCCTCAGGCACTGCGGCATAACGTACGATAAAGCCGATATCGGGTGTTGAACTATCAGCGAGGATGCGCTTGGAGAAATCTTCATCGGCATCGCCGTAGTGCATGACGATATCGCCTATACGCGCCTGGCTAAGGCTGGGAATAAGCACGCTCGTGCGTTCAAAGGCAAGGCGGGGCAGGCGGTATCCGCCGCTCTCCTTGCCCCTAAAGCCCTCGCTCAGGGCAAAGATGGGGTATCCTTCGTCATCGAGGCCGGGCCTTCTCTTGTTGCTGGCGTAGAAGCTGTCGTAATCAGAGAGGGCGCGAGCGCTTTGGGAGCCAGCCGGCCCCGTAAAAGCAGAGGAGAATTCGGTCATGGCAAGGCTACCTAAGAAAAATCCCAGAGCGTCCACCCCGGCGACCATGTCGGGCTTGCTTTTTTTTTCATCGGGGACAAAGGGGGTAAAGGGCTTGAGAGTTTTATGTTCTGGTATGCTGGCTTGCTTATTTTCCAATCCTCCCAAGGCAGAGCTAAGACTCTCTAAGCTCGCATCTTTCGGATTCCCATATTTCCAATAGTTCTCGATAGACTCAGAGGCAGGGGCAAGGCCACTATTCATACCAAAGGCTTTAGTGCTTAAGCCCAAAGCGTCCGCAGGCTTTTTTTTAAGGGCCTCCCGGGCCGTCCTCTGCTGTACAAGCTTATAAGCAAAGCTCCGTGGGCTGTCTATGCCCCCTACAACATAGGGCAGGGGATTTCCCGCCACAAAACCGTCAGCCGGGTTTTTGAAGGGGCTTATTCTCATATCCGCGTCAATGAGTGTGAGTAAAGGCCATTCGGCCTTTACGGCAGCTTGTGCCTCGCTTTCAATCTGACCAAGCGGGTTAGCCTGTGGCATGTGGTTCCGGAGGCGTCGGCTCTGGGCTAAAGCCGCCTCACCGGAGCTCGCGGAGCCCTCTATCCACGCGCTCACGAGGGCAAGGTTGTTCCCGTAGACAATGCTCTGATCTTTGTTTATCTGCAAATCTTCCACGCTGTATTCAAGCCCCCAGAGGTAGTAGCGCAGGGCCACGCTTGCCAGGCTCCTTCCCTCGGACGCAGATAGTTCTCGATACTGCGGATAGAGGTAGGCCTGAGCCTGCCCCTCAGGGAAGAATCCCGCTTCGATGCCCTCCTCGGCCTGTCGCACTCCCTGGGAGTAAAGGGGTTTTTGAAATCTAAGCTGAGTGTCCAGATAGCTTGCCAGATAGGGATTCACGCGAGCCTGGGGCTCAAGGAGGTTGACAAGCTTGCTATCGAGATTTTTGCCGATCGGATACGGGAAGGAGGCGCTTTCCTGGGAGGCATTGTTTAGAAGCAGAGGCTCATGGCTAAAGAGGGGCAGGAGGTCGCTCGCCATAGCGTAGAGAAAGGCCGGCTTTAGTGCTAGGGCAGCGTCCAAATTTTGAATGATCACCCCATATGGTTTGGGAAAATCAAGCCAGTATTTACCCAAGAGAGCGGCTGCCTTCCTATCGTAGTCGCCCACTCCTCCCATGTGCGTGTTAAAGAACTCAGCCTCCCCACGGAAGTACTCAGGTTTCCAGCGCAGGCAGAGGCTCATGCGCTCTTTAGAGTTTTGGAAGATGAGGGCCAGCTCCAGTTTCCCATTACCCGCATGGCGGACGGCATCGCCCAAAGCGGCCATGGGAAACCCGCCGCCTTCAGAAGTTCCCAATCGGGCAAGGAATTTCTTGTTGTCGGGAAGGACTCCTTGGATCCGGTTCCATGCCCTGAGGGCAAAATCGTCGAGTCTCAGGTCAAACTTCGGGTCTCCGGCTTTAATCTGGGAGTTATAGGTGAAGGAGCCTTCGCCGCTGCGCACTGCGGCGTCAAAGGCAGCGGCAATTTCTACCTCGGATGCTTCAAGGCTTTGTATGCGTCCATCCTCCAAAGCGATCATCCACCCCGAGCCGGAACTATCTGCCCGCCGCATACCCACAAGGGCTTTGGTAAAAGGAGCAGCCCCCTGGCGTGGCTGTGGCAGAATGCTCAGCAATCCGAATCTGCGGTGGATCACAAGCTGGCAAAGTTCCTGCCCATCGCGCATGTACATGCGTTTATCAATGATCTTATAGCCTTGAGTCTGGCCGTAGGCTTTTATGCCCAGAGTCGCTATCAAGAGGAGGACGACAATCCTCACCCGTCCCACAAAACTAGCCGCGAACCTAGCCCCCTCGCTTTTTTTCCTCTCTTCCATCAGCCCTCATCCTTTTCTCTCGTACCTGAGGGGAATTCGGGGTAAAAAGCGCCAGCGCTTCAAAGAGAGGAAAAATATTTAACTTTTTCTTTTTTCTCAATTCCTTGATCCAGGTCAAGGATATGCCTAGCTTAGACGTGTATCCTCTCTGTATCAGACGGAAGGGACGGAAAAAAGGCCTTGAGTCTTTTTTAGCGGACCAAACCTGCAAGGAGAGACCATGAAACGTAAGATCATCGAGATCAACCGCCAGCTCTGCAACGGCTGCGCCCTCTGTACCACTGCCTGCGCCGAGGGCGCCTTAGTCATCGATTCAGAGAATAAGGCAGTCCTCGTCAAGGATATCTTCTGCGACGGCTTAGGCGCCTGCTTGGACGTCTGCCCCACCGGCGCCCTCAAGGTCATCGAGCGGGAAGCCCCTGCCTTTGACGAAGATGCCGCCCTCGCGCACGTCGCTAAGCAATCCGGCGCACAACTCGGAACCCAGCCCAGCCAGCACAGCGCCCACAACGGCCACGCAGGTTGCCCCGGCTCCGCCATGCGCTCCTTTGCCCCCCGCGCTGCAACCCCTACGCCCCCTCTCGGAGCCTCGCCCGCGGCCACCGGATCCCAGGCTTCGGAACTCGCCCAGTGGCCCGTCCAGCTCCACTTAGTCTCCCCCCAAGCGCCTTACTTCAACAATTGCGACCTCCTCATAGCCGCAGACTGTTGCGCCTTCGCCTTAGGCTCTTTTCACCAGGACATTCTCCGCGGCAAGCGCCTCGCCATAGCCTGCCCCAAGCTCGACGATACAGGCGGCTATCTGGAAAAACTCACCGAGCTCATCAAGCGCAACACCATCTATTCGCTCACCGTCGCCATCATGGAAGTCCCCTGTTGCCGCGGCCTCAAGTCCCTCGTGGAAGAAGCCGTCCGCCTCTCGGGAAAAACAATAGCCGTGCGCGTCCTCACCGTCGGCATAGACGGCAAGGTCGCATAGTCATAAAAAACGCGAACGCGGAACAAAGAACCATGACGCCATCACGCGCCACATCATAGAGGAGGAATCAATGTTTTGTTTTCAATGTCAGGAAACCGTCAACAACACAGGCTGCACCATCAAGGGCGTCTGCGGAAAAACGTCTGAAGTAGCGGGGCTACAGGATCTACTAATCTGGGCTACCGAGGGCCTCGGTTACGTCGCCAAGGCCGCCGTGGCGGATAAGCCCTCTTTCATAGAGGAAGCCGCCGCCTTCGCCGCCGAGAATTACTTTATCACCA
>JBGSOB010000081.1:0-29542 GCA_041739325.1 Treponematales bacterium
CTCCCCGACGATGAGGACGCGCGGAATGTCGTGGAGCTGCTTGACCAATGGAATGGCGGAGACTTCCCTGGCTATCTCGCGAAGGGAGGGCATGACCTTAGTGATGTCCTTCTCGGCCACATCCATCAAGCGGCGCCAGGAATTGTTGAAGGTGACTAAGGCGGACTTGGGGTCGGCCGCGGTGGCGCGCAAGGCGTTCTGAATGTCCTTCATGTAGTCTGAAACGGCTAGGGTGAACCACATGTGCTTGGCAAAGTCCGGCCCGAGCTCGGTGTAGGAGTTGTCCGCAGAGAGGGTCAGCACTACCACGTTTTCCAGCCGCAGGTCGCGGAAGAGGTTTTCGTAGAAGACGAAGTACTGGCCGGTGCGGCAGGGGCCGGTAGTTATGGGCACGAAGAGAACGTAGATTTCGTCTTTTCGGTAGCGCTCCGAGAAGAAGAACTCCAGGGCAGATCCTAGAACGATGTGCGAGGGCACGCACTCCTTACCCGATGCGTGCGAACGGGCCATCTGGATGGTTTTGCGGGTTGCTACCGGCATTGCCTCTGCGTTTACGCCAATGCCTTTGAGCACCGATGCCATAAGCTGCGAGGAGAGGTCGCCCATGTTGGAGAGGAGGACTTTGAGGCGCTTTGAACCCTTGAAGGGTATCTTCTCCCCGTTCTTGGTGTCCAAGACGTGGAGTTCCTGGCCTTTCTGGTTGATAAAGCGCAGTCCGTTGTCAAAACGCTCTTCCTCAATCTCGGCGATTTTTGAGCGGTAGCCGTCTATGATGTCCAGGAAGGCTTCAACGCGGGTGTCGATACCGGCGTCCGCGGAGTGGGAGTCCAACTCCAGCACCAAGAAGGGCTTTTGGCCCATGAGCCATTTTACGTAGTGCAGGAGGAAGGAGTCCGGCGCGCAGGAGAAATTGGTCACGTAGGTTATATAGACGTTGGGCTCATCCTTGATGAGGTTTGCCGCCTTCAAGTCCTGCTGGCCATAGTACCAATATTGGTTGGCGTAGATTGTCTCGTCTTCGAAGGGAAGGAAGTCGAAGGGAATGACAGAGAAGCCGCGGGTAGTGAACTTGCGCGGGATACCCATGTTGGCATCCGCGGTAAAGGCATTGTAGGGCCGGCCCAGAATGGCTATCACCGGGCGCTCGGACTTGCGCGCCTCTTCCAAGGCGCGTTTGCCGATGTCGGCGGCGCGCTTGAAGTACTCGTCCTGCTTGGAGCTTGCTAGGTCGAAGGCCTTGGTGATTTCTCCCACATTGATTCCCAGGCGATCGCCTAGCTTGATAAAGTGCTCAAGGGCCTTTTCACGGCCGAATTTAAAGGAAACTACCGTATCCAGAATCTTGTCCGCCGGGATGTCCGGGAAGGCCTTCTTGATGTAGTAGGGCAGTGCCTGGGTGATGGGGCAGAAGTTGGCGTGAACCGTCGTCTCGTAGGAGGGCATGTCGCGGAAGTGGGGCAGGAAGATGTAGTCCGCGCCCTTCTTCCACACGTCTTCAACGGCGCCGTGGGCTATCTCCGCCGGGAAACAGTAGGTTGACTCGGCGCGGGCAACGCCGTCGCGGTCTACCTCGTCCGAGAGGAAGGTGCGTATACCCAGGGAGTGGAAGAACCAAGAATAGAAGGGATAGAGGGTGTGCACCGAGAAACAGCGCGGTATGCCTATCACGATGTCCCGTTGCTGTTTGAACTCTGCCGGGTCTGGGGCGCAACGCACGAACATAAGGTCAAAGCGCTCATGCACCCAGTCTGTCACTTCCAGGTCCTTGGCAGCCTTGCGCATATTGGTGTACTTGTTGCAACGCCCGCCGAACATGTACTTGTGGCCATTGACGTTGAGAACTTGGATGGGGCAGTCGTTCTCGCAGGACTTACAGCGGAAGACCCGTTCGTAATCGATCACCTGGTCTTGAATGGCCACGATATCGTAGCTCGTCTTCTCCAATAGGCCATTTTGGAATTTCTGCTTTGCCAAAAGGCCGACGCCGTAGCAGCCCATGAGCTCCGGGCTGGGCGGCACCAGAATGGGCTTACCCAGGAGGGTGGCGAAGGCCAGGGGCACGGCTTTGTTTTTAGCCACGCCGCCTTGGAGGAATACCTTGGCCCCGATGGTGCGGTTGCCGACAACGCGGTTTAAGTAATTGGCGACGATTGAGCCGACGATACCGGCGGTAATGTCCTCGCGGGTGGCGCCCTGTTGGATGGCCTTGCGGATGTCTGAGTTGATGAAAGCAGAGCAATGCTCGCCGAACTTGAGCGGCGCCTTGGCGGAGAGTGCTATGTCGCCAATCTCCGAGGCGTGCTTGATGTTCAGGTCGCCGGAGGCGGATTCCTCAAGGAAGGAGCCGGTGCCGGCGGAGCAGGCTTCGTTCATGGCGTAGTCTATAGGCACGCCGTTTTTTAAGAGAACGTACTTGGCGTCTTGGCCGCCAATCTCGAAGATCGTGTCCACGTCCTTGGCAAAGTGGGTCGTGCCTACCGCATGGGCGATGATTTCGTTGTAGACGCCGGGGGTTTCAAGGAAAACGCCCAGGATTTCGCGCGAAGAGCCGGTGGTGGCGGCAAGGGGAATGGAAATGGCGGCGTCGCCGATATCGGCCTTCACCTTCTTCATGATCTCGGCAAAGCAGAGCTTGAGGGCCTTTACCGGGTCGCCGTGGGT
This sequence comes from Treponematales bacterium, assembly GCA_041739325.1. Taxonomy (GTDB): domain Bacteria; phylum Spirochaetota; class Spirochaetia; order Treponematales; family JBGSOB01; genus JBGSOB01. The sequence goes on from JBGSOB010000081.1 coordinate 2,662, forward strand.
GCGGCCGTAATGCGATGCCACTACCTCGTCGGTTTCCATGTCTATCAGGCAGGCCTTGGTGGTGGTGGAACCGCCGTCTACGCCTAAGATGTACTCGCGGCCGGCTTGGACCTTGCCTTCCTTGATATCGAAGTAGGTAACCTTGTCCTTGGCCAGATTGAGGTCCTCAATGTACTCGAAGCGGATCTCGTTGGAACGAAGAACCTTGTCGCCGCCGGGGAAGGCGGAGCCGGACTCGCGCGCGAGGATTGCCGCGCCGTAGGCTTCAAAGTAGGCTGACTGCGGATTGATGATGAATTCGATGTTGGGCATCTGCTCGCGGATAAAGCGGATGATGTGGGGGTTGAGGGTCGTTCCGCCAGAGAGGAATACCTTGCCTGAGTCCGTGATCTTGGCGCGCTTTAGGAAGTCGACTACCTTGGTGGCCATGACCATGGAGAGGGAGAGGACGATATCGTCCTTGCTTGCCTCCCGCTTGTTGAGGCGGTGGGTGCAGTCAGACTTCATAAAGACGGAGCAGCGGGTGGAAAGGGAGTAGACCTTGGCGTCCGGCGATACCTTGGACACGTCGTCCAGGCTCATGTCCATGCGCCCCAATTGTTGCTTGAAGAATTCCCCGGTGCCCGAGGCGCACTTGTTGCCGGAGAAGTTGTTGATGATGGTGCCCTGCCCGTTGACGGTGTAGACGATGAGGTCTTCGCCGCCCATGGTTACCACCGCGTCTACCTTGAGGCCGGAGGCCTTAAGGGCCGCCTCGATGCAGAGGGGCTCGATGGTGTTATTGAGGGCAAAGAGGCCGCGGCCTTCGTTGCCGGTTACCAAGGAAAGTGTACCCTCGGGCACGGCATTTGCCGCCAGGGTCTTTTTAAGGGCCTGGAGGAAGTCCCCTTCATGGGGGACGACGGAGGACCATGCGATCGAATCTCCATCGAGGAGAACCATCTTTAGGCTCGATGAGCCGACGTTTATGCCGAGACTTTTCATGTGCACCTCTTGGTATGGTCAGAATGCCGACCGACATCGTCTAGCCGGCCTACGGACCGGGGCCTTCCGGCGGACCGCCGGATGGATAGAGCCCCTGTATTGCGCGAGCGCGCGAAGATATCCGTATACTCTACCGGGCAGGAGGACTGAGGGTACTCCTTCCGGAATATTTGATTCAAGTCCGCAGATACTAGCACTTTCACCTTCCTTGGACAAGGACTTTTAAGCTTTTTGAAGATAAAACAAAAATGAAATAGTTACAATATAGCAGGGGGCCTTCCCAGCTCTAGCCCTCCTTTGACAGCCGCCTGATTTCGGTGCAGGATAGATCCATGAATTATGAACTGGAGATGAAGGCCCACCTGTCAGACCTTCCGGGGGTCGAGGCTCTTTTGAGGGCCAAGGGGCTTTTTTTAAGGGACTTCGATAAATCCGATGCCTACTTTCTTCTGCCTGGGTCCCAGCCGGGGCAGGGGCGGAGTTTTAGGATCCGTCAAGATGGCGGGCAAGCCGTGGTTACCTGGAAGGAAAGGGGGGGGGAGGGGGGCTTTGAAACCAATAAGGAGCATGAATTCCAGGTAAGCGACACCCAAGCCTTTCTCGCTCTTGCCCGCCAGATGGGGGCACAAGACTATTTTTGTAAGCGAAAGATCGGCCGTGCCTACCAGTTGGGCTTGTTGACGGTGGAGCTTGCCGAGGTTCCCCCCCTTGGCTTCTTTGCGGAAATAGAGAGGGTTATCGATGGGCAGGATGGGGCGCCGGGGGTGGCTGAACTTGAAGCCGTTAAAAGCCAGATACTGAGCCTTATCGATGAGCTTAAGATTCCCAGAACCGCTATCGAGGAGCGCTATTACTCAGAGATGCTAAGGGAGGCACGGGCGGGCTCTGCTTAAAATTTAATCAAAAATAGCTTGTCCAGCCGTCTTTCCCGGTATAGGATGGGGCACTATGCCACAATCAGCAAGATCTTCCGTCCTCATTATTGGTTCTGGGCCCATTGTCATCGGACAGGCCTGCGAGTTCGACTATTCCGGCACCCAGGCCTGCAAGGCCCTGAGGCAAGCCGGTTACCGCATCATTTTAGTCAATTCCAACCCGGCGACTATCATGACAGACCCGGTTATGGCAGACGCCACCTACATCGAGCCCCTCAATATCGGGCGTCTTGAGCAGATTATCGCCAAGGAGAGGCCGGAAAAGCTCTTGCCCAACCTAGGCGGGCAGACCGGCCTCAACCTTGCCTTCGAACTGTCAAAGGCCGGAATTCTGGCTAAGTACGGGGTTCAAGTGATAGGGGTCAACCTCGACGCCATAGAGCGCGGCGAGGATCGCCTTATTTTTAAGGAAACGATGAAGTCCCTGGGCATCGAGATGCCCAGGAGCGAGCTTGCCTATAGCGTCGCCGAGGCGGAGGCTATAGCCGGCCGCTTGGGCCTACCCCTTGTCATCCGGCCCGCATATACCATGGGCGGTTCGGGCGGTGGCTTGGTCTACAACGTTGAGGAGCTGCGCACTATCTCCGCCCGCGGCCTCCAGGCATCGCCTATCCACCAGATATTAGTTGAGGAATCGGTCTTGGGCTGGGAAGAGCTTGAGGTTGAGGTTGTCCGCGACGGTTCGGGAAAGATGATAACCGTTTGCTTTATCGAAAATATCGACCCCATGGGCGTTCACACCGGGGATTCCTTTTGCTCGGCCCCCATGCTCAACGTGAGCCAAGACGTCCAGCGGCGGCTTCAAGACTACGCCTACCGCATCGTCGAGTCCATTGGCGTCATAGGCGGTACGAACGTTCAGTTTGCCTATAATCCCACGGAAGACCGCATCGTCATCATCGAGATCAACCCGCGCACCTCCCGCTCCTCGGCCCTTGCTTCCAAGGCAACCGGCTTTCCTATCGCCCTCATATCCGCCAAGCTGGCAACCGGGATGAATCTCAAGGATATCCCCTACTGGCGCGATGGGACTCTCGATAGTTACAGCCCCTCGGGTGACTACGTGGTCATCAAATTCGCGCGCTGGGCCTTTGAGAAATTCCGCGGCTCCCAGGATAAACTGGGAACGCAGATGAAGGCCGTGGGCGAGGTTATGAGCATCGGCAAGACATATAAAGAGGCCTTCCAAAAGGCAATCCGCTCGCTGGAGATTGGGCGTTACGGCCTGGGCTTTGCCAAGGATTTTTACGCGCGGCCCCTGGCCGAGCTTTTGGATATGCTACGCGAGGCCACGAGCGAGCGCCACTTCATCCTTTATGAGGCCCTGCGCAAGGGCGCGAGCATCGACGAGCTTTTTGCCATTACCGCCGTAAAGCCCTGGTTCCTCAATCAAATGCGCGAGCTTGTTGAGCTTGAAGAAAAAATTCTTGGCTATAAGGGCGCACTTGCCCCGGACGAGCTCCTCATTCAAGCCAAAAAAGACGGCTTTTCAGACCGCTACCTTGCCATGCTGTTAGGAATGCCTGAAAAAAACCTGCGCCAGAGGCGCCTAGCCCTTGGCATGCGCCAAGCCTGGAAGGCCGTTCCGGTGAGCGGGGTGGAAAACGCCGCCTACTACTATTCAACCTATAACGATAGCGATTCCGTACCTGCCAGCGCCAACCCAAAGAAGGTGCTTATCTTGGGCGGTGGACCCAACCGAATAGGCCAGGGCATAGAGTTCGACTACTGCTGCGTCCACGCCGCCCTTGCCCTACGCGAAGCCGGCTACGAGACGGTAATGGTCAACTGCAACCCGGAAACCGTTTCCACCGACTACGATACGTCGGATAAGCTCTACTTTGAGCCACTGACGGTGGAAGATGTTCTCTCTATTTGGGAAAAGGAAAAGCCCTGCGGCGCCATCGTTCAGTTTGGGGGTCAGACCCCGCTCAATATTGCCCGGGAACTTTCCCAAAACGGGGTGAAGATCCTTGGTACCAGCATCGACTCCATAGACGCCGCCGAGGACCGCGATCTCTTCCGCAAGATGATGGAAAAACTGGACATTCCCATGCCGGAGGCGGGCATGGCCTCTTGCGTAGAGGATGCCCTTGCCCTGGCGGAGAGAATCGGTTACCCGGTTATGGTGAGGCCTTCTTTTGTGTTGGGCGGGCGGGGTATGGAGGTCATCCAAGATGAGCTTGACCTTCGCGAATACGTTCTGCGTGCCGTGGACTTAAGCCCGGACAGCCCCCTCCTCATAGACCGTTTCCTTCAGGAGGCCCTGGAGTGCGAAGCCGACGCCCTTAGCGACGGCAAGGATGTCTATATACCCACGGTGATGGAGCATATAGAGCTTGCCGGCATCCATTCGGGGGATTCCGCCTGCGTCATCCCCCCGGTGGGAATAAGCGAGGAACAGCTTGCGACTATCTATCGCTATACCCGCCTTATAGCCGAAGCCCTGGGCGTGGTGGGGCTCATGAACATGCAGTACGCCATTGAGGATGGAAGGGTTTATGTGCTTGAGGCAAACCCGCGCGCTTCGCGGACCGTGCCCCTCGTTTCAAAGGTATGCGACATCCAAATGGCGCGCATCGCCACCCAGCTCATGCTGGGCGCGAACCTGGCCAGTATGGGACTGGCCGGAAAGTCCGGCCTTACGGGCCTTGCCCACTATGGGGTGAAGGAATCCGTTTTTCCCTTTGAGAAATTCCCCGAGGTGGATCCCGTGCTGGGGCCGGAGATGCGCTCCACCGGAGAGGTCCTGGGCATGGCTGAGAGTTTTGGGCTTGCCTACTACAAGGCGCAGGAAGCCGCTTCAAGCATCCTGCCGGACAGCGGCACCGTACTCATGAGCCTCTATGAAAAGGGGAGCAAGGCCCAGGAGCTTGCCGAAGCTTTTGTCCGCCTAGGGTTTAAGATTATCGCCACCGAGGGAAGCGCCGCTTTTCTCATTGAGCGGGGTATACCCTGCGCGGTGGTTAAAAAGCTGGACGAGGGTCGCCCGAACATCATTGACCTCATGGTCAATTCGGAGGTACAGCTCATCGTCAATACACCCTATGGCAAGCGCCGGCACACGGATGATTCCTATATCCGCAAGACGGCCATCAAGTACCGCATACCCTATATAACCACCCTCTCGGCCGCCTTGGCATCCGTGAAGGGGATTGAGGCTTCTCGGGCCGGGAAGGGCGGGGTTAAGCCAGTTCAGGAGTATCACCAGGGGCTCTCGTGATCTCAGGATTGCAACAAGCCCTCAGCTTCCGTGAACGCGACCTCGCCGCTGAGGGCCTCTTTCTTTTGGAGGGGGCCTTCTTGCTTGAGCGGGCCCTTTCTCTCCATTTTGAGATTGTGGAATTGCTTTGCGTTCCCGCGGCTCTGGAGCGTTGGGAGGAAGCCGCCCGCGGCATCTGCCGGCCTCAGGCCCATAGCGAGGCCGAGCTTGCAAGCTTAGCCGGCTATCCCTTCCATCGCGGGGTTCTTGCCCTGGCTCGGCGCCGCCCCATTCCCGCCCTTGGCTCAGCCGACGAGCTAGGGGGCGGCCATGCCTTGTGCCTGTATCAGGTAAGCGATCCTGATAACCTGGGGGCCCTTATGCGCAGCGCCGCAGCCCTGGGCGCATCCTCCATCCTTTTAGGTCCCGGCAGCGCAGATCCCTTCTACCGCAAGGCCCTGCGCTCCTCAATGGGGGCTGCTCTGCATCTCCCCATTTTTTCTATCGATAGAGGAGGCCTGGAGCTTGTGCGGGAATCCGGCCGTAGCCTCGTTTCCGCCAGCCTAGACGGAATGGATATCCGCGATGCGGCATCTGGGCTTGAGGGAAGGAGCCTTGTTCTCTGCCTGGGCAATGAGGGCTGGGGCCTTCCGCCGGAAGTGACTGAGCTCTGTCAGATATCTGTGCGCATTCCCATGCAAGAGGGGGTGGATTCCCTCAACGTGGGAGCCGCCGGCGCCATACTGATGTGGGAGCTTTTTAGCGGAAAGGCCGGGAAAACTAAAGAACGAGGGCCTATACTCGAAGGATGCGGGCAAAAACTGCCCCAACAAGGAGCCGAATCATGAATGGAAGACAAGTCGCCCTCTTAGCCCCCCTCTGCCTCTGCGTGCTGGGTTGCGAATCCCCTGCACCAGGGCTGAAAATCGATCTCTCCAGTAGCGCGGATGGAACTGAAATCAATCTTGCCATCGGCCAATCCCTCCTCTGCCTCGCACCCGAGTACGGCTCGGTGGGCATAGACAGCGAGGTTGAGAGTTCCGACCCTACTATCCTCAGCCTTGAAAAGGACTCGACTGTCTATGAGAGCCCCGAGCGCATGAAGGCGGGAATGACGGGAGCGGACGGGGCCAGCCGGCAAAGGCTCTTCCGCGCTCTTAAGGCCGGCGAAGCTTGGTTGGAATACCGAAAAATCTTCCGTGGCGAGCTCGAGGAAAGCAAACGCCTGAGAATAAAGGTAAAATAGCCGGGGTGACTGGAAAAAAAAGATCCAGATCGCTATGATGCTATCCGAAAGGATAGCCATGAAAATCAATCTTGCCCGGTGTTTTTTCTTGTTCTCTCTCTCTGCGGCCCTCGCCCCCTGCCAGACTCAGGCGCTAAAGCCTGAGTTGCTGGCGGTTCACCGCCATTACTCAGGGAAAATCGGCAAAGGACTTGATGTCGAGATCGATCTTTCCTTTTACCCGGACGGCGTAAGGGGGGTATACCTTTATAAGAACTACCGCATCCCCATCATTCTTTCGGGCAGCCTTGAGGGGAAGAAGCTTGAGCTCAGCGAATCATCGAGCGGCGAATTCGATGACGGGAAAAAAACCGGCATCATCAAGGCAAGCCTTTCCTCGGATTATTCCTCCTTAAGCGGTAGCTGGCATAGCCCGGACGGAAAACGCCGCTTAAGCCTCACCGCCTCTGAAAACTATTCCTCCTCTGTCGGTTTTGATGTATGGGGTATAGACGCAAATTTTCTCCTCGAAGCAAGCGATCCTGAATCTCCGGGCGTTCGCTATGCCGCCCAGGCCCTTATCCCACGGGGCATGCCGAGCTTGGCCGCGAACTTTGCTAAGGAGCTCTACTCAGGCTCAAGCCCCCAAGCCTGGCTTGCCACGCGGAGCGCCGAATACCTAAAAGATTACCGCCAAGAAATGGAGCCTCTCTTTGAGGATGATCCTGAGAGCCAGATGAGTTTTACCTGGGAAAAAAATATTAACCACGACATCGTCTATAATTACGGGTCGATTCTCTGCCTTTCCGTAGACTGGTATGAAAATTCAGGGGGCGCCCACCCCAACTACGCCCAGCAATACCGCGTCTTTTCCTTGGAAAGCGGTAAGCCCCTGGGATTTTTTGACTTTTTCCGTGCCGGGACCGAGGAGCGTCTGAGCGAGCTCCTCACCGCGGCCTTAAAGCGCCAAGAGGGGCTGGAGCCTCAGTCTTCCTTGGAGGATGCCGGCTTCTTCGTCAAAGAGCTTGAGCCTGCCGTGGATAATTTCTTTGTCAGTGGCTCAGGCATTTCCTTCCACTATCCCAACTACGCCATCGGTCCCTACGTGATGGGCCCGCGCACAATCGCCCTGGACTGGAAGAGTCTAGGCCCCCTCTTGCGCCACGAGCGGCCCTTTAAATGAGGTCGGCGGCCATAGCGGAGCAGGCGCGGCACAGGTCATCCGGGCTGAGGATAACCTGAAGCCCGCGTCTGCCGGCGCTCACGGATATCTGAGGGCAGAGCCAGGCGGTTTCATCGATAAGGGTTGGCAGGTCTTTTTTCATGCCCAGGGGGGAACAGCCCCCGCGCTGATAGCCGGTGCGCGCCTCAAGCTCGCGCAGGGGAAGGAGCTCCAGCTTTTTAACCCCAAAGGCGCGGGCCGCCTTTTTTAGGTCAATCTCAAAAGCCCCGGGGATGAGGGCGGCAAAGAGCTCACCTGTATCTGCGCAAAGCACGATAGTCTTATAGACCATGTCCACCGAAAAGCCTAAGCTCTGCGCCGCATGGATGGCCGAGAGGTCAGCTAGATCAACCTCATACTCGGCCGCGCTATAGTCTATGTTCAGGCGTTCGAGTATGCGCATTACATTCGTCTTGTCCATCAGAGAGCCTTGCCTGCCCCCGATTCATATTGCAGCCTATACAGCTCATAGTAGATGCCGTGCCGCACCAAGAGCTCTTGGTGGCTTCCCTCTTCCAAGAGCTTGCCGTGGCCTAAGACGAGGATGCGGTGGGCGTGTTGAATGGTGGAAAGGCGGTGAGCTATGACGATGGATGTCCGGCCCTTGAGGAGGCCTTCCAGGCCGCGCTGGATAAGGCGTTCGGTTTCCGTGTCTATGCTGCTCGTTGCCTCATCGAGGATGATGACGCAGGGGTCTTGGGCCACGACGCGAGCAAAGGAGATAAGCTGGCGCTGACCGGAAGAAATATTGGTGGCGCCTTCGGAAAGCTTGGTCTCGTATCCATGCGGCAGGCTCATAATAAATTCGTGTGCGCCCACGGTTGTCGCCGCCGCGCGAATGCGCTCCATATCCATCGGCGCTCCCAGGCTTATGTTCTCCGTAACGCTGCCGGAAAAGAGGAATACGTCTTGGGGCACGGGCTGGATGGCGCGGCGCAGGGAGTCCAGTTTGATATCCCTGATGTCGGTTCCGTCAATCAGGATGCTGCCTGAATCGGCGTCATAGAGCCGGGTGATAAGGTTGGCGATAGTCGTCTTGCCCGCCCCGGTATAACCCACAATGGCCACGAGCTCTCCCGGCTTTACGCCGAAGGAGAGGCCGCGGATGACTTCCTCCCCCTTTTTGTAGGAAAAGCGCAGATCCTTAAAAACGATGCCGCCGCCCATGCCCGCCGCCAGTTCTTTCTTGCCTAGGTCGGGGATGCGCTCGTTTGCGTCTAGCAGGGCAAAGACCCGCTCGCCGCCGGCCATGGCCGACTGCAGGAGTGTGTATTTTTCCGATATGTCCATCACCGGTGAATAGAACATGCGGATGAGGTTGATGAAGGCAATGAGGGTGCCCAAAGATATCGAGAGCTTTATAAAAAGAGATGCGCCAAAATAGATGACAACCCCAGTGGAGATGGATGCAAAGAGGTCAACCAGGGGCCTGAATGTGGCAAAGACGTTCATCTCGCCTAGGCTGGCGGCCAAGAGGCCTTGGTTGCGCTCTTCGAACTCAGACAACGATGCCTTTTCCCGGACAAAGAGCTTGACAACCTGGATGCCCGAGAGGCGTTCGGCGATAAAGGCGTTGACCTTGGAGAGCCAACTGCGCTGCTTGCGGAATGCGTCGCGAGCCTTGACGCGGGCCACCAGGGTTGCCACCAGGATGGGCGGCAGGCTCAAGATAGTGATAAGGCCCAAACGGGGGTCAAGGAGAAAAAAGGCAATGATGACGCCGGCCATGACCGAGAGATCCTTCATGAAGGCAACGACAACCGAGGTGAAAAATTCGTTGATGGTTTCAACGTCGCTCGTCATGCGCGTCACAAGCCGGCCTACAGGCTGTTTGGAGAGGAAGGCCAGGGATTGCCGCATGGTTTTTGAAAAGAGCTCCATGCGGATGTCCTTCATCACCCGCTGTCCTATGAGGTTCGTCCAGAGGCTTTGCGTAAATGTCGTGGCGAGGACAAGGACTAAGACGAGGGCAAACAGAGAAAGGGCTTTATTGAGGAAAGCAAGGTCTGCGCCGCGCAAGAGGCGGGCTTCCGGCGCGGGGAGCTTTTCGAGGGCGGCTTTGCGTATGGCGCCGTGGCTGTCCGAGAGCTCAATCCCCATATCCGCGTAAGAAACGCCGTTTTTACGGGTAAATAGATACCAGGTTTTCCTATCCAAGCTCCCTTCTGCGATAAGCTGGGCTTCGCGCGCCCCGCTCAAGCCCTTCAAATCTCCGGCCCGATAGTAGTCCCATTCCGCTATTCTCGTTGGGCCTTCCTTCGCTCCCAGTCGAGCCGTTTCCGCCGCGGATAGGGCGCTGTTCTTTATGCGTCTAAAGGAGGGCATGAGGGCGGAGTCAATGATGCGCTGGCTTAATAGGGGGAGGGCCAGCTCGCCGAGGGTTGAGAGGGCCAGGGCAATGAGGGCGGCAAGGGCGAGAGTCCAATAGGGTTTGACGTAGCCCAGAATGCGCCGTGAAATCTCCGGGTCAAAGCCCTTGGTGACTTCCTCGCTTTCAAAAAACTCAGACATCGCCGGCCTCCCTGTCCAGTTGTTGGAGGCGGGCAATTTCCGCGTAGAAGCCCTGTCCGCTTGCCACCAGGCTTGCGTGATCGCCCTCTTGGACAAGGCAGCCCCCTTCCAAGACGATGATGCGATCAGCGACCTTGAGGGTAGAGACGCGGTGGGAAACGATGATGTTCGTCCGCCCGCGGCGCTCGGCAAGGAGGGCCCTTAAGATTTTCTCCTCGGTTTGGGTATCCACCGCGGAGAGGGCGTCGTCAAGAATGAGTACCTGGGGCCTGAGTGCCAGGGCGCGGGCAATGGCCACCAGTTGCTTTTGCCCGCCGGAGAGGGAGAGACCCCGCTCGCCGACTAAGGTGTCCCAGCCCTGGGGGAAGTCATTGAGGTCGCGGTCCAAAGCGCAGATCTTAATGATGCGGCTAAGCTCTTCATCGCCTAGATCATCGCAGCCGAAGCCTATGTTTTGCCGGATGGACATGGAAAAGAGGAAGGAGTCTTGGGGGACAAAGCCAAAGGCAGAGCGGAGCCTTCCCAGCTCATAGTCTCCCAGATTGTGGCCGCCGAAGAGGATCATGCCGCTGTCGCAGTCCATGAGACGAGGTAGGAGTTTTAAGAGACTGCTCTTGCCGGAGCCGGTGCGGCCGAGTATGCCTAAGGTTTTTCCGGAGGCTATGCGCAGGTTCAGGTCGCTTAAGGCGTCATCATCGGCCCCAGGGTAGCGGAACCACAATGAGCGTAGCTCGATATCGCCTGAGGGTAGTCCCGGTAGGGGCTGGGAGGCCTGGGCTATGTCGCTCTGGCTGTCGAGAACCTCGTTGATGCGTTTTAAGCTGGCGGCCCCGCGCTGGATGATGTTGACGGTAAAGCCTGCGCCCAGCATGGGCCAGATGAGCATCTCCAGGTAGGCAACCATGGAGACGATATCGCCAGCGGAAAAACGGTTGTCCATGACGGAGCGCCCGCCTGCGGCCAAAAGGATAAGGAGGGTGATGCCGGCAAGAAAATTCACCAGGGGAAAGAAAAAGCCCCAAACCTTGACCAAGACCATGTTTGCTTCCCGGTAGTCGTCGTTTGCCTTTGAAAATTCATTGGCAAAGTGATCTTCGCGCACGAAGGCCTTGACTACGCGCACACCGGAGAGGCCTTCCTGCACGAGGTCTGAAAGACGGGAAAAACTAGCTTGCACCCGCTCAAAACGCTTGGATACAAAACCGCCGAAGCCTATGATGAGGAGTGTGATGATGGGCAGGGGAATGACGGTAAAGAGGGCTACTTTGGCGTTTTGGGCGAACATGACGATGAGGATGGAGATTGACATGAATACACCATCCACAAAGGCAACCAGACCCATCCCCGTAGCTTGCCTCACTTGAGAGACGTCGTTGGTTGCCCGTGCCATGAGGTCTCCGGTTTTATTTTTCTGGTAGAAGTCAGTGCCCAGGCTCAAGAGTTTTGCAAAGAGACTCTGGCGTAGCTCTGTCTCGATGCGGCGCGCCGAGCCAAAGATGAGGCGGCGCCAGACAAAGCGGCCGCAGGAAATGGCTAGGGCCACTAAGGCGATAAGGCCGCAGAGCCGGGCTATGTCGGCAAGCTCAAAAACCCCGCTGGCTATGAGGTCTACCGCCCGCTTAATGATCTGGGGAATGATGAGCTGTATGGCGTCTACCGTTACCAGAAATAAAAAACCAAAGACATAGCGCCAGGCGTATTTCTTGATATTGGGGAGTATGCTCCGATATTCCCTGAGCATGGCTAAATGCCGATCCCCAGTACTCGGGGCAATTCCCCCACCATGGGAATTTCAATATCCGGACCAGGCAGGTTTCCCGGATAGGTTGATCCGGAGGGGTTGATCCAGATGGAGAATATGCCAAGGGCCTTTGCCCCGGCGATATCGGCTGAAGGGGAGTCCCCCACCATGATGGATTCGGCTATCGGCACGTCCAGTTCGCGCAGGCAGAAATGGAAGAAGTCCGGGTCAGGCTTCTGCACCCCCATCTCCTCTGATATGAAGATGCCGTCCAAGAGTTCGCGCAGCGGGGAGTTTTGCAGGCGGCCACGCTGGACTTGGGAGAAGCCGTTTGTCGCCAAGGCAAGTTTGAGCCCCTTGGACTTAAGTTCGCGCGCCGTTTCGAGGGCTCCGGGGAGGAGGTAGTCCTTGGTTGAGAGTATTTCAAGAAAATCATGGGAGGCCTTACTCGGGTGTGGGGAAAAATCCGCCAGCTCGCGCAGTCGCTCAAAGCGCAGCAGCTTTACCTTCTCCTTGTCCATTCGCCCCAGTTCGTGCTCCTTCCAGCACTCTTCGTTGATCGTTTTATAATGATGGATGACTTCATCGGCTTGGGGATGATTGCTTTTTAACTCAAGGGACTCAAGCAGGGCTTCCCTTTGGGCCCTATCAAAATCAAAGAGGGTATTGTCGGCGTCAAAGAGAATGGCGGAGAGAACGCGGATATCCATCTGCCCATCCTAGCAAATTTGCCTTCGGCTGTCCAATGCTCTATAGTTAGCTTGGAAACGCTTCTATGTAAATTTTTGCTAGGGAGTGATTTTCCAAAGGAGAGGCTTGTGGCATTTTCTGAAAAACTACGGAGCATGTTGAACCAGGGTATGGATTTATCAAAGGATTTCTTTGAAAAAGCCGGCGCCAAGGCAAAGGAATTGGGCGAGTTGGGCGTTTTAAAGCTTGAGATTATCCAATTGCAAGGGCAGGCTCGTAAGGTAGCCGGGCAGTTAGGGGTTGAGGTCTACGAAACCCTGGTAGACAAGGGGCAAAAGTCCGTCTCCTCTGATAGCCCTGCCATCAAGGAAACCATCCAAAAGCTCGATGCCCTGGAAAAGGAAATCGACGCGCGTGAGGCGGAGTACCTGAAGAAGGGCGGAAAGGGAGAGGATCTGAATACCCCCGCTCCCTAAGGTTTTTTAGCCAAGGCGAGGCTAAGGCGGCTTGCCAGCTCCTCGATATCAGCGCGGCGAGCAAGGACGGAGAGCCATTCCCGGGGAATGGCTTCTTCTCCCCAGGCAAGGCCAGCAAGCCCGCCGGTGAGGCAAGCCACCGTATCCGTATCGTCTCCCAGATTGACCGCCTTAAGGCATGCCTCGCTAAAGTTCTCTGAGCCCAAAAAGCACCAAAGGCAGGACTCCAGGCTGTCCACGACATTGCAGGTAGAGCGTATTTCGTCACGATTGAGTTTGCCGATATCGTGGGTAAGAATCCATTGGAAACTCGCCAGCTCCGGTTCGTCTTTGAACCCTTCCAATACCTTTGCCTTCATCCCCTCATAGGCAAGCCGTGGGCTTAGGCCCTCCATAAGGCCGAGGGCTATCTCGCAGTAAATGACGCAGGCCAGGATAGAGCGCATATGGGCGTGGGTGATGGAGGATACCTCGGAGATGATACGCCAGCGTTGAGCGGAATCCATGCCCCGTAGGTAAAAAACGATGGGGAGTATGCGCATGAGGGAGCCGTTGCGGTTGTCCTCCTCGCGGCGCAAGCCGGCCTTCAGCGGCTCTGAAGGCGAATGCTCCAAACGCTCTAAGGCCGTCTTTGTGGTGTTGCCGATATCGAATACCGTCCCATGGGGAGACCAGAGCCCGGAGTTTTTCCAGGCCATGAACTGAGCGCCGATATCCACCAGGTCATAGCCGGAGCAGAGGGATTGGGCCAGGCAGAGACAGAGGCTCGTGTCGTCAGACCAGGTACCCGCAGGCTGTTTCCATGTGCCAAAGGCCCGCATCCCCTTGACCGGCTGGGAGTCGAGCTCAAAGCGGGGATGAAACTCCACCGGTACGCCCAGGGCGTCCCCAACGCTGAGTCCGAGTAATCCGTCTTTTATGTAGTTGCGCTTATTCATCGCTGTGTTAGTATAGAGTATAGGTCAGGCAGAGAGATATTTCAAACCTGATTTCATGGAGGGTATATGGCAGTTATCGAAAGGGCGGCTATCAAAGCCCAGGCTAAGGCAGCCTTAACGGGAAAGTGGGGGGAGTCCATCCTCGTCATACTTATCTATTCGGCAATCGTGGGCGTCGCCCAATCAACCGGTATCGGCGGCCTTTTGTGCACCGGTCCGCTTTTAGTGGGTTTATCCTGGTTTTATATCAACTTGGTTGAGGGGCAAAACACCAAGATCGATCTAGTCTTTGAGGGTTTTAACGCCTGCTTCGTCAATTCCTTCGTCGCCTACCTCGTGTCGTCCCTCCTCATAGGACTCGGAATGCTCGTGATAGTCCCCGGCATCATCCTTGCCCTCAATTGGTCGCAGTATCCCTTTATTCTCAAGGAAAACCCCCAAATGGACGGCTGGGACGCTCTCAAGCGCTCACGTGACATGATGCAGGGGCACCGTTGGGAATTCTTTGTCCTTGGCCTGTCTTTCTTTGGCTGGGGGCTCCTTGTTTTGATAACCTTCGGTTTAGCGGCCCTCTATGTCTCCCCCTACATGCAGGCTACCTATGCCGCTTACTACTCGCGGCTTAAAGAGGGCTATCAGGGGGCCTAAGGCCTTTTTCGACCCGACAGAGGTAGATGGGCCCAGCGCCGCCGCTTGTGTCGGGTAAAATCGCGATGCCTTGCTCCCTGCTCTGGGCGCCCTTGATGAGTTCTTCAAGGGCCGCCGCCTGGGTCGGATCCAGTCCCCTCTCACGGGCAAGGGCAAGGCCGGCTAACATATCGGGCCGGGGGTCTATTACGCGGGCTTCCTGGCCGTACTTCTTTAAAAGACGCTCGATAACCGCCTCATTTTCTCCTGGATTGATGGAACAGGTGGCATAGCAAAGACTGCCACCTTCCTGGAGCATGAGGTAGGCTGAGGAGAGGAGGGCCCACTGCGCCTGGGCAAGGTGGCGGGTACGGGCCGGGCTCCAACGCTCAAGGTGGGTCGGGGAGGCTAGGACGTGGCGTTCCGAGGAACAGGGCGCGTCCAAGAGGATGGCCTGATAGCTTTGCGGGCGTTTGCGGCAGAGGGCCGCGGCGTCGAAGGAACTGTAGCCCAGGCTTGCCGCGCGGAGGGCGCCCAGGTGCTCATGCATTACGCGGCGCAGGCGGCCGGCTCGCTCCTGTGACCTCTCGTTACAGCTGAGCTTGATGGCTGGGTCGATAAGGGTTGCGAGCACCAGGCTCTTGCCGCCGGGGGCGGCGCAAAGGTCAATGCAGGGACCTGAGCAGGCTGGGGCAAGACTCAAGGCGGCAAGGATGGAAGCCCCGTCAAGGCGATAGGGTTTTTCAAGGCCCAGGCTCCACTCCATCCCTTCTTTTTGGGCAAGGAGGGCCTGTTTGAGGCCTTCCCAACGCCCCGGGTAGAGGGCGGCGTAAAAGGCGTCGAATCCCACCGCGCCCTGCTCATTTTTCCGCCGCTCAGCCTTCTCTGCTTTCATTGACAATTCCTCTTCAGATAGCTACTCTACTCGGGCCGAATATTCAAGGGGCGGCCGCCTCACGCGGGGCCTCATTTTACCCTAGGGAGTTTTTCATGGACCAAGGTTTGATAAAGATACGGGCTCAGGCTTACATAGACGATGAAAAGGATCAAGTTTTCCGCGCCCAGGTGGAAAAACTCCTTGCCGCAGGCGATTGGAAGGAGCTGGAAGACCGCTTTTACGCCGACCTCGAGTTTGGCACCGGGGGCCTGCGCGGCCTTATCGGCGGGGGCTTTAACCGCATCAATTCCCTTGTCGTTAAGCGCGCCACCCAGGGCCTGGCATCCTACCTGCTCAAGACATTCCCTGGCAAAAAGCTCAAGGCCGTCATAGCCTGCGATTCGCGCAATTTCTCGGATAGCTTCGCCCTTTCCACCGCCTTAGTCTTTGCCGGGAACGGCATCAAGGCTTATCTCTTCCCCCAGATGCGCCCCACGCCTGAGCTTTCCTTTGCCCTGCGTGAGCTCGGTTGCGATACGGGAATCGTCATTACCGCCAGCCATAACCCCCCGGCCTACAACGGCTACAAGGCTTATTGGAATGACGGCTCCCAGGTTGTTCCCCCCCACGATGAGGGGATTATAGCCGAGGTAACAGCTGTCAAGGCTGTCAAGGAGATTTCCCAAAAGGATGCCCTAGCCGCGGGGCTCTTGGAATACCTTGATGAGTCTTTAGACAAGAAATACCAGGCGATGATCCGGGCAAATCTCTTCCGACCCGAGCTTTTTGCCGCCATGGCCAAGGACGTCAAGATCGTTTTTTCACCGCTTCATGGCACGGGGGCCCTCCACTTCGAGGCCGTCATGGGCTCACTCGGCCTTAACGTGGTTACCGTTCCCGAGCAGCGTGAGGGCGATGGTAATTTCCCCACGGTATCCTACCCCAACCCCGAGGAGGCGGCCGCCCTTAAGATGGCCCTCGACTTGGGTAAGAAGGAGGGAGCGGACGTTGTCATGGCTACCGACCCCGACGCCGACCGCTTGGGTATTGCCGTGCCCGATGGCTCAGGCGGCTTTACCCTCCTCTCCGGTAATCAACTTGGATCCCTTCTCATGGACTACGTACTTCTCTCAAGGTTAGAGCTTGGGCGAATGCCGGCAAAGGGCGTGGTCGTGCGTTCCATTGTCACTACCAGCCTCCAAGACAAGATAGCCGCAGCCTACGGAGTAGAGCTCTGCGAGTGCCTCACCGGCTTTAAGTGGATAGCCGACCTCATGCGCCGTTTTGAAACCGACGGCTCGGGCCGCTCCTACCTCTTCGGCTCTGAGGAAAGCTATGGCTACCTCATTGAAACCGAGGTACGCGACAAGGACGGCATTTCCGCCGCGGCCCTCACCGCCGAGATGGCCCTCTACTGGCGCAGCAAGGGGAAAAGCCTGATTGACCGCATGAATCAACTCTATGTTTCCCACGGCTTTTACGCCGAGCTCGCCATCTCCAAAACCTTCAAGGGCGCAGAGGGCATGGAGACGATGCGCAACCTGATGGCAACCCACCGCAAGCGGCCCTTCGAGAGCTTGGGCGGGATAGCCGTGGCGCGGATACGCGACATTCAAACCGGCCGCGATTGGGATGTCGCTAAGCCCGATGCCGCTAAAGCCTTGGATTTTGCCCCCTCCAACGTCATTCAGTGGTTCCTTGCAGATGGCTCTTGGGTAACCGCCCGGCCTTCGGGCACCGAGCCTAAGATCAAATACTATGCCTGCGTCCGCGCCGACGCCTCTGCCTCAGTCGCTCAAGCAAAGCTGGAGGCTCAGGCTAAGATCAAGGCTATCGAGGCCGATATCCGTCTCGTGCTGGGCGCATGACGGGGCAGCGGCGGGACTGGGTGGACTGCGGCCCGGCCGCCGTCGCCCTGCGCGACTTTAACGCCGGCATGGCATTTATCGCCCTAGACTTTGAGACGACGGGACTCTCGCCGCAAAGCGACAGGATCTGCGAATTCGGGGCGGTAAAATTCAATCGGGAAGGGATCCTCGCTGAGTTCGGCTGTTTGTGCGACCCCGGCATAGCCATCAACCCGGAGGCAAGCCGGGTATCTGGCATCAGCGACGCCATGGTTCGCGGCCAGACCCCGGAGTCCGAGATCCTTGTCGATTTTATTGCTTTCTTGAGAACCTGCCCGCTTGTTGCGCACAACGCGCCCTTTGATATCGGCTTCCTGCGCGCAGGGCTGGGGCGGCTGGGGCTTCCGTCTTTATCTAACCCCATTTACGATACCCGGCTCTTGGCAAAGCAGGCCTTTCCCGGACGGGGAAGCTACAGCCTCCAAGTCCTCGTCAGCGGCTTAGGGATAGACCCTGGCCAGGCTCATCGAGCCCTAGACGACGCTAAAACCTGCATGTCTCTTTTTTTGCGTTGCCTAGAGGCTATCGGCGCGCACTAGGTTCCGGCCTTCTGCCTTTGCCCGGTAGAGAGCGTCATCCGCCCTGCGCATGAGGGCATCGCCGTTATCAGCGTTTGCGGCGCAGGCTACCCCAAAGCTGGCGGTAAATCGAATCAAGCTGCCATTGGCGGAAAGGCATTCTGAAGCCTCCAGGGCCAGGCGCAAGCGCTCGGCTAGGCGCAGGGCGGGCTCGAGGGGGCAATCGGGCATGAGTACGCTAAATTCCTCACCGCCATAGCGGGCAAAGGTATCGGATTTGCGTAAGAGCGGGCTGATCGTCTTTGCCAATTGCTGTAGCGCCTTATCCCCGGCCTCGTGTCCGAGGGCGTCATTGACGGCCTTGAAATGATCTATGTCCAAAAGAATGACGCTGGTGGCTAGGGCTTTTTTTCTTGCGCGCTCGAGCTCGGAGTCAAGCCGCAGGGCGAAGAAGCGGCGGTTGAAGATACCCGTCAAGGAATCCTTCATTGCTTGATCAGCCAAGCGTTGTTCGGTTTCCACAACCTCGGTTACGTTTTGCACGATGATAAAGGCGGAGCGAATTCCCTTTTCATCCCGTATCGGGCCCATGCGGCACTGCTGCTGCATGCGAGGGCTATCGAGGCTCTCGTGGGGGTAGGCGGGCAGGGGAATGAGGTTGCCGTGGACCTTCTGGGAAAAAAAAGCGAAGTTTCCAAAGGCAAGCACGGAGCGCAGGTTGCGTTCGAAGGCTGGGCTGCGCAGGTCCGGGTAGAGTTCGTAGAGGGCCTTGCTTAGAACATCCTCTCGTTTGAATCCGGAATAATCGGAGAGCCAGCGGTTCCAATGCAGGATGCGGGTGTCAGGGGCAATCACGAGTACGCCGAAATCAACCGCGTCGAGTATCTGCTGAAAATCTGAATCGGTCACGCAATCTTACCTAAAAAATCCACGATGGCAGCCTTGATCCAACGGATGGATTCCTCGCTGGTAACTATAAAAAGATAGCCGGTTACCGCTTGGCGCTCAAACTGGAATACCGTCTTGAAAACTAGGGCCAGACCGCGCTTGCCATCCCCGGAAACCGCGCCATAAGAGAGGTCGCGCGGCAGGCCTGATGAAAAGCGCGGCGGATCGTAGCGCACCACGTCTCCGAGCATTTCCGCTATCTTGCCCACGCAGGCGCCTATGATGATGTTGCCAATCTCTAAAATGCTGTCGCGTTGCAGGGAATCAAGCTCATCGCCTAAGAGGCTTTGGTCCAGGCTGTCGTCAAAGAGACTCAAGAGTTTTTTGCCCTCTTCCTCGGGAACCACCATAACGGTGGCGCCGGAGAATTTGCCGAAGAAGAACTGCTCTACCATGGACAGGGCCGCGGGGTCCTGCTGCTCTTGGATGATGAAGCCGGCGGTATTTTGGCTTGAGATGAGGGCAATCTTGGGCACCGAAAGGACCACATAGAGGTTGATGATCTCTGAGAGGCTGGCCGCCGCTTGCCCAAAGCCCATGTTCATGATCTCGCGCAGGGCGTCCATTTCAAGTTCTGTAAAACCGTAGTCTTCTCCCATCTAGCCCCCTATGCCAAGCCGGCTTAAGATCTGGCTAAGCTGGGCCTGGTTCACCGGTTTGCCCAGGGTTTCAAAGGCCCCGAATTCCCGCGCTTCCTCAAGGGTCTTTTTTTGCATGTCTGCTGTTATGATGACGATGGGGCTTTCCACCCCACGCTTTTTTAGTTCTTTGAGGGTATCAAGCCCACTCAGGCCGGGCATGGTAAGATCCAGCAGGATGAGTTTTGCCACCAAGCCCTCGTCAATAGCCGCTAGGGCGGCCTCGCCGCTCCCTGCCTCCGCGATTTCAAGTTTTATGCCCTTAAGGCAGGACTTTACGATCATACGGGCAACGGCGGAATCGTCAATAATCAAGATATCTTTCATCGACAATAAGCATACTACTCGCTCTTATCGAAAGCAATACGATAGAAGATCCTTTTGGCGGAATTGAACGCTTGACCAATATCCCCGCCTTAAGCCAGACTCAATCCATGAAGGTCATCCTTGTGGGTTTGAACGCCCGCTACACCCATTCAAGCCTCTCCCTTCTTTATTTGCGTCGCGCCTTAGCCGATATCGGCATTCAAGCCCAGATCCGCGAATTCCACATATCCATGCCCCAGCTGGAAATTCTTGAGGGTATATGCGCTAAGGGGGCAGATGTCCTTCTTTTTTCCGTCTATATCTGGAACTCCCTTCTTGTGCGCAAGCTTCTGCCGGACATACATGCACTCCTCCCACAGGCGGCACTGGTGTTGGGCGGGCCTGAGGCCGGCTTCCAAGCAAGAGAATGGTTGCAAGACCTTCCCTTCCTAAGCGCTATCGTGCGCGGCGCGGGGGAAGCGGCTATACAAAAGCTAGCCGCTGTCGGATTCCGGCCTACAGTAAAGATTATTGAAGAGGCGGGTGCTCCATTTTCAGACATCCCCTTTCCCTATCTGCCGGAGGATTTCCCCCGCATGGCCCATCGCTATATCTATTACGAGTCGAGCCGGGGCTGCCCCTTTTCCTGCGCCTATTGTATTTCAAGCATCTCAGGCTTAGCCTTGGCTGAAAAACCCCTGGAGCTGGTAAAAAAGGAATTGGCCATCATTTTAGCCCAGGAATCTTCCTTGCCTGAGGCTCCCATTGTCAAGTTTATAGACCGCAGTTTTAACGCTCACCCGGAGCGGGCGCGGGGTATCTGGGAATTTCTCATGGCGGCGCAAAGCTCAGGCGTTTTTCATTTTGAGCTCCATCCAGCCTTGCTTGAAGAAGAGGATTTTAGGCTTCTGGCAAAGTCCCCGCCGGGGCGCTTTCAATTTGAGCTGGGTGTGCAGTCGGTCAATCCTGTGGCCCTTGCGCAGGTGCGACGCGCCATGGACTGGCCGCGTTCGCGGGAAAATATCCGCCGCCTTATCGGCTTGGGCATAGCCCATATCCACCTTGATCTGATAGTCGGGCTGCCGGGGGACGATATTGCCTCCTGCGCACTGGGTATAAACGAACTCTTAGCCTTAAAGCCGCAAATGCTTCATCTGGGCTTTCTCAAGCTTTTGCCGGGAACGGAGCTGGAAGCTAAGGCCGGGGAGTTGGGAATCCTTGCCATGGGACAGGCACCCTACCAGGTTTTACGGACCAAGGATTTAAGCTTTGAGGATATCTGCCGCCTAAAAATGATTGAGGAACTCATTGATAGCGTCTGGAACGCAAATCATTGTGAGGCGGAACTCGATGCCTTAGCCCAACTGAAGGGTGGCTACTTTGCCGCCCTCTCCTACCTTGCCGATATCCACGCGCAAGAGGGCTTCAACCCATCAACTAGGCAGGCCCACAAGGTAAAGGCCTTCCTCGACCGCGCCCTTTTGGGCTAGAAGCAGCAAATGGCTTGCCGCAACCTGAAGTATTAAAAGCTTTGAATAAACTGTTCGCGCCGCATCTCGCGGAAGGACTTGTCGCTTAGGCTTTGGTTTGAAATCTCTGCATAACTTTCTAGGTCTATGTACTTGACGCTTAAGGGGCGCTCTATGCTCACGCGCAGCGAACGCGTGCCCCAGCTTATCTCCTGGGGAGAAACCGAGCTTGGTTTGCCGTATTTCTTGCTCATGGAGCTATACAGCGAGTAATGGTCTATCTTGCTGGTGTCCAGGTGGAAGATCATCACGTAGAGGAAGTCGTTGACGAATTGAAAGGATGCTCGCTTGATGTAGGAGGGGCCGTGAACGTCTATGAGGGTTTCCTTTTTAGAAGGAAGCATGGATACGTCGGGCTCGCCAGCGTAGGAAAACAGGCTTTCTTTTTGCAGGGCCGCCTTGGCCTCTTCTAAACTCATGCCAAGGCTGAAGCCTAGAAAGGATGAGGGAATTTCAAGGAATTCAGAGGCTTTTGCCTTCTCTTCCTCGGAACTCAATGCCGCCGTTTCAGAGGCTGCCTTGGCTGCCGTATCCGTTGTTTTTGCCTCTGCATCTGGCGCGCTCAGGCTTTGGGCTTGGATGCTCAAAAGGCTTACGAGTAAGGTAAAAATGACTAAGCAACCGCGTATGTTTAGCTTCATGTGTGCCTCACTTGGAAAGGGCTAGGGATAGGGCCGTGGAGAGCTTGAGCACGTCGCTGTTGCTCTTGCGTAGGCGCTCGCAGAGCACGAGGGCGATGCGGTGCAGGAGCTTGACGCCCAAGCCCGGCTCTTTTACGCAGAGCTCGGTAAAGCTCTCTCTGGAAATGGCAAAGAGGACGCAGTCGCTGGAAGCGGTGATAGTGGCCGAACGCGGCTCGTCGCCGAACATGGCCATGTCGCCAAATAGCCCGGAAGGCCCGGGCTTGAGGCTGAGCATGGATTTTTCCGCTTGGGAAAATGCCCCGCGGCCCACCTTGAGGGTCAGCTCCTTGCTTACCTTCACCTCGCCCTCAATGAAGAAATACATGCTGTCGCCTATCTCGCCTTCGCGCATGATGACTTCTCCGTGGCGGAAGTTCACCCGGCGCGATATGGCCATGACAGTCTCTTTTTCCGCGGCAGAGAGGTCGGAGAGGACTTGCATGGCTTGAAATGCCTTTATTTCGCTCGCTTTCACCGCCCCTCCTAGCCGACCACGAAGGCTTGATCGTTGTCTCGGATCCGATACTCGGCGCCGGGGTTGATCTTGATTTCGGCGCCGCAATATTCGGCGCTGGATATGTCTATAGAAGACTCGCGGAATTTTCTTTTTATGAAGTCGTCAATAGCCGAGGAATCGCTGGACATCATAGCCTCAAGCGAAACCGCCTTTTCTTCGGAGAGCACGCCTATCAAGAGGCCCTTTCCGTTTTTCATAAAGTGCTCAGTCGCCTCAAGAAAGGTCTTGCCCACTAAACTTGGGGGTATCTTTGCCTGGCGCATGCCGCTGGCGGTCTCAGAGGAGAGGAGGCGGCGTGCCGCCTCCGGAACGCCCTTATTGCTGCAAGCGGCAGAAAGGAGGAAGGCGGAGAATTCGCCATTTAGTATAATGCTGCCCACGCCGGCACGCCGCATATGGGCTTCGCTCTCTTCCTTGAGTATCTCGGCGCTTAATGCTATCTCCGGATTGATAGCGGCGATGGTTAATGCCGCGAGTATGCCCCGCTCATCGGCGTTGGCAAGGCCTGAGCCCCCTGATTCGTCGGGAAGGATGACAGCCGCCTTTGCCTGGCCTATATTGGCGCGTCGCAGCACGACCTCGTTTGAAAAGTCACCGCGAACGTAGCGCAGGTCCATGCCCGGGTAATCTGCCTTCAAGCCCTCGAACCAATCACCCTCGCGCTCGTTGACAAGGACGAGGGCTGTGCTCTTCCCCTCACGCGGGTGGAGAAGGCCCTCGATAACCCGTATCGCGTTGCGGTTCCAACCGCAGATGAGCACATGACCCTTGAGACTCAGCTCTCGCAAACCCTTACCCTCCCTGATCCTGCGTTCTACGAAGATGGACGCCACCGTACCGGATATGAGGGCGGTAAAGAAAAAACCGGCTAGGATGAATACCATGGCCGCGGCTTGCCCTGCCCTTGAGCTCGGCACTTTGTCCCCATAACCCACGGTTGCGATAGTGACGATTGACCACCATAGACCGTCGGCAAAGCTCGTAAAGGCCCCGTTGCCCTGACCGATCTCCAAAAAGAAGATGAGGGCCGCCCCGCAGAGGACGAGTATGAGGAAGAAGAATATGAGGCGGGTCAATCCCGTCTTCCGGAGGTCACCCCAAAGCCCCGAGGCTTCAGCTGCCCAGCGGCCCAGCCGCCCTGCGTTTTTGCCACCCCGTTTTTTCCCTTGCCCAATCTTTCTAGCTTTCATATCCTTCCTTATTATCGGCCAATCTGGGGGGGGAATTGAGGAAGTCCGGCGTCAGTGTTAGATTCAATCTGTGGATACCCTTGATTTTCTCTATGAGGACGATTCCCTCCTTGCCCTGGGCAAAGCCCCCGGTCTTCACACGGCCCCCCTTGGCGGGGAGGGGGAGAGGGCTGTCAGCCTCCTCACGCAGCTGTTGGCACAGCGGCCCGAGTTGGCAAGCCTCCCCGGTCGTAAGCCCTGCGAACCGGGGCTCCTGCATCGCCTAGACCGAGAAACCTCAGGTGTCGTTTTAGTGGCCAAGACGGAGGAAGCCTTCCGCAAGCTCCTGGAAAGTCAGGAAAGAGGCCTCTTTTTTAAGGAATATCGCGCTTATTGCCGGCCAAGCTCGGCTACCATCCCCGGGGCAAAGCCAGGGCGGGCTAGCCTTGACGCAAACTGGATACGCAGCCGCTTTCGCCCCTATGGGCCCCGGGGCGCACGGGTTGCCCCCATCGGCACTGATAGGGCCGAAATCGCCCTAGAAGAGGAAGGCGGCCCCCTCTATGAGACTGAGCTCCTTCAGATAGTGGAAAGGGGCTCGGCTTTCCCTGCAGACAAGGACTGCCGCCTCAGGCTCTATCGCGGTTACCGCCACCAACTGCGGGCCCATCTTGCCTGGATAGGCCTTCCCATCATCGGCGACCCCCTCTACGCAAAAAGAGAGGAATCGAGCCCTGATGTCGAAAGCAAGCAGGATATGGGGAGGATGTACCTCCATGCCGAATCCCTGGAGTTTCCCCATCCTCAGACGGGCAAAATCATTCGCATTGTATGCCCTTCCCAAGACTACGGCTTTTAGCCTTTATCGTTTCCTTGCCTTAAGGCGCTCAAGCTCAATTACGCTCAAGTTCAATTACGCTCACTGATGAGGAAGAGTCCTTCAAGGCTCAACCAAGGGTCGTAGTGATCAAAGCCCGCGCTCGGCTCTAGGAGGGGCTTCTCCTCTATGCCCGAACCGACAATGACAACTTCTTCACCGAGTTCCGCCGCCATTCCCTCAACCATTCGGTCAATGAGTCCCTGATAGCCGTGGACGATGCCGGAGGCTAGGGCCGCCGCCGTGTTTTTTCCTATATAGCGCCCGGCTTTGGCAATGCCTACCTCGGGGAGTTGGGCCGCGCCCTCGCGCAGGGCACGGGCCGCACCCTCCATGCTGGGGGCTATGGCGGCTCCCAGGAATTCCCCTTGGGCGCTCAGGGCGGAGAAGGTGAGGCAGGATCCAGCCTCAATGATGATAAGGTCCTTGGCATAGCGATTATGAGCCGCTACCCCAAGGCAGACTAGGTCTGCCCCCAATTCTGCCGGGTTGTCTGTTCGGATCTTGAGGCCGGTTTTCAATCCCGGCCCCAGGACCAAGGGCTCCAAACCGAATACCTCATGGAGGGCGGCCTTGAGGGTCAAGGTCATACCGGGGACGACGGAGGAGAGGATGGCCTTTTCCACCCCTCCCTTTCCCACTCCGGCCACAGAGGCCAGGGTGGAGAAGAGGAGGGCGTAATCGTCGACCGTCCTTCCCGGACTTACTCCTAAGCGCTTGCGGCAAAGCCAAGCTCCGCCTTTGCGGATGCCCAGAGACAGATAGCCGTTGCGCAGATCCAAGCAGGCTATCATCAGCGTCAGCTCGCGTCCTGGCCCAGATAGTCCTTCTTCTTGCCCAGAGATATCTTCTTCCAGGAAAGGACAACCGCAGCCGCCAAGATGGCGGAGAGGAGGGCTTCCGGCAAACCGTTGGTGAGGGCTACCGTGCCGATTAGCTTCCAGGTGAGAAAGGAAATATCGTTTCCCGTTTGAACGGCCGCAAAGCCCATGAAGCCGCGCAGTTGGTTAGTCACCCCAATCCAAAAATCAAGCACCTTGTCGGAGGCCTTGAGGGCTAAAAGAACCAAGGCGGTGTTGCACAGGCTTCCGGCTACAGAGGCGCTTAAAGATGCAAGGACTATCCTGCCCGAATTCTCCTTGCCTTTGAGGGCGCGGTAGACCATATAGGTCACGGGGCCGATCAAGAGCCGCGGCAGGATGGAAATAAGCGGGTTGACGAAGAGGGGGTCCAAGGGCGAGGTGGGACCTACCGCGGCTTGCACGAGGCTGAAGATGCCGAAGATAGCCCCCACGATCAGGCCGGCTATGGGCCCTTCGAGGATGGCGGCAATGATGACCGGCACTTGCATAATGGTAAGGGATGCCCAGGGGAAGGGAATGAATCCCAAGTGGGTTATTCCCAAGAGGATGGTCAATCCTCCCATTACCCCGGATACGGCGATGAGCCGCGCGCTGTTCCTGTTTTTGTCTACTCCCATGGGAGCCTCCTTGAAAATACTACCCGCTTAGGAGCGGAGAAATAGGGCTGCGGCCATAAGGGCCGTGCCCATAATGCTGATAAAGAAAAGAACCAAGCGGCGGTGGGGCTGGATCTCGTAGGAGCGGAGGCGGCTCGTTTTTTCCCCTGGGTAGCCGCGGGCTTGCATGGCCTCGGCAAGGGTTTCCGCCCTCTCAAGGGAGCGCACGGCCAAGGGGATGATGATGGATGCCGCCGTTTTAAAACGCTTGAGAGGGCCGCCTGTGTAACCCCCTGAGCCCCGCGATGCCTGGGCCTTGAGGATTGTTTCGGCTTCCTCGGCTAAAAGCGGAACGTAGCGGAAGCTTAAACCGACTACCATGGATGTTTTTGCCGCGTGGATGCCCAGGCGCTCCAGGGGTTTGAGTATGTCTTCAACCCCATGGACAATCTGGCTCAAACCCGTGATGGCGGAAAAGAGGCCGAAGGCGGACATGAGGGCTATCAGCTTTGCGAAGATGGAGAGGCTTGAGGCGAGTTCCGCCCTGCTCAAGCTAAAGCCCCAAAGGCTAAAAAGGAGAGGTGAGGAGTCTCCCCATGCTTTGAAAAAAAACTGGAGGAGGGCATAGAGGAGGAAAAAGGGGAGGACGGGAAGGATGCCCTTAAAAATAATGCGCAGACGAATGCGAGCCGCCAGTGAGAGTCCCAAGGCAATAAGAATGCCTACTAGGGGAACATAGAGGTTCAAGGCGGCAAAGCTTGGGAGTATGAGGGCTAAGAGGCCGGCAAGTTTCATCTTGGGACTGAGCCTTGCTAGAGCGGAAGTTGATTCCATGCACAGGCCAAAGGCAAGCTTCGAGCGGATATCGTAGGGGTTTCTATCCTTTACCGCTCGCAGGGGGC
>JBGSOB010000100.1:0-67987 GCA_041739325.1 Treponematales bacterium
TATACCTCGTGTTCAGTATTGCGTTGACAGCGATCCTAGCATTCTTGAAAATCCTTTTTCCGCAAGAGCTCTGTCCCTTAATGGCGATACAGCCTTGATCGAAACTATGCGCGGGTGTAAAAATCGCTGCAACTACTGCTACTATGGAAAGAACCATTCAAAGCTTCGCCTTTTCAGCGATACAAGCATCAAGGGGTTTTTTGCTTGGGCTCAAGACGCCCAGGTAAAAGAGATATACCTTATGGACCCAGCCATCGACCAACGACCTGACCTTCCCTTTTTTTTGGAACAGCTGACCCTCTACAATGAAGGGCACATTCCGCTCCATGCAGAGTTATCTGCGGAATCAATCACTAGTCCCCTAGCCCTTTCGCTGAAAAAAGCGGGATTGAAGAGCGTAGAGATCGGACTGCAAAGCCTTACACCCGCAGCGCTCAAAAGCGCATGTCGGCCTTTCAATCGCGTACGTTTTTTAGAAGGCGTACGAGCTTTACAAGATCAAGATATCGAAATACGCACCGGTCTCATCCTTGGTCTCCCGGATGACAGCTTGGACGGTTTTCGCGCAAGCATGGAATTCGCCATGCAAGCGGGCATTTCAAGCGCAGCAGAAGTGTATCTGCTTTCCGTCCTTCCCGGTACGCAATTCCAGGAAAAAGCCAGAACATTCGGCATTGAGCATCTCCCCCTTCCTCCCTATACCGTAACTTTAGCTAGGGGCTGGGCTCATGAAGATTTCGCATTGGCTCAGGATGCTATGGAAGAATTTTTGGGGCGAAGCCTCTACAAGGTTATTCTTCCCTGCTTTACCCCTCCAGAATCGACTCCTAAGAATCTAAAATGCTGGTGCCGTTTGGATGAATTAGCAGATGCTAGCTTTGCCTTAACATCAAGTTTTACTCTCTACATCGATGAAGGAGAACTCAGATCATCAAATCTCATTCAAAAGGCCGCAGATCATTTCAGGCATGATAATTCGCATGGGATGGTACAAATAGTGATTGGATCGCAAAGACGCATTGACGAAGAGGCTATCGCGATGAGTGATATGTTCTTCGACCCCGGCCACTATCAAGAGAGAGTCCATATTCACGATCAAGACCCCCAAGGTCGTTTCAGCGTCCGTGTTTTTCAACTCAGCCGGGACCCGGGCATCATACGAAGCCTCATGGATGGCGATGATTTCTGTGAACCCATCTACCACATAAGCAAGAACGCCATGCCGGATAAAAGGCTTCTCTCAGAATGGGGACCGATACTTGCTGCCCATCCGGAGGCCTATACAAAATGGGAGAGGCTCATCAACGGCGAATACTCAGGATCCTCGGAGATGCGGATTGTATTGCCGGATGAATTGGGCTGACAACTGGAAAGCCTTTTTCGCCTCAGGCACGAAGCGTCCCATCGAGACAAAGCCATGAACCATCCCGGGAATGCGTTCCAAGCGCACCGGCACCCCCGCATCCGCAAGACGTTGCGCGTAAGCCTCACCCTCATCTCGCAGGACGTCGTATTCCGCCGTGAGTATGAGGGCTGGTGCCAAAGCGCTCAGATCCTTCGCTAAAAGCGGAGAAGCGCGAACATCGGATCGAGATTCTAGCGGGGCATATAAAGAAATAAACCATTCCATATCAGCCTTCGTTAAGAGACAACCATGGGCGTATCGCTGGTAGGAAGGGTTATCCGTCCGGCTTATGTCGGTTACGGGGTAGAAAAGGATTTGTCCGGCAGGTTGGGGTAGGCCCTCTTTTTTTGCCATGAGACAGAGGCTGGCGGCTAAATTGCCGCCGGCGGAATCACCGGATACGAAGATAAGTCCCGGTTTCAACTGAGTATGCGGGTTAGGACTGGCCGAGCTCCCTTCGACTAATGCCCAACGGTAGGCCGCCATAGCGTCAAGCGCGGCAGCGGGAAAGGGCTGTTCGGGTGCAAGCCGGTATTCAACGGAAACCACAGGGGTAGAGCTCGCGCCACAGATACCGCGGGCTATGGAATCATTGGCGTCTACCGTACCAAGCGCCCAACCTCCACCATGGAAATAGAGAATGATTCCAGCTTGGGAGTCTTTAATAGGCCAATAGACCCGCGCTGAAAGCTCTGTCCCTTCAAGGATGATATCTTCCACGGCAATATCTTTTCCCGGAGGAAGGCCTGCGGATTTAAGGTCTGCATCACCCTTACTTCTCCTAGCCTCTACCTGATAAAGGGCAGGCGGCTTAAGGGATATAAGTCGTGAGACGAACATGACAAAGGCCGTAGCTGGACTGAATCGAAATCTCGAAGCACGCTTAGCATTCATGAGGCTGGCCTTTACTTTCGGGTCCGGATGTGGAGTAGTCATAGTATAGGTTTAGTGCAAAAATGGATTCAGCGCAAATTCCACCTAGTACTTTCGAAGCCGGCGTTCAAAGAGCCATTCAACGAGCCTGGGATCTGAAAAGGGAAAATTACTGATCCCATGGCCATCTACTGCATATTCCGTCATACGAAATCTGGCAAACCCATCATCATAGAGGCTCTGTGTCCATCCGGGGTGATCGGGAATCCGAACGGCTTCCCCACCCTCTGTCAGCCCAGGTAACTTGAGAAAATCGAAAGCATCCCGCGTCGTCTCCACCCTTACCTCGCTATCCAAGAGTCCAATATGCAACCAAATAGAGCTTTTCTCTATGATCTCGTCCGGTAGCTCAACCTGGCTTTGGCCCGCCAGTCGAATGATTCCGGCAAAAACCGTCCCGTTATAGTCGTGGTAGGCTCGCGCTAGGGCATAAGAACCAGAGCCGCCCATTGAATATCCGGCAAGATATATACGCTCAGCGTCTATTCGGTAGCGCAAGCGTATATCCTCTATCTGGGAGATGAGGAGGGAATAGTCCCAAACCCCTCCCGTTTGGGCAGCATAGACAAAACAAGGATGATTACGCTTAAAATTTACCGCGACTTCCCCCTGCCCATAGCCGAAGTGAGCTAGACCCCGCGGCTCCCCGGCCCCCCCTGAACCATGAAGATAAACAAGGAGGGGGTAGTTTCTAAATCTATTGACAGCCCGCGTATAGCGCCAGGGCTGACAAAGATAGTAACCACCTTCCTGGATGAAGTTAAAATCAGAATAGGGTTCCACATCACCACTTATATCTATTAAGGAACAGGAGGCGATGCTAAAAAAAAGAAAAAAGAGGACGAAAAATCCCAAGGTAATTTTCCTGAGAGTTCTTATAAACCATGGGAAATGATGATTATTCAAGGAACCCCTCACGCGCACTTTTGCTAGGCGTAGATTCACCCTTTGCCTCCACCATATTCTGAATTCATGACTCGGTAGATATCCCCCATAAGTTGATTCTCCGTTCGTCCCCCGTGTGCCGCAAGGCCGGCAATCATACCCGCGTTCTGGAGGAGGGCAAGCCCGTGAACGCCCGACCAGATCCAGATGGCCAGGGCCTGCGAGTCCTGATCAGGGCTAAGAAGCGCATTTGCCTGGCATTGCTGAACCGTCTCCAACAATACGCCAAAAGAGTCGGTTTCTTGAAAGTCTATCCCAGGTTCGTGGGGAAGCATAGCCGAAGTCATAGCCTCCTGTGTGAACATAAGCTTGAGGTAAACGGGGTTTTCGCGAGCGAATTCAAGGTAGGCTTTACCAAGAGCAAAAAGGCTCTCAGGGTTGCTGGGGGACAGAGCTTCACGAGAAGCGAGAAGCCGTGCTCTCAAGAGCCGGTGGCCCTCAAGTATAAGGGTAGCGATTATCTCACCCTTATTCCTGAAATGTCTATAAGGAGCGGCATGACTGACACCAGCTACCTGCGCTAAGCCGCGGAGGGTGAAGCCCTCCAGGCCATCCTCACGAAGGAGCTTGAGCGAGGCCCTGAGGAGCTCTGATTTTAAGTCAGGATGATGGTAGGAACTCGGACTCTTCATTGGTCTATTCTCCTCCTTCATGTTGCCATTGTCAACATTCCCACTTGACAGGGACAGAGCTAAGTTTTATCTTTATGTTGACACTGTAAACATGAGGATTGCCATAAGGAGTCCCCATAACACGACAGGAGGAAAGATGAAGTGTCTCATTTTAAGCGGTAATCCGGAGCCTTCGGGCTTCGATGCCTACCTGGATGGCTTTGCGCGTGGGCTCAATGAAAAGGGCCACGAAGTAAAGCGCATCGACCTAAGGGAGCTAAAACTCGCGTTCTGTACCGGATGTTGGTCCTGCTGGTGGGCAAGTCCGGGCCTCTGCGCCATCAAGGATGACATGGTTACCGTCTATCCGCAGATGGTGGAAGCCGACTTGGTAGTATGGGCAAGTCCGCTTGTCATGGGTACGATGAGCTCCCTGAAGAAAAAGGTCCAAGATAGATTCATCCCCCTAGCCCATCCCTACATAGAGTTATACAAAGGCGAATGCCATCACCGCCACCGCTATGCAAGAAACGCGGATATCGGCCTCATCGTGGAAGCCACGCCGCAAGACGGGCCTGAAGACATTGCGCTTGCAAAGCGTTTTTTCGAGCGCTTTTCCAGAAATACCCGCAGCAAATTCAGGCTCTTCGCCAGCACGGAGCGTTCGATCGAGGAGGCAGTCGATGAAGCGATTACTGCTTAATGGCTCACCGCGCGGGGCCCAATCCAATTCTCGCCTTATTCTATCCTGGCTTCTTGAGGGGATGGAGACCGCCGATGCAGCAATAAAAACAGATAGCTACGATCTGGCAAAGCCATCTGCCCGGGAAGCTGGCTTTGGAGCATTCCTAGATGCTGATGAAGTCGTCATCGCCCTCCCCCTCTACACGGACTCAGTCCCTGGGATCGTCAAGGATTTTATTGACAGGCTGGCCTCAGCCGATTCCGCCAAACTCAAGGGCAAGCGCCTCGCCTTCATCATCCAATCCGGCTTCCCCGAATCCATCCACTCTGAGACGGCCGCTGCCTACCTTGAAAGACTCTGCGCCAGGATCGGCGCCATCCATTGCGGGACCATCATCAAGGGCGGGGTTGAGGGGATTCGCATCAGGCCTGAGGCATCCTATGCAGGCTTCAAGCAAAATATCATAAGCGCGGGAAAAGCTCTTGCCCTTGAGGGACAGTTCCCCCAAGATATCGTAAAGGCCCTTGCTAGGCCCCGGACCCTAAACGCCCCAACGCGCTTTCTCTTTAGCCTCTTAAAACCAACGGGCATGCTCAATTTCTACTGGAATATGATGCTTAAACGCAACAATGCTTACAAACGCCGTTTTGACGCCCCCTATGGAGAGGCCTATTGAGATAAAAACCGCGGATGTGACAATCCACGGTTTTTTAGCTTTTTCCCTCAAGATAGCCTATGCTCTAGCTTGGGCCCTTAGGGAGGTCCCACCACGCTAAGGGGGCATAGGATGAAACTAAAAACGCTCATAGTAATAGTATGCTGCATGATGGGGCTTCAAGGCTTGATGGCCGCGGATTGGTATGTGTCCGCGGGAAAGGGTGACAATAAAAACCCAGGGACTAGGGATGCGCCCTTTAAAAATATCGATGTCGCCATTAAAAAAGCCGCCGCCGGTGATAGCATCTTCGTCGCAGCGGGAAGGTATGCCGGAAGCTTTAATATCGGCTTCATAGAGATCGATAAGGGGCTCACCCTCAAAGGCGGTTTCTCCCCGGACTTTTCAAGTTGGAACCCCAAGATACATCACAGCCTCTTTCAACCTGACAACGCCAGCGCCGCCGCGTCGAGAAAACCCCTTATCAGCCTCTTGAAAAATATAGATGGCTTTGTGCTTGATGGCTTTATCCTCGACGCGGGGTATCGAAATTCATACTCAGCCTCTGAGGGCAAGCCGGCTGGAGTATCAAGCGGTATGCTACTTCTCCCCCCGGGCAAAAATGGTAGCGAGAACGCGACGGTGGAAGAACCGCTTTTGCGCTTAGTGGCGGGAAATCAGGGCGGTAGCATCATCATAAAAAACAACCTCTTCTTAAATGGCGCCAATTTTGGCATCCAAGGCGGCATACCCAAAGGTAAAATAGAGATAAAGAACAACATCTTCGTCTCAAATCGCATGGCGGCTATAGAGCTTTGGGGAATCGCCGCCAGCGTGCTAGCCGAGGCGGAGATAAGCGATAACAGCATACTCTTCAGTTGGAGCCGGCTCAAAGACTTCATGGACATGGGTTACGGCATAAGGATCATGACGAAGATGAAGTACAGTATTAAGGGTAATATCATTGGGACTTCGGTACTCAGCGGCATTGATCACACGCGCTTTGCCAAAGACGAGCATATCAGCTTGGATAAAAATCTCTTTTTCTTGAATAGGCGCTCAGATCTTGAGTATTCACCCAAAAGCAATACCAAGCTCAATCTCAACGCCCAAGAGTTCGCGGAACTTGCGTTTTCATCGGTGTCAGGCAATTTAAATGAGGCGCCACACAAGCTACCCCTGGACAGGGCTTATCTGGAAGCCTTCTTGGCGGCCAGGTATGCGGAGAAGGCGGATTACGACGCGAACTCGGCGGCTAACCAAGCGCGTGAACGTTTGGGCTTATCCAAACAGGGGAAAATATCTAGCGTGCTGAGTATGTTCGGCAATAGATATCCGTGGGAGAAAGCCCTTGAGCTCTATGGGGCAATACCGGGATACGGCGCACAATAAGCGTGGCAGAGGTGGTTAGGCCAAAGACGGCCTAACCCTCCACCTGCTCGATAGCCTCCGCCGGGGTCTTGGCGTTTGATAGAACAGCCATGATACCTGGCAGATATTTATCCATCATATTCACCGCAGGATAGATAGCCGTTGAAAACATCTTGGGTGGGGGTTCGATACCCTCAAAATCAAAGGAAGATTTATAACGGATCTCTCCATCGGAATAATCCATTTCAAAGTTGCCAATACGCATACCATAGTTGGCACGGGTAATAAATTCCGCGATCTCGGCTCGTTTTTCCTCCGGTACCGGCAAGGGAGAACAGGCATAAAAGATGCATTGATCGTATTCTCCAGCAATCTGGGCAAAGCAATTAAAGATGCCATTACTACCCTTAAAGCCCATCTTGAGGGCAAACTGATCCTCAAGTTTTTGGGGATTCCAGCCATCTTCCTTGAGAAATTTCAGCAAAAGGTCAAAAATCTTTAGACTGTCAGTAGAAAAGCCGCCCATAATGCCTCCTCTACCACTATATGCCCAAGCTCTGTCCCCATGCAAGGGAAAAGACCCGTCAGTACGTGCATTCTCAATCCCCAGGGTATAGAATTAGGGTAACGCGCAACACGAAGGTGGCAAATGACATGCGAAAGATCAGCATACTCTTTCTTCTTTTCTCTGTTATGGTAATACAGGGACAGAGCTTCGCTCAGGGCAAGAGCACAGCGAGCCTCTTCGCTAAGGCTGGATTCTGGGCGGAAGAGTCCTTTGACCTCGGCCCCTTGGAAGCTCAAGACCTAGGGGGCAATGCCGTCGGATCAGCCCAGGCACAGGGCAAGGGCTTTATCCTCCATTTTTGGTCGCTTAAAGACCCAGGCAGTATCTCAGAAGCTAAAGCCCTCCAGTCCTTTTACCATCAATACAAATCCGATCTAGGGTTTTACCTTTTGAGTGTTTGCGTACAGGATGCTCAGCAGGCAGGGAAGTTCGCCGCCGAACAAAGGTTGGGCTTCCCCATCTACGCAAGCGGCAAGACGGTGAAAACCCCAGCAACCTACGTCCTCTCTCCCCTTGGCAGGGTTATTGCCTATACCGAAAAGCGGGTAGCATGGAATTCAAAACAGATGGCCGCAGCCATGGCGGCGCTACTCGCCGAGTCTCGGGCCTTCCATCAAGGGGCGCCCTCTCTCAAGCCCTCGCCAACGCGAACCCCAGGCGTATCGCCGCTTGCTTCTGCAACAAGCACGCCAAGGCCGATCACGACTGAATCTCCACAACCGACATCAAGTCTCAAAGCCACGGTATCGCCAAAGTCAAGCGTTCAACCAGCTCTGTCCCCTAGCCCAGTGGATAGTCCCAGTCCCAAGGGAGCCTATAAGCTCAATCAAGGCGTCCGCGATGATTCATTCTTAAACGATCTTGAGCGCGATGTCATGCGCGAGATGAACCTCCTACGGACAGACCCACAAGGCTACGCACAAAAACTAAGGGATTTCAGAACCCTCTTCAAGGGTAGGATCTACACCCGCCCGGGAAAAACTTCAATCATGACACAAGAGGGATTGGCCGCGGTTGATGAGGCGATTTCCGTTCTTGAGCGTCAATCAGCCCTTCCCCCCTTCAGCCTTTCACGTGGGCTTTCACTCGCAGCCAGGGCCCACGCCCGCGATCAAGAACGAAGCGGAGCCCTAGGCCATAGCGGCTCGGACGGCTCAAGCCCCTTTGATCGCATGAATCGATTCGGTATCTGGCAGGGGAGCGCGGGGGAAAACATCTCCTATGGGGGCGATACGGGAGAGGATATTGTCATTCAACTCTTCGTGGATGACGGTGTCCCGGGGCGGGGGCATCGAAAAAACATGCTAAGCCCGAGCTTCCTCACCCTAGGAATCGGCACGGCAAGCCATCCCGTCTACCGGGTAGTCTGCGTGCAAGACTTCGCCGGGGGATACGGAGAAAAGTAGGGTGAAAGATTCTCTATCCTGCCGGAACTATTAGCACAAGGTAGATCGAATAAGATCCTTCTCTATACGCGCCGCCTCTTTTCCCAGGCAAGCCAACTGGGCATCCAGAACAATCTCAATAAAACGAGTGCGCTCGCGACGTATCTTGCCAGCGGCAATACCGCGCTCTATCC
Source organism: Treponematales bacterium (assembly GCA_041739325.1). GTDB lineage: Bacteria > Spirochaetota > Spirochaetia > Treponematales > JBGSOB01 > JBGSOB01. The sequence continues at coordinate 8,753 of JBGSOB010000100.1, forward strand.
ACGTCCAGCCAGAGACGCCCAAGCCAAAGACAGCACCCCAGAGATAAGCGCTTTGATGAATAACCGCGTCTGTCCTGTAACGCCGTTCTAGGTCAACTTGATCTGGGTGAGTATCGTAATAATGCCATCCATCGAGTAGGGAAATAACAAGCGTCAAACCAAGGGCCAGGCCTACCTTAGGAAGGGCCTTTACCCATCCACTTTTTTCCGATCGCATGGGTGAACGCGCGGCAAGGCTCAAAGGCAAACCGAGGGGAAGCCCAACCCACCAGGTGGCGATGCTCCCCCACGTGAGGGCGTAGAGAAAGGGGATTTGGGCGCTATAAAGAGCATCGTTGAGGGCCGGAGCCATTGCGCCCAAATTGTCGTAGTGGAACCCGGTAGAAAAATACTCGATGCAGATACTCGCGGTAATAGAGTCCATGACGATTCCATAGACTATGGCGGAAAGTGTGGTCATAGCAAGAATTTTTCCCGTTTCCATCGTTTCTCTCAGGGCCGTGCGAGCCCCCGATTCATCCTCCAATTGGCCGATATAAGCTACATAGCGAGGACATTCACGCTTTAGGTTATCGAGAAGTTCCATGTTAACGGATTCAAGGGTAGAAAGGGCCTTAGCGTAGGGTCGTAGAGACTCGGCGAATGTCTTATGGGGAGCGGCTAACAAAAGAGTAACGGTAATAAAGATTATTGAAATATGAAATTGCATATACTCCTCCTCCATGACTTTTCTCGGAATATCGCTCAAAGCTGGAATCCTCGTCAAGACATGCATTATACTTAGGCATTGATGAAAGACATTAAAACTACAAACAGCTCTTCAACATCGGATTTACGCCTGGCGGCGATATACCCCCGAGGCGGCATAGGACTCATACTACGGGTTATCGGGCCCCTCCTTGACCGCCTACTGGGGATCAAAAAGCTACGACGGCTCTATGAACGCCACAACCTGGCCGGGCTTGAGAAATACCATTTCCTAGACCAGATGATCGCGGCGCTAAAACTTGATTATCGCTACAATGCTGAGGAGCTGAAACTCATACCGAGGGAAGGGCCGGTAATTCTAGTCGCCAATCACCCGCTTGGCGGCTTAGAAGGCGTCTTACTCGCTTCAATCCTGCGGCATGTCAGGCCGGACTACAAGATATTTGTTAACATCGTCCAACGCTATATTTGTGAGCTTGAAGACTTTTTCATTTTTACCAATCCGATGTTCCCCGGATCCAAGGAGAATTTCAATTCTCTTTCTCAAGCTAGAAAATGGATCTCTGCCAGGCACTGCTTCTTGATTTTTCCGGCCGGCAGGGTCGGCGTTTACCGCCCCGAAAAGGGCTATGTAACCGACGAGTTCTGGGATCAAGTAGCTCTTTCACTCTCACAGATGGTGAAGGCGCCTATCGTGCCTATCTTCGTTTCCGGCTCATCAAGCCGTCTCTTCAATATACTCTCACGCCATATCTACCCCATGAAGCTCTTCATGTTAGTGCACGAGTTTTTAAGCAGCTTTGGCAAACGCATTGAATTCTACGTGGGAAAGCCAGTCAGCCCCGAAAGGTTTAAGACCATGAGCAGGGTACGCGCTAACGCCTGGCTGCGGATGCTTACCTATCTCCAAGCCCCGATATACGGCGATGCGCCAGACAGGGTTGCCGCGAAGGCTCAGGCCTTACGCCAAGCAGCCAAGCATAGACCGCAACCTTACCGGCTACGCAAGCGCTGTCCTCAAGAACATCCCCTCCACCCGGAGGTTGAGGATTACGTCCGGAAATACGGGCTCTCCGCGGCGGAGCTCGATGAGCTTATCGCGCGGTTGAAGTAAGGGTCATGCGAGCATATAGCGGCCGAGAATGCTCAAATACCCGGCAGAGACGATCATATGGCAGAGAAGGCAGAAAAAAAGACTTCCTGTTTTTTCTCGAATGATGCCCCACAGAAATCCGGATCCGATGATACCGACCATGAAAAGGGCTATGGAAAAAACGTTGGGCACCAACCTTGATATAACAAAGATATGCTGTAACCCAAAGATGAGAGCCGGGATAGCCACAGCCCAAAAGCGCGGTTTGTAATCCTTAAGAAGATAATGCACATAGCCACGCCAAAAGATTTCTTCAATGCCTCCGTTGAGGGTAAGGGCTATAAAAAAGAAAAGGGCGGCCGGGCCGGGCTTGATTCCCCACTGCGCTACGACGCTGATAGCCCTGTTCTCTCGTAGGAAAACTGCATCCAAAAAATAAAAGGCCAGAAACATTGCGCCGGCCATCCCTAAACCCAAGAGACTTGAATAGATCAAGTTTTTTTTTGACACAGGGCTCAGGCGAAGTTCGCGGATAATCTCCGTGAGCGGTATTTTAGCAAAATCAAGCAAATACCCTAAGGGAAGGAGCAGACAAGCAAACAGGGAGTAGAGAGCAAGCGAGATGTAAAGGCTATTGAATATAGCCAAACTGACCCACTGCATCAGCACGGCGAACAACATGGCTATCAGGGCCGTAGTCCATGCTTTTAACATTGGTTTTTCGATACTGCTCATATTTTCAGTATCGGCTTGGGCTTGTGAACTGTCAAGCGACCCGCCAATTCACGCTAGACCTGATACCTATCTCCTTAAATATAGTCTCAGCTTACTTTTTTAAGGAAAACATTGCACAATGGGTTATACTTTCTTTATGATCCGAACTATGCCGCGATTTGTCTTACTCAATGTACTTCTTTTTTTATCTTTTTTATGCACCACGCCCCTAAACCAAGGACTCTTTTCAGAGGAAAACTCCGATGCCGAAGCTCTCATCCATGCACGCCGCGGGGCCTTGGTAAAAGCGGCACGCTCATTCCTCGGACAAAAAAAAATAGCAGTCCCCGGCAAACGATTCAACTCGGATTGCTCGGGAACGATATTCGCCATCTGCTGGACTGCCGGACTGGACTTGCAGGCCCTCAGCACAAAAAGCGGTGGAAAGAGCGGGACTGAAAGCATCTACCGCAGTTTTTCCGCGGCCGCTTTACTGAGACACAGCAAGGAAGAACCCCTAGCCGGCGACATCATTTTCTGGGATGACAGCTATGACCATAACGGAAACGGGAAGGTTGACGACCCCCTTTCACACGTGGGAATCGTTGTTTCCGTTGAAAAAAACGGCCGCATCGGCTATCTGCATTACCGCTACGATAAGGGAGTCGTTGAAGAATATATGAATCTACGCATGCCTCAGGTAAAGGACGACCCCCAGGGCTTGCGTATGAATTCCAACATGCGCATCTCCAGCTGGAAGCCGGAAAAAGACAGCAGACAGCTCTCCGGCGAACTCTATCATTGTGCCGGCATCACCCCGGCGCTCAAAGCAGAATGGAGATAGACCCCAGGTCCACGCATCTACTGAGCTAGGCTTTCCACAAAGTCCAGGCTACCCAATCCGCGGATAGCGGCATCGAGCTCGCGCATGCAGGCCTCACTGCGCTGGCCAAGTTCCTTAAGGGAAGCGGCCCTGACAAGCATTTCTTCCAAGCCCCGGGCTATCCCATCCATATCCGCGACCGATTCCGAAGCCTTAGCCCGTACAGACTCGATAGCGCCATTATTGCCCGCGACCATATCGTCCACGGAGCCGATTGATTGGGCCATTCCGGATGATCCATCCACGACGGCGCTGACTACCTTATCGATCTCAGTGGTTCCGGAGCTCAGCTCTTTAAGCCCGGCTGATATCTCCTCGAAGGCCCCTCGGGTCTGTGCCGTCCGAGCCCCGATATCCTCAAAGGAACGGTCTATCCCTCCGTGGGCCGCGGCAGCCCTGGCCACGTCGTCAAGAAAGGCGCGCAGGCCCTCGGTTATGGCGTGGATGTTTTCGCCAGTCTGCTCGGAGAGGCGCCGAATTTCGTCTGCAACGACGGCGAAGCCCTTACCGCTGTCGCCGGCGTGGGCCGCCTCAATTGCCGCGTTCATAGCCAGGAGATTTGTCTGGCCAGCGATGGATGTGATCACGTCGACAACGGAAAGAAGGGAGTCGGCGTTTTCGGAAATGCGTCGCATGGATTCCGAGGCAAGGGCGGCCGCGTCTTCGCCAAGGCCGATGCTGGCGCTTAAGCTAGCAACGCTCTCCCGGCTGCGCTCGGACACGCCGGCCATAGTTTGGATAGCCTGAGTCATTTGATTTACCGCCGCCGAGGCCTGAACTGCGATAGTCCGGTAGGATTCGCCTGAACGGCCCAGGTCATCGGCCGCCACGACTATCTCGTCGTTTGCCCGCTTTGCCTCGCCAAGATCCCCGGAAAGCGCGGATAGCCGGGCCTTGGAGGAAGTCACGCCCGAATCGATATCGGCAAGCCCGCTCTCCATACCGCGCGCCTCGCCGATGAGTGTGGTTCCAACGTCCAAGCCATCGCGCACAGTAGCCATAACAGCTTCGATTTCCTTCATCTTATCCGCCGACTTGGCGGCGTCTTCCCTCAGGCGTTTGGCGTAGGAATTCATAATGCTCACTAAGGCATAGGAGCAGACGCCCGTTATGGAAATGCCAATCGTTCCATTGATAAAGCCGGTGCCAGCGGCAGCTGCGATTGGCCCAGTCTCATCGCGGATCAGGAAGAAAACCAAGGCGTTATTGAGGGCAAAAACCAAGCTGGCGACAGGGACCTGCCAGGGTCGGCCGAAGACGGCAAGAAAAACGACCATATAGGGCATATAGAACACATAGGACGTGAAAGCGGTTTCCGGCGACGAGATGGCATTGACGACGCGAATCAGACTAATAACGACGATTGTCGGGATAGCGTAGGCACCGACGGCCAGGTTGAGCCGCCCACTGCGAAGGATAAACAAACTGACAATGACCAGGAGGGCTATTCCAGCCGCACCTAAGAGCCCTTTGAGAGCCATATCTGACGGTAGCCCAAGGGAATAATATCCGATGGGTATAAAGGCTAAAAGGAGAAGCATGAGAAAGCTGTAATAGAGATACATCCTGGCCTTGTTCCTATCTATAAAATCCTGATTCGCGTACGAAGAAAGAAAGAAATCCTTAAGCATTCAGCCTCCGGGCTTTGAGTATGGGCAATGATGGGTGGAAAACGCAGATATCCCATTATGCCCTAAGTATTCAGATAAGCCTAGAGGATACACTAGGCTTTGTCAAACTATGCAGGAATTCGCTGCGATGTCTCTTGGCATACCGCCAAGCCAAGCCCGGGATCATCCTTTTGAATGCCCAGCTCATGAAAGATACGGATCGATTCTTCCTTGCAAGGAAATCAAACATGGGCTAGAGTACCTGCATGGGCATAGCCAAGAAATATAAACGGATCATTGAATTCCTCTATTACGTTCACCCGGCCCCCAACAGCATACACTTTCTCCAGATTATTCAAATAACCGCCCTCTATGTTCTATTTCTCCTTTCCCTTAGCTTCGGCGCCATCAATATCTTCCTTAATATAGGGTACCGAGATTACTTCCAAGTCGGGGGCTTGGTGCTTTTCATAGGCCTCCTTGGAACCGGTATGCTGAGGTTCTGGATGAGCCGGACCATCAGTAATGCCCAACAATGGTTTTCTTTGGCGTTTTTTATTCTCTTAAGCCAAACCTTTTACAATGGGGGAGGCTATCACGGCTTTGCCTATTTTTATTTTTTCGCTGGTTTTTCATGCCTCTACCTGATCGTCGGCATTAAAGCGAGCGTCATCCTTGCAGTATATTTTCTTATTGGAACGCTCACGCGGATACTGCTTGGAAATTTCAACCCTGAATCGCTCTATGCCAACCCAGCCTTTGCTTTTAGGTCAATGGCCGCCATCTTTATCGGAGTCTGCCTGGGCATTACGGTCAACGTGAGTCTTGAGGTGCTAACACGGCGACTAGCCCTCTTGGCCTTCAATGACATGGTTACCAAGCTACCTAATAGAAAAAAGATGCAAGAATTCATCCTGGACGCTATTCTGGAAGCAGTTAAAAACAATTCCGGCTTTGCCCTCATCGGTATCAAATTGCTCAATTTTGGAAAACTCAACACCAATCTCGGCACCCAAGCGGCCGATGAAATCCTTGAGGAGACGGGGCGCCGCTTAAAACTGGCGATGGACAAGGGAGCTATAGCCTCACGCTGGAGCGGTTCCATTCTCATGGCCATCATCCCCGCTAAAAATCAAGCCGATGTCGCGCGGCAAGCGCATGAAATCAAGGCCGCACTCTCGCAACCCTGCCAATCGGGCTCCTCCACCGTCCATATACTCCACCACATCGGGGCCTGCCGCTACCCGGAAGACGCAGGCAGCCAAGAAGGATTGGTGGCCAATCTTCTCTCCCTCTTAGGGCGAGAGGGTGGTGGCCCCGGTGAAATTCGATACTTCAACGAAGAAATACTCAGATCAGAACGACGCCGCTTTTCCCTTATGGGGGCAATGAATCGCACGAATCCGGATATCGACTTCCACCTTGTGTATCAACCCAAGGTACGACTTGCCGACGGTTGCTGCATTGGCGCCGAGGCCCTTATCCGCTGGAAGAGCTCGGAGCTGGGAGAAATTTCCCCGGCTGAATTCATTCCTGTGGCCGAGGAGAGCGGGTATGTGAAAAGCATTTCCCGCTGGGTGATACGCCGCGTCCTTAAGGATCTAGCAGCTATGAATGCCCAAGGATCAGCGCAAGATTTTCAAGAGGAATTCGTGATCGCCGTAAACCTTTCCGTTCTTGACCTAAAGGATAAGGAATTCCTCAATTTTGTCGAGCAAAGCCTCCTGCAGTACGCCACCCCGGCAAAAGGTATAGAGCTTGAACTCACTGAACGGCTCTTTGTCGATGATGACCCTCAAATCCAGGCTTGTCTCAAGCGCCTCCATAAACTGGGCTTCAGGATCGCCATTGACGATTTCGGAACCGGCTATTCAAGCTTAAGCTACCTCCATCAGATGAGGATCCATGACCTTAAGATTGATCAAAGTTTCATTCGTGGTATCGACGCCAGCCAAGCAGACGCCCACTACCCCATTGTTGACGCCATCATCTCCATGGGAGCCTCTTTGGGAGTTGAGGTTACCGCTGAGGGGGTTGAAACCAGGGAACAGGCGGAATATCTGCGTGCAAGGGGCTGCGCAACGGCTCAAGGCTGGTATTACTGCAAGGGACTGCCTCTTGATGAATTTCTTGAGTACCTCCACCGGAATCAAACAGTCCAAACCACGTACAAGGGCTAAAAAGAAGCCCCCAAACGGCGAAAAAATAGGAACAGAACTACAAAAAGAGTGCAATAAGGGCAAGAAGAGGGACAGAGCTTCATAAACTGGGGACAGAGCTTCCAAAAACTCCGCCACGTGGGGACAGAGCTCCCGCAAGAGAGCTCCCGCAAGCGCTTTTTTACCCCTTTTCGCAAACGGCTTTTTCGCGCTATCCTCCTTGATTAAGACCATCGTCAGGAGTGAGCACCCATGGGGAAGTACCCGTTTGCAGAAATTGAGCCTAAATGGCGGAAATTCTGGGAGGAAAACAAGACCTTCCGCGTTACCGAAGACCCCTCCATCCCCAAGGACAAGCGCCGCTACGTTCTTGATATGTTCCCCTACCCCTCGGGGGCAGGTCTCCACGTCGGTCACCCTGAGGGCTATACGGCTACGGACATTTGGTGCCGTTACCTGCGCATGCGGGGCTACGCCGTCCTCCACCCGATGGGATTCGACTCCTTTGGCCTACCGGCTGAGAACTACGCTATTAAAACCGGCACCCACCCGGCAACGACAACCCGGGAAAACATCGACCGCTTCCGCACCCAGATAAAAAGCCTGGGTTTTTCCTACGACTGGGACAGGGAAATCTCCACCTGTGAAGCCGATTATTACCGCTGGACCCAATGGATATTCCTCAAGCTCTTTGAACGGGGCCTTGCCTACGAGTCGGAGACACCCATCAACTTCTGCCCTTCCTGCGCCACAGGACTAGCGAATGAAGAGGTAAAAGACGGCAAATGCGACCGTTGCGGCTCCCAGGTTTTCCGAAAAAACATCCGCCAGTGGATCCTCAAGATTACCGCTTACGCCGATCGCCTCCTGGAAGACTTGGACGGCTTGGACTGGGCCGAGGGCATCAAGCACATGCAACGCAATTGGATCGGCAAATCCGAGGGCGCGAATGTCCTCTTTGGCATAGAGGGTAGCCAGGAAAGGCTTGAGATCTTTACAACCAGGCCGGACACCCTCTTTGGCGCCACCTATATGGTCCTGGCGCCCGAGCACAAGCTAGTCGGATCTATAACCACGGCTGCGCAGAAGGCGGCGGTAGAAGCATATATACAGGCTGCCGCAAAAAAGTCTGACCTCGAGCGCACGGACCTGGCCAAGGACAAGTCCGGCGTTTTTACCGGGGCCTACGGCATCAATCCGGTAAATGGGGCTAAGATTCCCATCTGGATATCCGACTACGTCCTGGCATCCTACGGCTTTGGCGCCATCATGGCCGTTCCGGCTCACGATGATCGTGACTGGGCCTTTGCCGAGAAATTCAATCTGCCCATCATTCAGGTTGTGGCCTCTAAAAAGGATTGGGAGGCTAAAAAGGACTTTTCCCTCCGTCCCGAAACCTGCGATATCGAAGACGGCTTTGCAGTCAACTCTGGGGAGTTTAGCGGCACGCCCACCGAGACTTTCAAGAAAAAGATCGTCGCATGGCTGGAAGAGCGCAAACTGGGCAAGGCCGCCGTCAACTTCAAACTCCGCGATTGGGTATTCTCGCGTCAACGCTACTGGGGAGAGCCCATCCCCCTCGTTCACTGCCCCAGCTGCGGCACTGTCCCCATCCCGGAATCCGAACTACCCCTGCGTCTACCCGAGGTAAAGACCTATAGCCACAGCGGCACAGGCGAGTCGCCCCTGGCGGGAATGGGGGACTGGCTCAACTGCGCCTGCCCAAAGTGCGGCGGGCCGGGCAAGCGGGAAACTAACACCATGCCTCAATGGGCCGGTTCCTGCTGGTACTATCTGCGCTACCTTGACCCTAACAACGACAAGGAGTTCTGCTCCAAGGAAAAAGAAGCCTACTGGATGCCGGTGAGCCTCTATGTCGGCGGGGCGGAGCACGCCGTCCTCCACCTCCTCTATTCGCGTTTTTGGCATAAGGTTCTCTTTGACCTGGGCTTAGTCAGCAGTAAGGAGCCCTTCCAACGCTTGATCAACCAGGGAATGATACTGGGTGAGGACAACGAAAAGATGTCCAAGAGCCGAGGCAACGTAATCAACCCCGACGATATCGTACGCGAGTTCGGCGCCGACAGCCTGCGCGTCTACGAGATGTTCATGGGGCCGCTTGAAGTGATGAAGCCCTGGAACACCTCCGGCCTAGTGGGGGTACACCGCTTCTTGGAACGCGTCTGGGCCCTCTCTGAGAAGCCGCTCTGCAATGACGAACCTAGCCCGGAACAACTCAAAATACTCCATAAGACCATCAAGAAGGTCAGCCAGGATACGGAGAGCCTTAACTTCAACACGGCCATCTCCCAGATGATGATCTTTGTAAACGAGATATTCTCAGTGGAAAATATGCCGCGCAAACTGATGGAGCCCTTTGTGCGCATGATCTCCGTGTACGCGGCACACATGGGCGAGGAGCTCTGGCGCAAGCTGGGGATGGAAGGCTCGATTTCCAAGGCATCCTGGCCGGTCTGGGACGACGCCCTTTGCGTCGACGACATCGTCACGGTCGTCGTCCAGATAAACGGCAAACTGCGCGATAAGTTTGAGATTGCCCCGGGTGCGCCCAAGGAAGAGCTCGAGCGCCTTGCCTTCGCGACGCCGAAGGCCATAGAGTTCACCCAGGGTAAAAAGATCGTCAAGGTGATCGTCGTTCAGGATAAGCTGGTGAACATCGTGGTTGCCGGCTAAGTCGGTTGAGCCCGACATCCTTAGAGGGAGAGGCAGCGGGGCCCTAGGCCCCGCATTTCATAGAAAAGAGCAAGAGTATGGAAATCAAAGACTATGTCGCCAAGCTTAGCGCGGCCTTCGCGCTAGGAAGCGCGGATCTATCCGCCATCGCCATTGCCTTCAAAAAGGCACTTCAGGAGGGTTTGGCCGGCAAGCCAAGCCCGTTGCGGATGCTGCCCTCCTTTATTGCCGATCCCACTGGCAAGGAAGCCGGGGAAGTGTTGGCAGTTGACTTTGGCGGCACCAACGTACGCATTATCAAGGTAGCCCTCGACGGCAAGGGCGGCTCACGCATAGAGAACATACTCAAGTTCCCCCTAAAGGCGGCGGACGGCTCCTACGACCACGTAAGCGCAAAGGCTCAGGGCGATGAACTCTTTGACTACATAGCCGCAAAGATCGGGGAGATTGCCCCCAGCGGCACCATGGCTCCCCTAGGTCACACATTCTCTTTTCCCTGTGAGCAAAAGAGCCTCAACTCCGCCTTCCTCATCCACTGGACAAAGGAAATCCGCACCAAGGGCGTAGAGGGCAAGGACGTCACCGAGCTCCTCAAGGCCGCCTTGGCGCGCAAAGGCGTAAACAACGCTAAACCGGTAGCCGTCATAAACGACACGGTGGGCACCCTGCTCACGGCAGCCTACTCCGATTCCGACGCAGATATCGCATCCATTTGCGGTACCGGCCATAACACCTGCTACCTCGAGCCGCGCCACCCTTTGAGCGGAAAGCCGATGATCGTCAATATGGAATCGGGCAACTTCGACGCCGTGCCGCAAACCCAGGTAGACGCGGAACTGGACGCGGCCAGCGAGATGCCCGGCAGGCAAAAGCTTGAAAAGATGGTGTCCGGCTACTACTTGGGCGAGATTGTCCGCCTGAGCTTGCGGCGCATGCGCGATGAAGGAATCCTCCCCGCCTGCCCCGCCTTGGAGGAGCGCCATATTGTGCGCGGCATGGATATCGATTCCATCCTCATCGATTCGGTTGATCTGAAAAGCACCCGCGCCTTCGCCTCCGAGCGCCTCGGTCTGGCTACGCTTGAAATGAGCCAGCTCACCGCCATCAAGACAATCAACGACGCCATTGCCCTGCGCTCGGCCCGCCTGGTAGCGGCCACCTACGCCGGCACCCTCATGCTCATAGACCCTGAGCTTAAGCGCCGGCACAGCATAGCCATAGACGGGACCCTCTATGAAAAGATGCCCGGCTACGGGGCCAACATCTCCATGGCCCTCTGCGAGATTTTTGGGGATAAGGCAAAGCAGGTTAAAACCGTCTTGGCAAAGGACGGCTCGGGCATAGGGGCGGCCATAGCCGCGGCGGTCGCGGCGCGGGCATCACCCTAAGGATACGTCTAGGAACATCATGAGGGCAAAGCCCAGCATGGCGCCTAGGGTGGCGATGTTTGAGTTGCCGGAAGACTGGGCCTCGGGGATCACTTCCTCCACTACAACGAAGATCATGGCGCCTGCGGCAAAAGCCAGGGCATAGGGCAGGAGGGGGCGCATAAGGCCCACAAGGGCGGCGCCTGCCACGGCGGCTATCGGTTCCACAATGCCGGATGCCTGGCCGTAAAGAAAGCTCTTTGTCCGTGAAAGGCCTTCACGGCGCAGCGGGATGGAAACGGCCGCGCCTTCCGGGAAGTTCTGCAAGCCTATACCAAGAGCCAAGGCTAGGGCGCCGGCGATTCCGGCTCCGGGGATTCCGGCTGCCGCGGCGCCGAAGGCAACCCCGACGGCAAGTCCCTCGGGTATGTTATGGAGGGTAACGGCCAGGGCAAGAAGGATAGTCTTCTTCCAACTCGTCTTTACCCCCTCCGCGTCCTTGACATCCAAGCCCAGGTGGAGGTGGGGCAGGAGTCGGTCCACCAAGCGCAGGAATACACCGCCGGCTAGGAATCCTATGAGGGGCGGCAGCCACTTGGGCAGGCCCATGGATTCTGAGAGGTCTATGGCCGGGGCAAGGAGTGACCAAAAGCTGGCGGCTATCATGACGCCGGCGGCAAAGCCGAGCATACCATCAAGAACCTTTTTATTTATTGACTTAAAGAAGAACACCATAGCCGCGCCCAAAGCGGTTACACCCCAGGTAAAGAGGGCAGCAAGCAGGGCTTGAAGAACGGGATGTAGCCTAGACAGGAATTCCATACGATCCTCCACAACTTATCTAGTAAACTACGCAAGCGCCCATTCCAAGTCAATTCATCTGAAGGACTTTTCTTGCCTAGCGCCCCTGTAGGGCAGCTCTCCCCTCTAGTAGGTTTCAAGCCTCTCTGCCATAAACGTCAACCTCTGCCTAAAAAAGCTTGTCAGGCCCACGCCATCCCGATACTGGGGAATCTCAGAGCCATGGAAGGGCGGATTTTCCGGCCTATCGTCAAAACTCTCTAAAAAGCTTTCGTAAGAAAGAAGGAGGGGATCGTTGTCACGTACGGCGTCCTTAATTTGATCGCGCAAACGATAAGCCTCGGCCGCAAAGGCCGAGCCATTGCCCTGTTCTTCAAGGATTTTCTCAAGGAGTAAACGATATTCGGGCCTCCAGAAGGTGGCGGCAAGACGGCAAAAACGAGACGAGGACTGGGTAGAGAGGGCAATGACATCGAGGGGAGAGCTTAGTGTATCCAAGCCCGGTATCCAATCTGAGCCAAAACTGTTATCCGTGTCCCACACGATGACATACCAACGGCCGCTCAAGCGATCTCGATAAATATAATCGTTGTTGACGTTTCCATTGAGGCTGTCCCAATGCCCAGTCAGGGAAACAAGTGCGTTATAGGCAAGAAGATTCTCTTTATCCATCAAGGCTCCCAAGTCAGGCCCCGAACTCACAGAGCTTAAGCCGTCTATAAGACGCCGGACATCGAAGGCTCCATCCCTATCGCCGCTTTCACGCTGATATCGGATTTCCGAATAACTGCCGGCTTCAAAATTCGCGCCGGTTCTTCCCGACCAAGAGCATTTATAAAGATTTCCTCCGTCGTCCTCAAACCAGTTTTCCAGGAAGGCTTTATCCAGTTCTTCCACGAGGCTGTACACGCCCAGGGCTTGTCCGTTCACGCGCAAGAGGGCTAGCGAAGCGCGCGGTGCGGGCACGCCGGCCTTACGAAAAAGCTGATAGGCAAGAATCTCCCGAACAAGGCTGGGATCGTTGTTAGAGCAACGGAGATTGAGCGCTACCAAGCCCATGAATTTTCTTTTGGCGTAATCGGGGCAATAGGCTTGGGATGCAGCACTTTCAGGCGCCGCGTCGATGAGGGGGTCAATGCAATCGAACTTCAACTTAAAGGAACGGCGGCTTGTCTCTTCAAAGGAATTCCCCCGGCCACGGATTGCCACGTTGCCCATCGATACCCCATCAAGGCTAACCGAAGCCACTAAGCGATAGGGCGAGACCTCCCCGTAGGGCTCATGCTCTAAGAGAACCCGCTTGAAAATCTCAGGATCGACGCTGAGGTCAAACTGATGAAGGCTTGCGTCGTTAAAAATCCTATCCGAATCGCCGGGCACGCTTGCGTCGGATATGCCGGGAGGCAGAGGCGGCACCGAAGCGAGTGCGCAGGAAAAAAGAGAGGCGGCTAAGATAAGCGCAAAGCTAGGCCAGAAGAATCTCATTAACAGCAAGGAGATTCGGAAGACTTCTTTATGGTCCATCATCCCAGCATACCCCAAGCTCCCGGCTTTTGATAATTCCTTGAATCAATAATCCTCAAGCTTGTCTCGCATGTCGGAGAGCCTTGCCTTGAAATAGCTTGTCAGGCCCACGCCATCCCGATACTGGGGAATCTCGGCGCCGCGGAAGGGAGGGGTTTCCGGCTTGCTGTCAAAGCTAGCTAGGAAATCAGGGTAGGACTGAAGAAGGGGATCCTTGCCGCGCAGGGCATCCTTTATTTGGTCTCGCAGGCGATAGGCCTCGGCGCTAAAGGCTGAGCCATCCCCTTGTTTTTCAAGGATTTCCCCTAGGATACGGCGGTAGTCATCCTTCCAATAGCGCGCGGCCAGGCGGCAAAAAAGGGCCGAGCTGCCGGGATTGGCGGCAACGATATCGATTGGCGCAAAGCGCGAGTCAATCTGGGGTATCCAGTCCGAGCCAAGGCTATTGTCCGTGTCCCATACGATGACGCGCCACTTGCCGTCCTTGGGATTGCGGTAGACGTAGTCGTTGTTAATGTTCCCGTTGAGGCTGTCCCAATGGCCGGTGAGGGCGCAGAGGGCGTTATAGCGAAGGACATTATCCTTATCCACCAGGGCATCCAGCTCCTGTGCCGAAGAAACCTTGGCAAGGGCCTCAATGAAGGCAGAGATTTCAGAGTCGCCTTTTGGACCGGACTGCTTTTCGTAGCGGCCAGAGCTATATGAGGCGGCCTCAAAGCTCGCTCCACCGTTGCCTGACCAAGCGCATTTATAGAGGGCGCCGGAAGAGTCCTTGAACCATTCCTTTATGAGTCCCTTATTCACGTCTTCCACTAGTGAGTAGACGCCCAAGGGCTTGCCGTTGATGGAGAGGAGGGCAAGGGAGGCGCGCGGCGCGGGTACCTTCGCTTGGCGGAAAAGCTTATAACTTAAGAGCTCACGCACCAAGCTGGGATCGTTATTCGAGCAACGCAGATTGAGGGAAGACAGCCCCAGGAATTTGCGGTTTTCGTACTCAGGGAAATTCCCCTTACCGGCGGAGTCCGGGTCGTGGCCGTCGGTGAGCGGATCGACGCAGTCGAATTTAAGCTTAAATGAGCGGCGGTTGACGCTGTTAAAGGAATTACCCCTACCGCGGAGAGCTACCTTGCCCATGGCCAAGCCGTCAAAGCGGAATTCCGCGACAAGGCGATAGGGCGGGGTGGCACCGTAGGGATGGTGCTCGGCAAGAATCTGCTCGTAGACGGCGCTCTCCATCTTCAGGTCAACACGATGGAGCAATCCGTCATCAAAGAGAAGTTTGGGGTCGCCGGGCAGGCTTTGATCCGATACGGCCGAGCCCTTAACGGCCGCGGCGTTCCCCACGCATGACAGGCAGAAGGCGCAGAGCGCCAAAAGCCACAGGCAGAAAATCATCTTTATCGTTTTCATGCCTGGATTATAGCAGGATACTGAGCTTAGCGGGAGGAAAACCTTTAAGAAAGGTTTCCCCCCCGCCCCCCCTCTTCCAAAGCATTCGGGAATAAGCGGCTTATATTGCCTCTGGCATAGAAAGGGAGTATTGTTATTTAAAGGGGAATCAAAAACATGGACTCAGTCGCCATTCTCTGGGATATTGAAAACGTCACGCCGAGCACGGACAAGCTCTTCGTTTCCGGGCTTTTGGATTACGCGGACGGTTTGGGCAGGGTTTCCATAGCCACCGCCTACGCGGACTGGACCCGCGACTTCTTAAAAAAGCTTTCCGAGATCCTGGCCGAGCACTCCTTTGAGCTAGTCCACGTGCCGCGCTCGCGCAAAAACTCCTCCGACATGACCCTGATAACCGGCGCGCTGGAGATGATTCACCAATACTCCCACATCACTAAGATAGTCCTTGTCACCGGCGACGCGGATTTTCGCCCCCTCCTCCTTGCCCTGCGCCGTAACAATATTGAGATACACATCATCTGCGACGCCAAGAGCGCCAGCGAGGACCTCCTTGTCTTGGCCGATGACTACAAGGATTACCGAGAGCTCTTGGTGGACAGCGAGGATGAAGAAGCCGATGAGGAAGAGCGCAGCGCCCTCTCCTTTGACGACTCCCTCAAACTCCTGGCGGAGGCGGTGGCCGCCCTGCAAAAACGCCGCAAGAGCACGTCCTTGAGCTCGGTGAAGGTGCGCATGAAACTGCTCAACGAAAATTTTGACGAAGCCGATTTCGGCTGCCGCTCCTGGAAGCAGTACGTAATGAAGGCCGCCGGGCGGGGCGCGGTTCAGCTTGAGTTCAAGGATAACGAGATGTTCTTGGCTTTAAGCGAAAAATCCAGGGCAACGGCTGCGGTGGCCGGTCAGAACGAGGTTCCCGGCATCTTTTCCCAGCTCATGTCCGCCATCCGAGACCTTGCCGCTAAGGGCGGCAAGGAGGGCTATGTTTCCTACTCCGCAGTCAACCAGCTTCTTAAGGAACGCAAGGTGGATTTCCGCGAGGCGGAGTACAAGCAATTCAAAAAACTGGTGACGGCGGCGGAAAAGCGCGGTTTTGTGGAGAGCAAGAACGACGGCCAGCACTGGTACGTAAAACTCTCCGAGGACCTTTAGCCGCCCTTAACAACCTTTTACACAGGCCCCCTGGCGCGCCAGACCCGCCAAGGCTATACTTATGGTATGAGCCAAACCGGACACCGAGCCTTGCTCGAACGGGTTGCGCGCGAGGCCATGAAGGAGCGCGGCTTACTCACCGACTTCTCACCCGCGGCGCTTTTAGAAGTGAAGAACCCCACTCCCAGCTCTGGCGCGCCGCGTGACCTGCGGCTTTTGCCCTGGTGCTCCATAGACAACCAGGATTCACTTGACCTGGATCAGCTTTCCGTAGCCCTGCCCCAAGAGGCGGGGAGCTTGGGGCAAGACATATTGATAGCTATCGCGGATGTGGATGCCTTTGTGCCTAAGGGATCTGCTATCGATAGCCAGGCGCTCCATAACGCAACCACCGTCTATACCCCGGCCACCATCTTTTATATGATTCCCCAAGCCCTCTCCACGGATTTGACATCCCTCAATCTGCGCGAAGACAGGCTGGCCATCGTTATCCGCCTGCGCGTTCTGCCCTCTGGGGAGCTTGCGGAATCCGAGGTCTTTCAAGCCCTGGTAAAAAATCGAGCTCGTCTTTCTTATGACGAGGTTGCCCTGTGGCTGGAAGGCAGGGCCGATCCTCCCAAAGCGGTAACCGCTCTTGAGGGCTTGGCGGACAACATTCTGGCGCAGGACGCAGCTGCCCAGGCCCTCAAAGGACAAAGGGTACAGCGAGGCTCCCTAGATTTCGAGTCCCGGGAATTCCGCCCCGTGCTGGAAGGGGATAAGCTCACGAGCCTGGCCGTCCATGGCAAAAACAGGGCGCAGGAGCTTATCGAGAATCTCATGGTAGCCGCCAACGGCGTTACGGCCGCCTTTCTTGAAGCCAGGGGATACCCCAGCCTCAGGCGGATTGTCCGCAGCCCAAAACGCTGGGAACGGATCGTGGCTATCGCGGCCTCACATGGGCATAGCCTTTCCGAAATTCCCAGCCCCAAAGCCCTCCAAGATTTCCTTGCCTTTTCTCGCAACCGCGACCCTCAAGCATATCCAGATCTCTCACGCTCTATACTCAAGCTCTTGGGAGCCGGCGAATACGCGGCACTCTTCCCCCATGAAGTCGCGCAGGGGCACTTTGGCTTGGCGGTGAGGGACTATTCCCACAGCACCGCTCCCAACCGCCGCTATCCGGACCTGATTACCCACCGCTTGCTTAAAGCCGCCATTACCGGCCTGCCAGCCCCCTACGGCCATGAGGAGCTTGATGAGCTGGCCTCGCATTGCACCACGCAAGAAGGCTTGGCCCGCAAGGTGGAGCGCCAAGTGGGTAAGTCCGCCGCGGCCCTCTTCCTGGAGGAGTCCATCGGCCAGACCTTTAGTGCCCAAGTGACGGGGGCGGCGGAGAAGGGCACCTATATCCGCCTGAGCGATCCCCCGGTTGAGGCCAAACTTATACGCGGCTATCAAGGACTCGACGTAGGCGACAAGCTAAAGGCACGCCTCCTTTCGGTTGACGCCGAACAAGGCTTTTTGGATTTCGAGCGGGTCTAGGGAGCTAGGAGCATGAGAAGGAGCGGCATTCAAACGGCGCATCCCTTATTCGCGTTTTCTCTTTTTCCCGGCGTCTATTCCCTCATCTTGCCCCCCATCTTGACCCTCATCTTTTTTTCAGCTTCTCTCTGGGCGGATGATGAGGGTCTCAAACCCGCAACCCTCATTCCCATGGATTCAGGCTGGGTTATATCGGCTAACGACCCCAATTTCTATGATCCCGGAGACAATGTAGGTTATCGCTGGACGCGTGAAAAAAGCGGGTATCGCCAGCTGAGCGTCTGGAGCGAAAACTGCGGTGTGGTTTCCATGAACAGCGCCGGCTTCAAACTCATTCTCCCCCAGCCCGGTAGCTACCAGGTTTATGCCTACATTCTCCCGGGGAAGAAGGTAGCCCCCTTAACCTTCTTCAGCGGCTATACGGAGACGCATTTTTCAGAGGGTGAGAGCCAAAGAATCTATAAGAAATCATGGATTTATATGGGCTCTCTCAGCAATGACAGCGGCGCCTACGACCTGACTATCGACCATTCCAGCCAGCTTCCGGAAAAAACCCAAAGGCTTTATTTTTCCGCCCTCTTCTTCCTTCCGGAAACCGCTGCCGCCCTCAAACGCGCTGGCGGAACAGATGTTGACGAAGAGACGGGGGACAAAGCAAACCCGCCACATCAAAACTTCCGCCTTCTAAACGGCCCCAGCAAGGAACAAGCTCTCAAGCGCTGGGAAGAAGCTAGGCCTAGAAAAGCCTACGCTAGCGCCTTTGCCCGCGCCCCTTCAACAAGCCTTCCCTATTATGAAGGTAAACTCGATGCCGCCTTCGTCAAAGACGGCTTGGCAATGCTCAACTTCGTACGCTACCTTGCCGGGCTGAACGACGCTATAGCCCTTGCCGATTTCAAGATGTCTAACTCTCAAAAGGCCGCTGTCGTCCTCGCCGCGGGCCATCAAGTCCGGCACTTCCCAAACCGCCCGGCCGATATGCCAGAGGAATTTTTCTGGTTGGGGCAGGGAGGCTGTATGCGTGGCAATCTCTTTGATAAAATGCGTAGTTTTCCAGAGGCCATCTCAGGCTTCCTCTTTGACCCCGTCTACGAAAATCTCGGGCACAGGCTTTCACTGCTAAGCCCTTCCTTAAAAACATCAGGCTTCGGCTACGCGGAAAAAGACGGGGTTCCGTACGGCGTCGTCACGACCACTATTACCAAGAACTACTTCCAGTTTCCCGAGACCGGCTTAATCGCGTGGCCGCCGCCGGGAGTATTCCCCGTGGATCTTCTCTACCAAAAAAACTACCGCTGGTCGCTTTCCTTCGACCCCCAAAAATTCATACTGCCAGATAGCCCCCACGAACTGAGGGTCGAGTACAGCCGCTCAAGCGCCAAGGAAGGCAAAAAGGTTCAGGTTTTGGATTCCCGCATCAACTCCAGCTACAACTCCCAAGCTGCCTACTTCGACTGCGACCCCCAAGACACAAAAGCCTACCACCTAGCCTTTAGGCCAGCGGGAGAAGCCTACAAAATCGGAGATACAGCCACTATCCGTATAGACGGCATGCGCGACGCGAAAAGCGGGGAAAGGGTCATAATCATCTACAGCGTGGAATTCATTGATCTGCCGGGCTTTTGATTTTCTTACTTGACCTCGGGGCGATCCTGGGTAACACTGTAGTCACCGATGCCGAACACTTCATCCCCCTACCATGATAAGGGCTTCCTCAAACTGGAACGCGAATTGGAGCGCCTGGGCAAGTCGGGAGCCTCAGCCTCTGTAATAGCCGCCCGGCTCTGCGCCATATTTATTGACAAGAACCGCGCTTTTAGGGAATACGATTCGCGCGAACTCTCCCCGGAATCAGTAGCCGCAGACTACCTCCTGCCGCGCAAAGACCTCCATCACTTTGCGGTGGAAAACTGGATCCGCCACATTTTCCTGCCAAGCCTGCCTGAATCTTGCAGAGCATCCCTTTTGGTATTCGGTTTGGGCCGCCTCTTCTCAATCTACAACGACCTTGGGGTTCAGCACTCAACCGATGTCGACATCAACATCATACACCCCGACGAACTTGGGCGCAAAGAAAAGGACTGCGTTGCGCGAGCCTTGGTAAGGCTGAACACGGAGCTCCATGACAACTTCGGCATCGTGCTTGAGCTTCACGCGGACTTCAGCCTCCTTTCCCCGCGGGACATAAACAAACGCATGGAATCCAAAAAGCCCCAGGAGAGGGCTGCCGCCGTCTTGTTCTACAAGGCCAACGAAAAGAGCATCCGCGTCATTCAGGATAACCCAGCCCTCCGCGAGGCTGTCTTTGGCCGGGTGCGGGAACTGCCGGACGCCTATCTCTTCGAGCACTTCCTTGGCCTTTCCACACCGAAGTCCAGTTTTTGCAAAATCCGCCAAGGCCAAAGCCTCTTGATAGGCCAGGACAGTCAGGGCCCGCGCAGCGCCGTAAAAACGGTGATCGGCTCGCGCGCCTACGACCTCTACTGCCGCAGGGTATTCCCACAACGCCTCTTCATCTCCCCGCCTGATTGGCATTTTTCCATGAAGTACTTCGTAAACCGCGTTTACGACTATGTCTGCGCCATGCGCAACCTCGGCTATAGCCTGGGCCAGATAGGCCTCGGGTCCACAAAGGGCAATGACGGCAGCGACCCCGACTATCATTACCTGCGCAACGCCCACAAGCTCACCCTTTACCTGCAAGAGCTGGCTGAAGAAAAGCTGGGCGCCTATAACGCGGCCATCGATTCAAGCTATCTATCCCGCGAACGCTTCCTGCGCTTTATGGAAATTTGCGGGGATCGTTTCCGCGCAGATTTTGACGGCATGGTCATAGCCGGCGGTCTTATTCCACCCAGCCGCGCCCTGCGCTATCAAGAGCTCCAAAAAAAGACAAAGGCGCGGGTGCGCGACCGCTTTATGGAGGGCCCGTTGGAGGAACTCAAGACCTTTCCGCCCGGCTTCCGCTACGAGTCTACCCATAAGGACGCCAATGGCTACCGCATCTACGTTCCCTACTCCTGGGCGGATTCCGGCTACTATGTTTTTTCAAGCATCGCCGAGCGCCTTACCGCCATCGTAGAGGAAAAACTCATCCCAGCCCTACCGGGCCTAGGCATGCCGGCATCGGGCATGGCCCGTTACCTTCAGCCGCGCTAAATCCTAGCTTAAGGGGGACAGAGCTTGACCGACGGGCGATTGGGCATCACAATCTGCCATCATGATACGCATCCTTATCGTAGACGACGAGCTTTTGATGATCGACGGCATCGTCGCCATGCTTTCGGATCAAGCGGACATCCAGGTAGTGGGCAAGGCCACGACTGCCGCTTCCGTCCTCCCCTTGGCCCTTGAGCTCAAGCCTGACATCGTCATCCTCGACGTACTCATGAACGACGGCCACGGGGTAGCCATAACCCATAAACTGAAAAAGGCCATCCCCGAGCTCAAGATTATCGGCTGTTCGACCTGCCTGGCGCCGCGGACTATCGAGGCCATGCTCAAGGCCGGCGCCCGCGCCTATCTGACAAAGAGCGAAAACGAGGGCGTGCTTGAGGCGGCGGTGCGTTCCATGGCCAAGGACGATCCGGTCTATTTAAGCCCGCGCACCATCTTGGCCATGAATGACGACAAGCTAAAACTGGACAAGCTCACCGAGCGCGAGCGCGAAGTCCTAGCCTACCTCTGCCGCGACATCATCCCCAAGGTCGTTGCCAGGGAGATGGGCATATCGGTCAAAACCGTATACAACCACATAGACCATATCTGCGAAAAGGCCGGGGTCACCAACCTGATCCAGCTTTATCCGGTGGCCATCCGTGAAGGCTTGATCGAGAGCCAGGGCTAGGCTCCTTTCTTCTCTCATGGCGGGCCTTGGCTTCACCCCGCCTGTGACTGGCTTGGCGCCCTTCCGTGTTCAGGCGCCGCTCTCGCTGAAAGCAAAAAAACAGAGATCCCAAGCCGCCGGGAATCATACGCTTCTCCGATTCCGAAAGCCAGCCCCAGGCGTCCATCACAATGCAATCAATGATAAGGGAAGGGCTGAGGCCAGCCCGGCCTTTCTTGACCCGAACCGGTAAGGCGCAATCCTTTATCGCGCTTGCGCCGTTCAATGCCGGCCAAAAGCCGTGCCAACCTTGGTCTCCGGCGGGGAGGGCGGAAAGACCGGCGCTTGACGCCCAGACCCCTTCTAAACGGCTGTGGAGCTTTTCCAGGGAGTGCTCACAAAAAGCCAAACCCATCTGCTCGGGACTGATGGAAGTGGAACCCAAAAGCTCTGTCGGCATGAGGCGGTTGGCTTCTATATCGCAGGCATAATTCCACAAGAGGGCATTGCCGGACTGAGGCGTCCTCAAGGGATGCTTGAGGATGAGGTGGAGTAGCTCGTGAACGATGGCGCCCATGCGTTGCCTCTCCTCAGTGAGCTGCTCGAAGAGAAAGAGCGGATTGATCATAAGCAAGGGCTTGTCCTCGCTAAAACCTAGGCCCACGCTGGGTATTTCCAGGCAGAGGCGTCGCGTCACGCGGGAAGCCACTCGGGAGAAAAAGGGATAGGAAAGCGCCAGCCTGTCTAAGAGGCGATCCAGGGCTTGAGCATGCATAGTGCCCATCTTAAGCCCCCCCGCCCAAAAGGCCGCTTTGCGCCAGATAGCGCAGCGCCTCAGGTCCAAGGGCCAATAGGCTGAAGAAAAAGGCAACAGCCAAACCCCTTAAGGCGAGAGCGGCGCTTGCGGCCGCTCCATCTTCTTTTTTAATCTCAATCATCATGCCCTCCTTATGCGGGGAAGGGGCCCATTCTTAGGACCAGATCCTTTCGCATAGAAAAAGCATAGATTGCTTTTAGCTTTCCTGAAATCCGGCAAAAGTCCCAAAGCCGGATGGGAAAAGTCCCATAGCGCCGGATGGGGCTAGAGATCCTCTATCGAGTCGGCAAAATCTTGCACGCAGTTGTGCTTGTAGACGGAGTGTGGCTCGATGGCCAGCCCGACAAAGCGCGGCTCCTGGGCCATGATATTCTTGCGATGTCCGCGGGAGGGGACGCCATCGTCAATGAGGAGTTGGAGAACGATATCCAGCGCCCCAGAATAGCCGTAGGAACAGTTCTCCCAAGGGCCGTTGTAACTTCCGGTAAAGCGACCGTAGCGTTTGACCCTGTCAACCGGCCGCGAGCCGTCGGAGCCGTTATGGCCAGTAATACCCTTGCGGCCTGAATCCTTGGCGTGGTCGCGGGCTGCCGACGTCAAAGCAGCTGATGGACGGAGAAGGGCCCTCGGAGTGGCCGCCAGAAATTCATTGTAACATTCCAGTGCGTAGGCCCCGGACCCCTTGCGCCCTTCCAGATAAAGCTTGGCGAAGAGGGGCGGATTAGCCCTGGCCTTGTTGAGGAAGAGAAGCACTTTTTTCTCCTCCGCTGAAAGATAGGCCGCATCGCGCCCGCTATCAAGGGCGGCAAGATCCCAGCCCATGCGAGCTTCGGTTTCTTCGTAGGAGAGAGGCCTTCCCCCGCTTAGGCTCACGCGTATGGAGCCACGAGCGGCAAGGTGGGTATAGGCGCCGCGGTTGGCGTAGAGAATGACACTGCCGGAAAGGGGGGCGTTCAGACTAAGCCCGTCTGTCAGGGGAAAGGCTGAGCCGCCCCCAATGCTCGCCATAAGGGTTCCAAGAGGGAAGCCGTCTATCAGTTTGAAGTCTCGGTGGCCGCGCCAATCGACCTCGGACCACTGATCCCACATCGACCACTGGCCCGTAAGCCGCAGGCTGAGGGTCTCGCCCTTTTCCACCCAGATACCGGTATCAAGGGGGCTCTGGTCGGCGCGGACGTCAATGGTAACCTGGGCCGCTAGCGTCTGGGCGATGAGGGCTGAGCAGAGGAAGAAGCCAAGCAAGCTTGATCGAATATTCACGGGGTACTCCTTGAAGCGATTTCTCAGCCCATGTTAGCGAGACTCAGCGTAGATCTTCCGCATAACGCGAGTCTAGTACGGTATAGGAAAGGAGGGCTTCCGCGTAGGTCCCCTCCGCGCCATCTTCAATACCCTGTAGAACGATGCCCCGGTACGAGCCGGGCTCGCGACCTCCCCCAGCGGTCAGGGAGACAGACTCCCATCCTGTGGGGAAGGGCCGCTCGGAGGCGATGATTTTCAGAAACTCAATGCCAAAGGGTTTGCGCATGACAAATTTCAGGCTCGTAGAAGGGTCTGGCACCGTAAGGCTCGCGTTCGCCGCCAAGAAATCCTTGGGCATGCGCCGATTGGGAAAAAGGAGCTGGATCTTGCCCGTAACATCTATGTGGTAGATGCGCAGATAGCAATCGCGGTCCGAGCGTAGCTTGAGGCTTAAAAGCTCACCGTCAAAGTAGACGGGGTCTACGCCACGGTTGAGCCAGGCTTGAAGCTTAATGCTCCCCGCGGCAGGAAGGACGGAATCGATCTGAGCCCGGATTTCCTGTGCGGCCGAATAGTTGGCTGGAAGGGGCTTGATTCCCTGAGGAAGGTCAGCCATGTCCAGCTCAATCGAGGCGGTAGAAAGAAGCAGGCCGCTCTCAACGCTTGAGAGGGATAGGGAGATGAGTATCCGCCCCGAGGAGACTGATGCCCGTCCTCTGAGGACGGCATCGATAGCGGGTAATTTTGACAGGGCTATGGACTGCCCCGGCGTGGCAAGAAGGGCGTAGGCAAGCTCCTGGGCTTCCAAGATGCTCTCCACCGCCCCAGAATCGAATATCTCGGCATAGGGATGGGCTACTAAGGCCTCGGTCAAGCGCTGTCCAAGAAAGATACCCAGCTCGGAACCATAGACACCCTCCGGGGTCTTCAATGCCTCCACCAGAAGGACGAGGGGTTTTTCGCGCTTGCCAAGAAGTTGGGCCACAACCGCATTGAGTGAGTCCCGCGCCCCCTGGCCTAGAGAATCCGTCAGAGCGCCATCAGACCACTGCCAGAGCCGGGTACTCGCGGTTCCGCCTATCTTGGCAAGGACCAGGTTGCGTTGCCTGTCATCCATTTTTTCCAGGGAGCTGAAACGGCCAAGGGATGGAAAGACAGAAACGGTGAAGGAGGTGTATTTGCTGCGCACGCCGACAAAGGGGTCGGGAGTTCCGGGACGGGCATAGAGAACGGAGTCGGGGAAGAGCTCGTCGCCGCTTTTCAGCTCAGTGTTTTTACCGGCGTGGCTATGGGTGAACTGACCGTTCAAAGATACCGCCAAAGCGACGCAGGGCTGGGCCGCCGCAGCAATGGGAAAAAAAACAAGGAGTATGCATAACAGGCGCGTTATTCGGGCCAAAGGTCTTTTCATTGTTCCGCCTCGGCTCGAGTATAGGTGAAAATGAGGGCGCCGGCAAGATTATTATTGCGCCCCCACGGCCTTCCAGCCTATACTCCCCCTAACGCCATGGAACAGAGAAAAAGAAAGACACTTCCCCGTTGGCTCTCCATACAGCCCTACCCCCGGGGCAAGCTCTACGCCGAGCTCTCTATGGAAACCGCCACATCCGTCCTTGCCAGTCTCTTTATCTTTATCTGGCAATTCGTCTTTTCCGCCACCCCTTCCTTTCAGCTTTCCCTCTTCATGCAGGCGCGAAATCTCCTTTCGCCCGCAAGAGCTGGAGAGGCCGGGCTAGAGGACATGCACTGCCTTTCCATAGACCCACAGACCCTGCTCCGGATGAAGGACGAGCTGGGCAACGCGGCGGGCAAGATCCACAGCGAACAAGAAATCATCGGTAAGACCATTGCTTTATTGGTCGACTATGCCCTCGAACGCCCCGAACGCCGGATTGTGGCCGGAGTGGATATCGTCATTGCCCAGTCTGGCGGCCAGGACACCCTCAAGCCGCTGGTAGCGGCATTGGAGCGCATGCCGGAAAACCTCCAGATTGTCTTTGGAGACGCCATGCTGGTAGAGCCGCGCAAGGTCTCCGCCTTCAGCTCAGACTTCTTCTTGCGCTCCATCATCAACCCGGCGGCAAAGATAAACCCCCTAGTTCGCAAAAACTGCTTCGTTGGCCACCTGAATATAGACAGCGCCCGCCTCTATCCTTCCTTGGCAAGCCAGCCCCGTACTATCATCACCTCTATCCGCCCCGTCGTCCAATCTCCCTATAGCGGCCAGGACTATTTTTCTCTTTCGTTTCTCATGTACGCCCTCGGCGAGCTGGGAAGCTCAGGCGGATTAGCCGCTGAATTCCAAGACGGCAACACCATCCGCCTGAACCCGGATCGCTTCAACGCCGCCTTAGCGGCCAAGGCGGGGCGAAGTTGGTCGGGAATAGGCGAATCCTCCATTATCGATTGGCAAAGACCGGCGGCTGTCATCGAGCGCGCGCCCGGAGCCTTTTATCTTAAAGCCTCAGAACTCTTGCCTGAGATAGCCGCCAGCCCCTACAGCCTGGCACAGCAGCTTGAGGACATGGGAGCCTTTTGGGAGGGTTCATCAAAAGCCGGTCGCTCGGGAACGGACTATTTTATCATAGCCCGCGCAAACCTTCCTTCATTCCTGGTCCAAGAAGAAAGCGATGACCTTATCGACACGCCGGTAGCGCGGGTAGACGGTTTTTCAGGTGAACCCGAACTTGTGTCCGGCACCAATGCCCACATCGAATTCTTAAGGAATTTGCGCATAGGCCGCTCAATCCAGGTTACGCCGCCCTGGCTCGAATGGCTCCTCCTGTGCGCCTGGGTTCTCCTCTCCCTAAGCCTGGCCCTGCGCTTGAGCCTGGTCAAAAACGCCCTTGCCCAGCTGGCCGTTCTCCTGGGCATTCTCCTCTTGAGCTTTTTCCTCTTTGTCGCAAGCGGCATACTCATCCAAGTGACGATGACCCTTACCGCCGGCGTCGTCGCCTTCTGCGTCATTACCCTGCTACGCTTCATTCGAACCGTAACCAGGCAGGAAGAGCTCTCCGGCCCCATGGCCGGCGGCGGAAGAAAGGCCCGGGGCCTACCGGGACACCTACAGAGGGCGCGAAGGCAATTGAGAGGATAAGCCTACTTGCCCCCGGTGGAGCCGCGGCCGCGATATTTGAAGAGGTTGGAGCGCTCCTGGATCTTCGTGCTTGGGTCCGAGAATTTTCTCACAACGGCCTCAGCCGCTTTCTGACCAAGGGAAAAAAGCTCGATGTCGACGCTTGAGAGGGGCGGGTTCAAGTATTCCATGAAGGGTAGGTCGTCAAAGCTCAAGACGCCGCGCTTTCCATCATTGAGAATAAGGGCAAAGTAATAGGAACCGCAGACAAAGGCGTCGCAGGGGCTGGAGCCCTCAGCCAGGAGTGAACGGGCGCGGAAGGGTTCAAGAAAGAGATAGACATCCGGGTTCCGCCCCTCGGCCTCGGCGGCTTCCCTAAAACCGGCCAAGCGATTGGCGTGGATACCGTCTCCCTCTACCCCGACAAAGGCAGGCCTCTCATAGCCGGCCTTGCGAATCCTTTCCCAGGCAAAGGCCCCAGCGGCGCGGTTGTCCACGTCTACCCAGTCGCCCTCGTAACCGGGAACCGGTTCGCCGATGAGCACAAAGGGTAGACCCATAGCATGCCATTCGGGGAGGACCGGCAAGAGAGGCGGGGTGGATTGAAGGATAAAGCCGTCTACGCGCTTCTGCTTCCAGAGGTCAACCAGTTTTCCCGGTGACTGTCCCCACACGTCCCAGTGGATAAGGAGGAGCTGATAGCCCCCCTCCCGGAGACCGGTTTCCATACCGGAGAGCATCTCAAACATAGAGGGATAGCGAAGGGCTTGGTTGGGTCCCAGGGACATGACGACGCCCACCGTGCGCAGACTGCGGTTTACCAAACCCCGGGCGATGGAGTTGGGGCTGTAGTTCATCTCCTCCATAAGTGCACGGATGCGCTTCTTGGTTGCGGGGGAGATTCTAGGATGATCCGAAATGACCAAGGAGATGGTGGCTACTGAGACGCCGGCTCGTTTGGCGATTTCCACAATCGTCGTTGCCACTTTTCCTCCTTTCCGATTGACAGAAGTATAAAACAGGTGTAGGCTGTTGTCATCCAGGTTAAACGTTTAATCATTTTAAGTTAAACGTTTGACTTCGAAAAGAAAAGGAGATATACCATGGCAAACCGTAGCCAACTGCCGGCAGGCTTCCTCGCATCCGTACTCGGCCTCTCCCTCGTGAGTGGCATAGCCTTCGCCAAGGATGCCGACTGGAACCGTAAATCCATCTATTATCAGGTTTTTGTCAGAAGTTTCTATGACGGAAACGGTGACGGAACGGGAGATATGCAGGGACTAACAGCCAAGCTCGATTATCTCAAAGACCTGGGTGTAGACGTCCTCTGGCTCATGCCCATCCATCCCAGCCCCTCCTACCACGGCTACGATGTCCGGGACTATCAAGCCATCCACCCCGATTTTGGGACGATGAAGGACTTTGACGCCCTCGTTAAGGCAGCCCATAAGCGGGGGCTCAAGATCATCCTCGACTACGTGGCCAATCACACATCCTCCGAGCATCCCTGGTTCCAGAAGGCCCTTGCGGGAGACAAAAAATACATCGATTACTACCTCTGGTCGGACAAGGCCGAAAACGGTTCCTGGGGTCTCCAGAAAAACGGCAAGTATGCCTACTTCACCTTTGGGCCGCAGAGCCTCATGCCCGACCTCAATTATCAGAATCCGGCCCTTCGGGCGGATATGATCAAGGCCGCCCAGTTCTGGATTAAAAAAGGGGTAGACGGTTTCCGCCTCGACGTAGCCCAGGCGATCGGGGATAACGACGACGAGATCACCCTGGGCTGGTGGAAGGAATTCAAGCAAGCGGTGCGCAAGCTCCGACCAGACGCCTTCATCATCGGCGAACTCAACTTCGACAAGCCCAGCGGCTACATGATGATGGCTCCCTACTTCGCTGAGTTGGACTCATCCTTCAATTTTCCCCTCTACAACGTGCTGACCCTCTTTGCCGCCAATGTGCAAAACGACCTTACCAAGACGGTCAACGCTTCCTTGGAATCCTATCGGGAATACAACCCCCAGGCCATGGACTGCATCACCCTGGGAAACCATGACCGCCAACGCCTGGCCTCCTTCCTCAAGTCGGACCCGGCCAAGCTCCGTAAGGCCTTTGCCCTTCTCTTGAGCCTGCCCGGCCGACCCTTCATCTACTACGGCGACGAGATAGGCATGCGCGGCGGCCACGAGGGCCAGGGAGACCCCCTAAAGCGCGAGCCGATGGATTGGTACGCCGCCGCCAAAGGCCCCGGCCAAGTAGTCATGGACGAGAAGACGTACTCAAGCTCCGCCAAGAACCTCTCATCCTCGGACGGCATATCGGTAGAAGAAGGGGCGGCCGATCCGCAAAGCCTCTTCAGTTACGTAAAGCGCCTCATTAGGATCCGCAAAGAAAACCCCTTCATCTTTGAGGCGGATCTCCAACGCGTCGGAACGCCTGCAGGCCTCTTCGCCTACAAGCTATCCTCTGCCGGCTCCGACAGCTCCATCACCGTCGTGCATAACCAGGATTTTGGCGCCGAGGCCTCCATCACCCTTAGCCGCGACGCGCTGGAACTTATCTCCGGAAAATCCTACAAAGCGGGAGAAAGCCTTAAGCTGGAAGCCTACGCAAGCGCCTTCCTGCGTTGCGCCGGGGCAAACGCCCCCCTTGCGAATCACCCCATTATCGACAGCCCCCACCCTCCCTCAAAGCTGACCGTTCGCGTCCACGTCCCGGAGGACACGCCTGAGCCGACCACCATCTGGATGCCCAACTCTACCGATTCCTGGGACGCCAAGACGGTAACCCTCAACGATGGCCTAAAGCTTAAGAAAGTGGGCGAGAGGCTCTATGAGATTAGCGTAGTGCGCGACGGGGGAACCAGGATGGAATATAAGTTCTTCCGCGGCGGCTGGGAAACAAGCGAAACCCACGCTGACGGAAACTGGAACGGCAACCGCGAGTTCCTCTTCGTAAACCCAGATACCACGGTTGAAGTTTTTCTGGACGGTTGGCGCGATACGCGCTACAAGGGCGATAAGTAAGAATTTTTTCGTTAAACTTCCGGCGCGGCAGCGGCGGGGTTCCCAATGCTTGGCCGTCCCCTTGCGGCCGGCATTGGGGCTTCGCCTCAGCCGCGCTTTTTTTATTGCCCTAGTTCTAAAGGCGCAAGCCCTTCTTCTTCCGCCATGTAGGCCTCGAATGCCTCTGGCGCCAGGGGCCTGGAAACAAGGTAACCCTGTATCTCGTCCGCTCCCCGCATGCGCAAGGCTTGAAGCTGGGTCTCGGTTTCAACGCCCTCGGCAACCGAGCTCAAGCCGTAGGCGCGGGCAAGCGCAATGATAGCCGTAACCGTTTCCCCGCCTGACATCCCATCTTCAATGCGATCAATGAATGCCTTGTCAATTTTAAGGCAGTCTATCGGCAATTGGTTGAGGTACTGTAGGGAAGAAAAACCAACCCCGAAATCGTCCACGGCAAATAGTATCCCCATCTGCCGCAGCTCCTCCATAGTCGCCACCACCCGGCGCTTGTCGCGCATAAAGAGAGACTCGGTTATCTCAAGTTTCAGGCAGGATGGCGGCAGGCCTGTCGTTTCCAGGGCGTCGCGCACGGTCTCCGCCAAACTGCCACGCTCAAATTGCCGGACTGAAACGTTGACCGACATCAAAAAGGGGCGGCCCTTACGTTGCCAAACCGCGCCCTGGCGGCAGGCCTCCATGATGGCCCAGCGCCCGATAGGCACGATAAGGCCGGTCTCCTCGGCGACATCGATAAAGCTTCCCGGCCCGAGGATCATGCCATCCGGCGTGCGGCGCCTAATGAGGGCCTCGGCCCCGATTAAACCTGAGCATGAAGCGGGAATCGCCGCGCCTGCTGAAACTTGGGGCTGATAGTGCAGGATAAATTCATCCAGCTGAAGGGCGCGACGCAATTGGACAGCTATATCCATCCGCAGGCGGCTGCGCTTATCGAAGTCTCCGGAGGCGTAGCGGAAACAATTACGCCCCTCGTTTTTAGCATGATACATGGCGGACTCCGCCGCGCGGATCAAGCCTTGGCTATCGGTTCCGTCAAAGGGGAATATTGCTATGCCAATGCTGGCCGAAACGAATATCTCGTGGTCCCTGAGCAGATAGGGTTGATGCAGGATACGCAATAATTCATCAGCCAGCTCGCCAGAACCTTCTGAGCGCTCAAGCTCGTCGAGAATGATAGCAAACTCATCCCCGCCTAAGCGGCAGACGGAATCCACCTCTCGGCTGCGCTCGGTGATACGGTCCGCGACCAGGGCTAAGAGCTCGTCTCCGCAGAGGTGGCCATAACTTTCGTTCACCGCCTTAAAACCGTCTATGTCCAGATAAAGCAGGGCAAGGCGGGATGAATTACGACGCGCGTGTGAAACCGCGCATTCAAGCCTATCCAGGAAGAGATGGCGATTGGGCAGACCAGTCAGCGAATCGTAAAAGGCCAAACGGTTCATGCGGTCTTCTACCTGCTTAAGCCGACTGTTGTCTGAGGAGAGGCCAAGGTAGTATTGGGGTTTTCCGGAGCTATCACGGATAGTCCTGATATCCAACCACTTAGGGTAAACCGAGCCGTCCTTACGCCTGTCCCAGATTTCCCCACACCAGGAACCAATCGTCGTCAGGCTCTCCCACATCGCCGTATAAAAACCGGCCTCGTGCCGGTCCGATTTCATGATGCGCGGATTTTGCCCTAAAAGTTCTTCCTTGGAAAAACCGGCCATCTTGCAGAGGGCGTCGTTTGCGTCAAGGATACTGCCCTCAAGATCGGTAATGACCAAGCCTTCGCTTGAACCCTCCATGACGGAGCGATAGATGCCCGGCTCGGCGCTTTGCCGCAGAAGCTCAGCGCGGTTCCGCTGCAGGCCAGCTTCAGAGGTATTCGCCTGGCCGTACTCAAGCCGGCGCAGAAGTGCGCCGGCAAGGCCTGAGAACTCCCCAGGGGCCGCGCTCAAGGAGCGTAATTCCTCCAAGTGGGGGCCTTGCCCCATAACTTCCGAGGCTAGGGCCTGCTGTAAGGCTCCAAGCGGTAGGTAAAGGCCCCGATTTAAAATGAAGCTCAAGCCAAGGAACAGAAATATTGCCGCTGAAAGGATGACGATAGACAAGGAGCTTAGGCGGCTGAGCCGCAATTTTAGGTTCAAAGCAGGAGACGGTGCGCTTAGGATGATTGCCGGGGTGCCGAGGGCATTGGGCAGAACTAGGCGGGGGCGGAGACTAGCGATGAGGGTGGAGGAGAAGCTGGGGGAATCGGCCCCGAGGACGGAAACGCTCAAGCCCGACCTGCGTGAAAGCTCATGAATGAAGGGCTCATCGAGGGAAAACACGAGGAGGGCAACGGGAAAGGGAAAATCTGCCTTTACCCGCGATATGGCAACTAGGCGCGGTGCCCCTCCGATGACATGGTAGAAAGTCCCGGGATCGTGGTCGCGGAGCTCTTCAAGGGCTTGCTTGTCAACATCGCCATTACCCCAACTTTCCAGCAGTTGTCCTTGCGAGTCGTAGCGGGCGCCCATAACGGGGAGCAGGGACATCGGACTAAGGGTTTTTCCAGAGCTGCCCAATTCCGCGGAGAGCATGAAGCACTCCCGCTCCAAAGATGCCAAAGCCTGTCCTATACGCGCCTCATCCCCTTCCAAGAGTTTCTCTTTTACCGGATCAATACCCAAATTCCAGAGAGCGGCGATAAGAAAAAAGAGGGATAGAGCGTGGAGTATGACGGCGAGAACAAGCTTGCTAGAAAGTCTGTGTCGATATTCCATGATGTTTTCAAGGAAAGTCTAGACCAGCTTTGAGGGGAAATCCAGGGCAGAAAGAAAAAAAGGGAAACCTCCTTGGCCTGGTTCATCCAACAAAAATCACTCGCGGCGACGGAAAAGCTTGAAATCTATGCCGTACTTCTTTGCCCGTATCCCTATCACCCGCTCGGTCAAACCAAGGATACGTGCAGAACGGGCCAATTTTCCGCCGGTCTGTTTGAGGGCTTCCACGATCATTTCGTACTCCATGGCGCAGAGGCGTTGATCCAGGCCAGCGCCGGAATCCTTGGCAGCCGCGCCGCGCAAATGGGGTTCCGCTATCTGCAAGGAAGGCGGCAGGTGGTAACCGTGGATGGTATCGTCCTCGCTCAAGATAACCGCCCTTTCAATGGCATTCTCTAGCTCGCGGATATTACCCGGCCAATGGTAGGCCATGAGCATGTCGATAGCCGGCGTTGATATGCGCCGCACGGATTTTCCATTCTGCCTGTTAAAGCGCTCAATGAAAAAATCTGCCAAAAGTATGATGTCTGATTTTCGCTCGCGCAGAGGCGGCACGGTTATGGGGAAGACATTGAGGCGGTAGAAGAGATCTTCCCTAAACTCTCCGAGGCGCACGCGCTCCGTGAGGTCCTTATTGGTAGCGGCTATCATGCGGCAACCGGCCTTCAGTGTCTGGCTACCGCCTACCCGCTCATATTCACGTTCCTGAAGAACGCGCAACAGCTTAGCCTGGGTATTGAGGCTCAGCTCCCCGATTTCGTCCAAAAAGATGCTGCCGTCGCCGGCAAGCTCGAAACGACCTTTGCGTTCTCTGATAGCGCCGGTAAATGCCCCGCGCTCATGACCGAAGAGCTCAGATTCGATGATCGATTCCGAAAGGGCGGCGCAATTGAGTTTGACGAAGGGCTTCCCGCGTCTTTTGCTGGATTCGTGAATGGCCTGGGCCAGCAAGCCCTTGCCCACCCCGCTTTCACCAAGGATGAGGACGGTGGCGTCCGTAACCGCGATCTTGGACGCAAGCTGGTTTAAGGCATGGATAAGCTTTGAGTTGCCGACCATGGCGCTTAAAGCCGGTTTGTCCCCCAGCCGCTGGTGAAGGTTGTCGTTTTCCTCGCGCAGGATCTGGAGCTCCTCTTCCTGGGCTTGGGAGCGCTGTACGGCATGAAAGAGAATGGAGCCGGCGATGGAGAGAATGCGCTTGCGCTCTGCCAAAGCAGACATATCCATACGCTCCGAATAGGCGCTTAGCGCGCCAATAACCTCGGGTCCGGCTTTGATAGGTACGCAAAGAAAGGAATAGCCGCTCCCCTCACGCCCACGGAAACCGGTGCGGTTTAAAAAGCGGGAATCATCTCCTATATCCTCTACGATGATAGCCTCGCCGGAATCTATCACCCGGCCAATGATACCCTCGCCGAGTGAGTACACCCCGCGGTCCTTTTCCTCATCCGATACCCCACAGGCCTCCTTGATGGTAATGCGCCCGCTCTTGCGATTGAAGATAGTGATGATGGAGCGTGGGAATCCAAGGGCGTCGTTAAGACGGCGCAGCACCCGCCCAATCCCATTGCCGATATGGGATTCGTCTAGCACGATTCCGCTTAAGTCGGCAACAAGGTCAAGGTAATCCGTTTCCTGGGTGGGAACCGGCGCATTGCTTAATGTTGTATCCATGAAATCAGCCCCCCCTCATCGTCGATCATTTTTTCGCCCTGGGTTTTCATGCTTTGGCTTAGCCTTAGCAGATCTGCCCGCTCCAGCGGCCTACCCCGCGCCAGAGCCTCACGGCCAAGCCGCCTTGCCAATTCCTCCAAGGCCTGCCTGCCAAGGCGAATTCCCTCTCGGGCAAGGATAGTGCCTAAAGCGGCCGCCCCGCTTTGCGGGCCAAAGAGTATGCGCGGCGGATCCAGCCCCAAGTCCTGTGGGCGGCAAAATTGATAACTGAGGGGGTCTTGGGCCAAGCCGCTCACGTGGAGGCCGGATTCATGGGCAAAGGCATACTCACCCAAGAGCGGTTGCCTGGCTGGGATGGCCTCGCCGAGCATTGAACGCAGGCGCCGGGAGAGGGCTAGAACGCTCTTGATATCCACGTTGCCAAAATCAGCCCCCGACTGTCTCAGTGCAACCAGCAACTCCTCCCAGCATGCGTTGCCCGAGCGTTCGCCTAGGCCGGCTAGGGTGCCGCTTAAGGCGCCAAAGCCTGAAAGGGCGGCGGTATGCGCGTTGGCCGACGCCATTCCCAGATCGTTGTGGGCGTGGAACTCCAGCTTGGCAAGGTAGGGCCGGAAGCGACGCGCCCATGCGATAAGGGACGTGGGAGTGGCTATGCCCACGGTATCGGCCAGGCGCAAACGAGAGGCCCCCGCTTTGAAGGCTTCGCGCATAAAGGATAAAAGAAGGTCATCAGGGCAACGCGTCGCGTCCATCAGCCCCAAAGAGACAAAGTCAAAACGTTCGCGCGCCCAGCCCAGGCATGTAAAGAGGGCATCTTCCATATCGGAGCGATCCCGGCCTAAAACGGCAAGCTGACGATCGGAAAGGCCGGCGGAAATGTGAAGAGCGGCGCTTTCCGTGCGGGCCGCGGCTTCAAGATCTTCCATGCGCGCCCGGCACCAGGAGGTTACGCGCAAGCCGGATCGGCGCAAGGAGGATATAAACTCAATATCCTGACTACCACGGGCGGGTATGCCGGCTTCAATTTCACAAAAACCGCAGGCAATGAGGGCTTCGGCAAGATCTCTGCGTTGTCGCGCGTCTAAAAGCGCGTTGGGGGCTTGGAGGCCGTCGCGCAGGGTCGTATCATTGAGTATTACCGCCATAGGCCCTCCCCGGCCGTCACCCGGCCCTGCTCAAGGCAAAGCACGGCTTCGGTAAGCTCAAGTAAATCGCGCTCAGCGTGGCTGACTAAGATGATGGGTATGTCCCAGCGCTCCCGCAGAATTTTAATATAGGCCGCCATGCGCGCCCGGGACGTTCTGTCTTGGGACGCAAAGGGCTCATCTAAAAGAAGAAGCTGGGGGCCTGCCATGAGGGCCCGGGCTAGGGCCACGCGTTGCCGCTCACCCCCGGAAAGGCGGGCGGCCGGGCTTCGCAAAAGAGGCGCTAAGCGAAAGGCTTCGACAATTTCCTCATAGCGCCTCTGCCCTTCCTGCGCGCCAAAAAAAAGGGGCGCATAGCGGATATTTCGCTCAACGCTCATCCAGGGAAAGAGCCGGCCCTCCTGGAATACCAAGCCGACGCGTCTTTTATGCGCCCTCACGTTGACGCCTTTTTCAGAGTCGAACAGCAGCCGGCCGTCCAATACGATTCTGCCCGCCTCCGGGCGGACGAGCCCCGCGAGGCTTTGCATAAGGGTCGATTTCCCCGAGCCGGTTGAACCGGCTATGCCAAAGGCCCCGCCCTCGAAGCTGAAATCAAGGTCTAGGTCAAAGCGGCCACGAGAAAGCTTTACGCGCGCATCAAGTTTCATGGGGCAGCCTCCGCAGAAACCTTTCTGTTTTTTCCCCAGCCGAGGGCTATTTCAGAAACAAAGACGGCAGCGAAGGCGATGGCGGCGGAAAGGAGGGTGAGGCGCAGGGCCTGGGCGTCGCCGCCGGGGCTCTGCATCGCGGTATAGATTGCCAAAGGGAGGGTGCGGGTTTTAGCTCCGATATTTCCGGCAAAGCTAATCGTAGCGCCGAATTCCCCCAGAGCGCGGGCAAAGCAGAGGACGCCCCCCCCTATCAGTCCCGGCAGGGCTCGGGGCAGGCTGATACGCAAGAAGCTAGCCGCAGGACCACGGCCCAAAACAAGCGACGCTTCCTCAAGACTCCCGTCCGAGAGGGCAAAGGCGGCGCGAGCCGAGCGTGCAAAAAAGGGAAAAGACACGATGAGCGATGCTAAGAGGACCGCGCCCTCGGTAAAGGGGAGGCTGACATGAAAGGCCTTTAAAAGAAAGGCTCCCAGCGGGCCGCGCCGACCAAAAAGGAGGAGGAGGATATAGCCGGTTACTACCGGCGGCAGGACTATCGGCAGACTGAGGAAGGGTTCGAAAAGCCAGGCCGTCTTTCTTCCGCCCCGTGCTAGAAACCAACCTAGCGCGATGGCCGGCGGGGCGTTCAGGCATACCGCGAAGGCAGCCGTTCTTAAGGAAAGGAGGAGGGCGCCCAGGTCCTCAGCTGAGATCTGGTTCATAGCCCCTTCTTTGTCTGAGGCTCGGGGGCCATTTCCAGGCCATAGTCCTTGGCTATAGAGCGGCCCTTTTCTCCAAAGGCGAATTCGAGAAGGGCCTTTGCTTCCTCCGTCTTGCCAGAAGCGCGAATAGGAAGGGCAGTAAAAAGGATGGGCTCGTGAAGCCCATCTTCAAAATCATAGGCGGCATATAAGCCTGCACGCCCAAGAAGATCGCTTTGATACACGAAGGCGCTATCGGCCTCTCCCGATATGAGGGTTTGCATGGCAGAGCGCACGTCGGCGCAAAGGATAAGCCTCTGCTCAAGCTTGCCCTTCCAACCCAGATTCTCAATGACCTGGTAGGCATAAAGACCTGCCGGCACGAAGGCTGGATCGCCAAGGGCGATTTTACCGGGAAAGATTCCTTCGAGCTGATTGGCAACTGATCTGCTGAGGGTTTTCATAGGGGCTGACGAAGCTCCTACCCTTTCCGCTATGACAAGGCGATTTATGAAGATGGGACGAACATCGCTAGCTTGCGATAGCCCCTTGGATACGAGGTAATTCGTCCATTGGGGATGGGCCGATAGAAAGAGGGCCGCGACTGGGGCTTGCTCAAGCTGTTTTGCCAGAGTCCCACTGGGGCCGAAATTCCAGAGGAGCTTGATTCTCGGTTGATCCTTTTCATAGGCGAGGGTCAAAGCCTGTGCGTAATCTTTAAGGGCTGCCCCAGCGAATATTAAAACCTCTTGCCTAGCCTTTGATTGGCTGGAGAGATCAAGAGAGCTAAGAAGTAAAAAAACAATGGTGATTCTGCGGATAGTGCTAATCATGAGAACCTCCATGTACCTAATGCAAAGAACGTGCCAGGTAGCGGAAGAAAATACTGAAACCCCGCATTAAATCTTAAACCTTTATTTTATCATAGTTTTACATGATTTTTTTCCCTGACGAGGCAGAGTAAGACAAAGCCTAGCCAAGATCTTTAGGACTATGCTTAATTTTTATCGACTTTATGCTTATTTACCGACCACCACTGGCTAATTAATAAACATTTTTTCAAAACATTGCCGCTAAAGAGATGGGAGGAGACCAAGACCATCCCACCCATTCTTTAGATAAGGTAGTCCTGGGCCGCCTCACCCTTTTCCAGGGCGTCGAGAATGACATCGATATCATCCTCAGTGCCAACCCTGCCGTACCACCAATTTTCAGGGTAAACGACCATGGCCGGGCCGCGGTCGCAGACCTTAAGACAGCCTGTCATTGAAACGACTACCCCATCCATGCCCCGGTCTCCCAGCTCGGATTCAAGGTAGCCGACGAGGCCGCTCGATCCCTTTTTATGACAGATGCCCTGCGGCTCGCCCGAACTGCGAAAACTTCCGCAAACTAGGATGTGGTGTTTCGGTTTGTCCATTGCTTCCCCCTTAAGAATTACAGCCGCCGCCGGCTCCGTTGCATACGCCAGCGACGCGCTTTTGCATATAGTGAAGGTCGGTCCCGGAGAACAAGGCATCCAGGGCCTCCTGTATCACCCCTTCCACGCAAACAGTTTCAATCCCGCCTTCCTTGAGGGCCCGGAGCGGCTTTTCGCCAATGCTGGAAACAAGGACATGGGAACAATCGGAGAGAAGGTCGGTCAATTTCTCCCAGCGCGCCTGGTCCCCCGCGGGGGGAGCCTCCCTGGTTTCAAGAAAGGCAAATCCCTCGCTTGAGCGGCGGTAGATAAGGAATTCGCGAGCCTCTCCCAGATGGAGGTTGATCATCACCCCTTCCCGGCTTGCCAGGGCAAGGCAATCACGCTGTGGCCCGGCTATGACAGGACCACGCGCGGCTTGCGCCAAAAGATCGGTGACCCCATTGTCATTGCTTTCCGACAAAAGCCCGGCCGCGTCGGCGCGGCAGCGGCGGCAATGGCTCATTTGCTTGACATAGGCGGCCGCTTCCGAACGCAGGCCCCGCATCAGCTCCGCCGACGGCTCGCTATAAGCCTCAAAGTTCGAACCGGGCACCGGGATGAGGGCCATGCAGTTCATGTAGTCGACGCCCCACTGTTTTGCCTTTTGAGCGATCTGCAAAACATGATCATCATTGAGCCCTGGAACGACGACGGTGTTCACCTTAACCACAATGCCCTTTGCCTTTAGAGCAAGGATGGATTTTTCCTGACGTTCAAGAAGGGCCTCTGCCGCCTCCAGCCCGGTAAAACGATAGGGACCGACGCGCATCCAGGCATACATATCCTTACCGATCTCCGGGTCTACCGCGTTCACCGTCAGGGTGACGTGTGATACCTGAAGGCGGGCAAGATCGTCGACGAAGGGCAGGAGGTTCAGGCCGTTTGTGGCTACGCAGAGGAGGATGTCCGGATACTTTTCCCGCACGAGGGAGAGGGTCTCCATCGTCTTGTCCGGATTGGCAAAGGGGTCGCCAGGCCCGGCTATGCCGACGACGCTCACCGGCATCTTTTCCATCACCTTGCCCAGATACGTGAGGGCCTGGAAGGGAGAGAGGATGCTGCTGGTGACGCCGGGGCGGCTTTCGTTGACGCAATCGTAGGCGCGGTTGCAATAGCCGCATTGCATGTTGCAAGCCGGGGCTACCGGCAGGTGGACCCGAGCGCTGGTGGCGCAGGCGCCGGGATTAAAACAAGGATGGCTATCGGGGTTCAGCATACTCACTCCTTCTGGCGCTAAAGGTAGGTATAGCCTACCGGGTTCTCGGATTGCTTTTTCTCCAAGAGGGCGTTCACGACGCGGTCAAGCATGACTTGAGTGCCGCGGTAACCACAGCTCAAGATGCGTTGGCCGCCAAAGCGGTCATGGATGGGAAAGTCGAGGCGGATGAGGGGCGCGCCGATGGAGCGCGTCACCGAGTAGAGCTTGCTATTGCCTATGTAGAGTTCGGCGCCGGCATCCTGCGCGGCGCGGCCTATCCCGTCATAGTCTGCTTCTTCCATGATTGTCAGGCCCTCAAGATCCGTCTGCTCAGCTTCAAGTGCGGCGCGAAGTTTGCTTGAGCGGCCGGAGACGGCACAGAGCACCGGTTGCATTCCCAGTTCGCGGCAAAAGCCGTAGAGGGCGGCTGCAAGCTCCTCGCGCGCGGCAATGGCCACCTTTACCCCATAGAGGTACTTGTGGCTGTCGATATAGGCGTCTATCAAGCGCCCGCGCTCGCGGCGCAGGGCCTCAGGGGCAGGTTGGCCGGAAAGCTCGGCGAGGACGTCGGTGAAGGCGTCGGTAGCGGCTATTCCCAAGGGATACTGCAAGCGGTGGTTAGGGACCCGATGCTCGCTTTCAAGCCAAGCCCCGGGGTTTTCGTCGGCACCGCCTGAGAGGAAGAACTCAAGCGAGGCGTCAGCGCGCGGGCAGAGCCCGAAGCGCTTAATCGACGTGCCGCCCTCTGGCAGTGCCTTGTACTCTCCCCATACCGTGCCGTCGAGGCTGTCCGAGTAGTCCGGCAAAACGTCTGCGCGGAGCTTAAAACTGCCACAGATTTCATTTAAATGGCGGATATCCTCCGGCGAAACCATGCCGGCAAAGAGGTTGAGGCCTGGACCTCCCTTAAAGCCGTTGGCCGACGAAGCCGGCTGGCTAAAGCGCTTGACCAGAGAGAGCAGAGCAGCGCGGAAACCGTCCGCGTGGGCCGTGCGGTAGCTAGGGGTGGACACAAAGGCCAAAGGAACCCGGTCCGGATAGCGCGCCTCGTATTCGCGGACGTAGGAGGCCACATCGTCACCAATCGTTTCAGAAAGACAGGTAGTGGCTATGGCCACCAATTCCGGCGCGTAGCGCTCCTCAACGTTGGCGATGGCCTTAAAGAGGGATTCATTTCCCCCAAAGACAACCGCGCCCTCGTCAAAGCTCGATGAAGCCAAGTCTACTGGTTCTCTGAAGTGACTGATCATGTAGCGCCGGATATAGGTGGCGCAGCCCTGTGAGCCGTGGATGACGGGCACGCATTTGCGCACGCCTTTAAAGGCCAAGGATGCCCCCAAGGGACCGCAGAGGCTGCAGGGGTTGACCGCAGGGTCCATCGACATCGCGCTCGCCTGACCTTCGCGCAGGGTCTCAGGCCCAGGTCCCATTCTTGCACTCATTCTTCCCTCCCCCCCGCCTTCTTACGCGGGACCCATTTCCAAACCGGGCTTAACACCGAGGAAGCCACCTCTTTTGCGAAGTTGACCATTCCCTCAAAGCCGGCAAGCGGTATCTTGCGTTCATGGTTGTGGTCGCAAAAACCAACCCCGATCTTGTAGGCTATCGGGCGTTCCTTGACCCCGCCGATAAAGAGGTCTATGCCCTTTTCCGCCACAAAGTGCGAGAGCTCAAGCGGGTTGGAGTCGTCCACGATGGCGGTGCCCGGTTGGCACATGGCGGCAAACTGCTCGTAATCCTCCCGCGTGCCGGTTTGCGAACCGACCAGCGCAACCTCCATGCCCAAATAACGCAGTATCTTAATGAGGCTAAAGGCCTTGAATGCCCCGCCCACGTAAATGGCAGCTTTTTTTCCACGCAATTTTTTGGCGTATTCCTTGAGCCGCGGGTAGACCCTTTCCGTCTCCTCACGCACAAGTGTTTTTGCCTTTTCGCCCACTTCGCCGTTATCGTCCTTAAAAAAATCAGCAACGTCGTAGAGGGATTTGGCCGTGTCTTCCAAGCCGAAATAGGATACGCGTATAAAGGGTATCCCATATTTTTCCTTCATCTCCTGGGCAAGGGGTGAAAGCGCGCCTGAGCATTGCACGACGTTGAGCGACGCTCCATGGGCGCGCCGGATCTCATCCACCCGCCCGTCGCCGGTGAGGATGGACACTACCTCTACGCCGATGCGCTCATAGTAAGCGCGAATGTCCCAGGCCTCGCCGGCTAGGTTGAATTCCCCCAAGATATTGATGGAAACCCGCCCGATACCGGAAGTATCGCCAGTTCCGACAAGGCTCATCAGGGCGCGGCAGGCGGCCTTGTAGCCGTCTTTTTTTGTGCCCTTGAAGCCCTCGGAGTGAACCGGTATGACGGGTATTCCCGTAGCCTCTTGGGCTTTGCGGCAGACGGCGTCTACGTCATCCCCGATGACGCCCACAATGCAAGTCGCGTACACAAAGGCAGCTTTGGGCTGGTAGCGCTCTACCAAGCTTAAAAGCGAGGCATAGAGTTTGCCCTCTCCGCCGAAAACGATGTCCCTTTCCCGCAGATCGGTGCTAAAACTCAAGCGGTGAAGCTCTGGCCCAGAGCTCATGGAGCCGCGGATGTCCCAGGTATAGGCCGCGCAGCCGATGGGGCCGTGGACTATATGGAGGGCATCGGCAATCGGGTAGAGGACTACCCGCGAACCGCAAAAAACGCAGGCTCGCTGGCTGACCGCGCCGGCGGCGCTTTTCTTTTCACAGGCCATGTCAAAGGGCTTCTCGCCCAGCACGTGAACCTGCTTTTCTCGTTCCGCGATAAACGGCACGGCCATATCCAGCCTCCTTACATCACTAACTCGAAACTCTCTTCTGGAGCGTCCCGATCCTGCTTGTCCATGATGACGCTAAGAATCTTTTCCAAAAGCCGCATGCCCCCCGCATAGCCGACGCTGGGGAAGTAGCTGTGGCCGACACGGTCGTAGATGGGGAAGCCCATCCTGACATAGGGGGTGTCCTCGTCGCGGGCAATGTACTTTCCGTAGCTGTTGCCGATGAGGAGGTCCACGCCCTCTTGCTTGATCCACTGGTGCATGAGGAACATGTCGGCCCGTTCCCCATTTTGAAACTTAGCCTCCGGCACAACGCTGCCCAGGATCTTGCCCAAGCGCTCGTCGAAGGACTTGCCGGCGGTGCCGGAAACGATGTAGACCGGCTTCATGTCGATGTCGGATAGGAATTCCGCCAGCGGGATGAGCCAATCCGGGTCGCCCCAGAGGGCTACGCGCTTGCCGTACAGGTACTGCTGCATGTCGGTGATCATGTCCACCAAGCGTCCGCGCTCGTCGGTAATAGAGTCCGGCACCGTGAAGCCGGAGTACTCAGTCAGCGCCGAGAGGAAACGGTCGGTAGCGCGTATCCCGATGGGCAGGTCCAGGACTTCGAAGGGAACCTGGCAGTATTTAAAGAGAGCCTCACCGGCCGCTTGGGAAGCCCATTCGCCTAAGCAGAAGGTCCGTTCGGCGGCCCCCATGGACCTAATGGCGGGAATGGTCGTGCCGCCCTTGGGGTACATCTCGTGGTGGCCGGTCTGCGGCGCGTCCAAAACGTCGGAGGTGTCGGGGAAGAGGGTAAAGGGCAGCTTCATGGCCTTTAAGAGCCTCTTTATCTCCCGCATATCGCCCGGCTCAACCCAGCCGGGTATCACGTTAAAGCGGCATTCCTTGATCTGCGCCGGCGCGGCCAACTGGCGCAGGGTCTGCGCGCACATGGCTGAAAAGCCGGTAACGTGACTGCCCACATAGCTGGGGGTATTGGCGTGAATGACGCATTTTCCCTTGGGAATCTTGCCTTCTTCCGCCGCCTTGCTCACTATCTGCGGGATGTCGTCGCCGATGGTCTCCGAGAGACAAGTGGTATGGATGGCGATCACTTCCGGGTCGTAGATGGTGAACATGTTGTTGATAGCCGCGACAAGGTTCATCTGGCCGCCGAAGACGCTCGAGCCTTCGGTGAAAGATGAAGTGCCTGCCATGATGGGCTCTTTGTAATGCCGCGTCAGGGCTGAGCGGTGGTAGGAGCAGCAACCCTGAGAGCCATGGCTATGCGGCAGGCATCCGTGGATGCCCAAAGCCGCGTAGAGGGCCCCGATGGGCTGGCAGGTCTTAGCGGGGTTAACCGTCAAGGCCTCCCGCGGCTTAATCTCCGCGGTCGTGTGTCGTAACAGCATTATGCGCTCCTTTCCTCGGGTCTTACGTACTGGGCCCGCAGGGCTTCCCCCTTCTCCCAGGGGGCGCCGATCAAACTCCACACTCGGCTGCCGGCGATCATGGCAATGTCCTTGTAGAAGTTGATCGCTCCCTGGAAGCCGGCGTAGGGTCCGCCGTAGTCGTAACTGTGCAACTGCTTAAGGGGCACCCCCATCTTCTGCACCGCGTACTTTTCCTTGATGCCGGCGCAGAAAACGTCGGGCTTGTGGCTCTTGATCAAAACCTCCATCTCATGATGGCTTAAGTCGTCTATCACCAAGCTTCCCTTGTCCATCTCTTCCATCAAGCCTTCATAGTCCTTGAAGAGGAATCCTTTGGAGGCCAGCACCTGCTTGCGCTCATCCGACATGCGTAGGCGGTAGCGCTCCGGGTCCGGGCTCACTTCCAGCTCCTCGATATTTCTGCTGTCGGAGTCTACCTTGATGTCGGGCAGAACCTTCCGCCCCTCGTAGTCGTCTCTGTGCCCGAACTCATAGCCGGCGGCCAGGGTCTTCATGCCCAACTCGGTAAAGAGCTCTTGGTAGTGGTGGGCGCGGCTTCCGCCGACGAAGAGCATAGTCGTCTTGCCCTTTGTTTTGGGCAGTACCTCGGCAAGGGCCGCGTCTACCTTGGGCATCTCCTCGGCTATCACTGTCTCAATGCGCGCCAGAAGCTCTGCGTCGCCGAAGTACTCGCCTATCTTGCGCAGGCTCTTGGCGCTCGCCTTGGCACCGATGAAGTTCACCTTGATCCAGGGTATGCCGAACTTCGTCTCCATCATGTCGGCCACGTAGTTGATGGACCTATGGCACATCACCGCGTTTAAGTCGGCCATGTGAGAGTTCTCGA
The DNA here is from genome assembly GCA_041739325.1 of Treponematales bacterium. Lineage (GTDB taxonomy): Bacteria > Spirochaetota > Spirochaetia > Treponematales > JBGSOB01 > JBGSOB01. The sequence continues at coordinate 53,000 of JBGSOB010000100.1, forward strand.
ACTTTTCATAGCTTGAGTTCCCGGAAAAACTGGAGAGCAGGGTTATGCCACAGCGCTCCAGCAAGTCCTCGATGACGAAGGCGTCGCCGCCGATATTGTACTCGCCGAGCATGTTGATCTTGAACTTGCCCTCTACCTGCTTTTGCCCATTGCCGATGACGTGCTTGAAGAGCTGGTTGTTGGCTATATGGTGGCCGGCCGATTGGCTCACGCCCTTGTAGCCTTCGCAGGAAAAGGCAAAGACGTTGCAGTCGCCGAACTTTTCCTTCATCTCGCGCGCCACGGCGTGGATATCGTCGCCGATAAGGCCCACCGGGCAGGTGGCAAAAACGCCGATAGCCTTAGGGTGGAAGATGTCGTAGGCCTCCTGGATTGCCTGTCGCAACTTCTTCTCCCCGCCAAAAACGATGTTCGAGTCCTGCATGTCCGTTGAGAAGCAATAGGTCATGAAGTTCTCATCCGTGCCGGCTTCCGTACCCGGCCGAGTTTGGTTGCGCCGCGTCAACCAGGAATAAAAGCCGCAGCCGATGGGACCATGGGTCAGATTGATGATGTCCCTGGTGGGACCGAGGACGACTCCCTTGCAACCAGCATAGGTACAACCGCGCTGGGTTATGATGCCGGGTATGGTACGCACGTTTGCCTGTATTTCCTGGTCGCTACCCGGCTCCCTGAGGATGATGGATCCCTGGCGCTTACGCGCCACCTTGGCGGGGTAAACGTCTACCAGTTGCTCTACCGTGATCGGTTTCTTCGCTTCACTCATACTATTCCCCTTGCCCTACTGCAGGACCTTGTCTCCGTGCTCGCCGGTCCGCACCCGATAAGAATCGAGGCAGGGCAACACGAAGATCTTCCCGTCGCCGGGCTTTCCCGTTTGATTGGTCTTGACGATGGCCGCCACCGCGTCTTGCACCTTGTCGTCGCTGACAGCTATCATCAGCATCCGCTTGGGGATGAGGCGCGGGCCGTCACCCAAGAGCGACACCGCGTATTCGTTGCCCTCTTCGGCCGCCTTGAGGACCTTAAAGTCAACCAGTCCCTTGCCGCGGCCCATGACGCGCCCGGTGGCGGTAATGGCGCCAATACCGGCCTGCGCCAAGGCTAGCTTGGTTTCGTTCATCCGGTTCATGCGGATGATCGCCATGATCTCTTTCATAGACCGGCCTCCGCGGTGCGCACGGTGTAGGCTTCCTCCACCGGCAGAATGAATATCTTGCCGTCGCCGAAGGCGCCCTCGTCGCCGGTCTTTGCCTTGGCCATGATGATCTTGAGCACCATATCCTTGTCCTCGTCCTTGATCACGTTTATAAGCATTTCCTTAGGCAGCTCGTCGTAAACGACGTCGCCGATCTTGATTCCCTTCTGCTTGCCGCGCCCGGCGACGCTGAGCTTTGTTATAGCCGGAAAGCCCGCGTCCAAGAGGGCATCCATCACCGCCTGCGCGCGCTCCGGGCGCACTACCGATTTGATCATGATCATCTGTCTCTCCTTTAGTTGGCGATGCCATAGTTGATGAGGAGCTTTTCTAGGTCCTCAATGGCCAGGGGCTTAGGGATGACGAACATCTTGTTCTCATCGATCTTCTTGGCGAGGGCGCGGTATTCATCCGCTTGGTTATGGGTGGCATCGAATTCAATGACCGTCTTGCGGTGAATCTCCGCCTTCTGAACCATGTTGTCGCGGGGAACGAAGTGGATCATCTGCGTGCCCAGTTGCATGGCCAATTGCTCTATCATCTCGCGCTCGTTGTCAACCTTGCGGCTATTGCAGATGAGCCCGCCCAAGCGCACCCCGCCGGCGGTGGCGTACTTGACGATTCCCTTACAGATATTGTTAGCGGCGTACATAGCCATCATCTCCCCGGAGACGACGATGTAGATCTCGTCTGCCTTGCCGTCGCGGATAGGCATGGCGAAGCCGCCGCAGACTACGTCGCCCAAGACGTCGTAGAAGGCGTAATCAAGTTCATGCTTGGTGTCGTAGGCGCCAAGCTGCTCAAGCATGTTGATGCTGGTGATGATGCCGCGTCCGGCGCAGCCTACTCCCGGCTCGGGTCCGCCCGATTCCACGCAGCGCGTCTTTGAAAAACCCGTCTTGAGGATGTCGTCCAACTCGACGTCGTCACCCTCCTCGCGTAGGGTGTCCAAGACCGTCTTCTGAGCCAAGCCCCCTAAGAGGAGCCGGGTCGAATCCGCCTTGGGATCGCAGCCGACTACCATGACTTTTTTTCCCATCTCGGCCAAACCGGCCACCGTATTTTGGGTGGTCGTCGATTTGCCGATCCCGCCCTTTCCGTAGATCGCTATCTTGCGCATCTTGAGTCCTCCTGGGGCCTCTATGCCCCATAAGCCTATTGCAGACTCCGTGCCAAGATTTCTAGCGTCGGCCAACGTCATAAGTTATTTCATTGCTTTGAATTGATATAATAAAAGCTTAGCCAGCATCGCCCCTAAGAAAAACATAAAAAAGCATGGCAAAATTCCCACCAATGGGTAGGAAAAAAGCGGCTTGTCACTAAATGGTAGGATTAGGTGAAGGAAGAATAAAGGATAAAAGCAGAGCGCTGAAAGGCGGTTTTAGCCTATAGCTCCTCGAGAGTAGCTTCTTCTTTAGCAGCCTTGCCTGAGCTAAGATCAGGCGCCGTGCCGTCAATACGCGCGATTCCAATTTTCTTGATGAGATCCTCGATGCGTGCGCTCCCGGCAGAATCGAGTCCTTCAAAGCTCAGCCCGACCAAGTAGATATTACCTTCCTTCGTCACGCGTCGAACCTTTGCCTTGCCGTTCAGCCGCAGCCCATTTGTCTTGAGGGAAAGTGGCAAGGCAAATTCAAGCGATAAAACATCACCCGGCTTAAATGCGCGCTCGGCGTAAATGAGCATACCCTTGGCCGAGAGGTCTCCGAGGTAGCCGGCCAGCTCACCGGAGCTCAAATATACCTCTAGGTTAAAAAGAAGGAATTCCCGTCTATGCCCACGCCCATACTTCCTATCGCTCTCATTGGGATCTATCTCAAAGCGATCCACTACCCTTGAAAGCTCAAAGGCGGCAACCTTGAGGTAGGAACCCATTTGCGCCAGGATCTCCGCGGTTTCGTAGGAATGCCCGGCCCGCTCCGAGGCAAGGTCTACCTTTTTTCCCAAGGGCTGTGAGAGTGCTTGCTGCCGACGCACCAGCTCATCGACTGAGCGTACCGAGAGGGCAGATGCCTTGGCCGTTCCGATGGCCTTGAGAATGGCCTGATTATTTTCGGCAAAAAGATCGGCAAAGCGGAAGAGCCCCTCTTTTACCGCCCGCGAGCGTCCCTCCATAGCGCTGATTCCCCCCACCAGGCTTGAGACGGTTCGCGCGAAGGACGCGGCCTCAAGGCTGGATTCGGAAGCCGAGCGCGCTGAGACGGAAACGCTGTCCACCGTGGAGGAAAGCCTTGAGGCGATAAGGTTGATGGTATCCTTGCTGCTTTCCGAAAGCGAACGCACTTCGGCGGCGACAACCGCAAAACCCTTGCCGGAAGCCCCGGCGCGGGCCGCCTCAATGGACGCGTTTACCGCCAAGGTGGATGTTCTCTCGGCAATGTCTTTGAGAGCGTCAAGGGATTGGGCCATGAGGCGGGCGTCTGCCGCCGCGGATTCGGTTATGCGCGACAAACCGGCTAGGCGGGTTTCCATAGCCAAAGCGCTTTGGGCCTGGGCGGCGGCGTCCCGAGCTTGAGCCTGTATCGATACAAGGGAGTCCTCTACCTCACGCTCAAGGCCTGATAAGGCATCCAAACCCCGGGCAGATCGGACTGACAAACCTTCAGCTTCCACGGCATCGGCCTCAAGACGGAGGGCGAGCTCGGCAATAGCGGAAGCCGACTGCCCAAGCTCGGCAAGTAAGTCGCTAATACCGCCCGTGGTCTCGACCACCACGTCCTTAAGGGAGCGTGAGCGTTCGGATAGTTGCCGCGATGAAAAACCGATATCGGCGGCAAAGAGATCGAATTTCCTTGCCGATGCCTTCATCCACAGCAGACTGCGGTTGAGCCTTTCCATCCCATCATTGAGGGTTGTAAAGAGCTCATCCTTATCCTCGGGTAGTCTTGTGCGCAGGTCGGCTGGTTCGCGGCTTAAGCCGCGCAGGGCGCCCAAGAGGGCCTTGCCGCCACGGCCTTGCCTGATAATGACGAGAAGAAAAATGAAGAAACTGATCCCCGAGCCCAGGGCGGCGGCAAGGAGGGCGGAAAGTGGGGCGGAGAGACCGAGGCGTGGAAAAAAGAAGGCCAGAACAGCGCTCAGGGGAATCCAGAGGCCAGCAAAGATAAGCGGAAGGAATGATCGTCTGCCCATACGAACACTATAGCCGAAAAACATTATTTTTGCGATAGAAAAAAGCCGCCCCAGACGGGGCGGCTTTAAGTTGAAACTGGAGACTATTTAGCCATCGCAAGGGCTTGGGCCGCGAGGTCGAAGCATGTCTTGACGGATATAGTCGCGCCAGAGATGGCGTCGGTATGGCCTTCCTCGTCCTTGTAGGCGATTGTGGAAGGATCCTGGGTAGAGACGATATAGGAGGCAACGGCGATGGACTGCTCGGTCCAGTTCTTGGCCCCACCCATGTCGTACTTGCCGTTCTTGACAGCGCTCTTCTTGTCGGCACCCGTAGCGGTATAACCATTCCAGTTGATGTAGACGATCCTACCGGACTTTACGTACACCTCTACATAGTCGCGCCAGCCGGTCTTGGGGTCGAATCCCTCAGCTTGAGCGCGGTACATCCCGTTCTTATAAACGATAGCCTCAGCCTTCATGGGAATACCCAAGAGGGCCTGGGCGGCCAGCTCAAAGAATTCCTTGACGGAGATGGAGGCGCCGGAGATGGCGTCGGTGTGGCCGTCTTCGTCCTTGTAAACGATCTTCGTCGGGTCCTGGGTCTTGATCAGGTAAGCTTCTGCCAAGGCAGCCTGCTCGTGCCAGGGAACTCCGCCTTCCTTCATGACGTACTTGCCGTCGATGGATGCCTGCTTCTTGAACTGATTTGTGTTCAAGCTGACCCCGTCCCAATCCGCCGCGACGATCTTGCCGCCCTTCACGGTGATGGAGACGACTCCCTTCCAGCCGGATTGGCTGAATTCGGGGGCCTCGGTTGTGTAGATTCCGTCTTTAAAGCGGCCTGTACCGCAACCCCCGCAGGACGCTATCAAGGCAACCAGGGAAAGGGCGATAGCAATGGCGATAAACTTCTTCATGTAATTCCTCCTCCTGATGGGGACAGAGCCCCTCAGACCCACTCATAATAGCGGAAGCGCAAGATGGCCGCAAGGCCAAACGCCCAGCTTTTAGCGCGGATCAGTCTCCCCAAGGGAGATATTCCATAACTCTTGCACGAAGCGCTGACCCTGGCTGGAGGCCGAATCGCGGTAGCGAAGTCCTGCCTCGTCCCCCGGGGAGAGAAATCGTACCCCGTTCCCCAGCTCCAGTGGGGCAATGTAGAGGATGGAGGGCTCAGCCTTTGAAATAAAGAGGAGGGTTCCGTCCTTAAGGTTTTCCCGCACCCGCAAAACGCTGATACGGGCTAGGTTCAGCTTATCAGCAGAGAGCGAACGGCCCGAAAGCCCGGCAAATTGCACCTTGGCTTGCTCAATGCTTTCTCCCATGGCAACCTTGTTCCCGCTCTCAACGTCGACAAAAACGAAGCGCTGGCGCTGAACCTCGTTCTTCAAAATCATGAAGTAGGTAGGCAAGCCGTCCACTTGGGTTACGATGGGCCAGGTTGCGCTCAGGGTCTGGGCCCGCACCCGCTCGTCGCTTTGTGCAATCTGCATGGCCCTCATTTCGGTAATGCCGGACATGGCGTAGCGCCTGGCTTCCTTTGTCCGCATATCCACCATGAGGAGGCCAACCGTGGTTTGATCGGTTTCCGCCGGCGAAGTCACCCCCGAGACGAACCATATCTTACCCGAGTCCGCCCCGGAACTGGCCACGTAGTTGTAACCGTCTGAGATCTGGAAAACATCGCGCTTTTCTCCCCAGTCGCGATTAATCCAGCCGTTTTTCAGGCTTAAGCGGCTGTTAGCCTGCTTTTTAACGATATCCGTGGGCATGGCCCGTTCAAGCCAAGCGGGCTCATTACCCCGCGCCAATTTTTCCACCTTGCCGCTCACCGCGTCGATAAGGAGTATTCCCCTCGGCTCGGCGCCGCCAAAGAGCCCCACCTTGTTTTCGAGAATGGGGATGATCCAGTAGGGATGGCCTGAATCGTCTATCTCAAAGCTATAGGGGCCTAAGAGGGATGTCTTTGCCACCGAGCGCGCGCGCCGCATGAGGTCACGGCTAAATACGGCTCCCGGGGTGTATTTCATCCCGCCCTCAACCTCAACCAACCGCGCTGCCTCGGTGATCACGTCTACCTCAACGTAACCGGCCGTTCCGCGCGCCCCGCGATTTAAGGCGACTAAGGGGCCATTGTAATCAAGGGGCCCCACCCGCACTAGGTAATCCTTGCCACCGCGCCGCACCGTCTGCTGGGTGAAGTTGTCATAGAGAACCTGATACTGGGCCCCGTAAGGCCCCATCTTCCCCTGGGCTATCTTGTAAGAAATGTCCTTGTCTATAACCGGCAAAAGAAGCGCATTTGACTCTGTGGAAAAATCCTTGGCAAAGTCCCCCTCCCCTCGCTCCTCTACCTTCATGAGCTCGTAAAAACGCGCGGCGTTTCCCGGCCAGATGAGAGCGCTCCCCATTCCCACGAGGATGCATAACAGCGTCATGCCGCCAAAGCCAAGAAAACCCAGGCCAATGGCCTGGCGCGGCCCCTTCGGCAAACCGAGGACTAAGCCTACAAGACCCAGCAAAAAGGCGAGCATCATCCAGGTTCCGCTGGATTGGAAGCTGTAGGCCGGGAGCATGAAGTAGTCAATGAAGAGCCAGAGGGCTAGAACCAGGACTCCAGCCGTCACCAGGGCAGCTATTTTTTTTCTCATACGCGCCTCCTATTCCGGATCTTTCTTTCCGGATCTATCGTTCTTTAGCTACGGATTACCCAATTCCAGTATAGTCTCTGTAGCCCTCCCCTGCCATTTTTTTTGACAAATGCCTGAGAAAGTCTTTTAATGGATGCTGGAGGACATAAAAGGCCATGGCAAAAAGAACATCCGCCCCCTTAGCGACCCTCTCCCTCCTTATTGTGGCCCTCCTCCTCTTGTCAGCCTCTTCCTGCAAGAAAAAAAACCTGAGCCCGCAAGAGAGAAACCTGAGCCTCGTTCACTATTTTTCCGGCTCCCTAAGCGGCGGCATCGACGAGCTTGTCGCCTCCTTTAATTCAGGGCAGGAGGGAATCAAGCTGAGCGCCACCGCCCTTGATCACGAATCCTATAAAACATCCATAGGTGATGCCCTCGCCGGCGATAATCCCCCTGAGCTTTTCAGCTACTGGGCGGGGGCGCGCACCCAATCCGTCATAGAGGATCTGGAACCGATAGACGACATCTGGAAAACGGCCGGATTGGATAAGGCTTTTCCCGCGGCTCTCAGTAAGTCGGCTTGCGAGTACCAAGGCAAGAAATATCTTTTACCCATAACCCAACACTACGTGGGATTCTTCTATAACCGCCGCCTCTTTGAGGCCCTAGGCCTGGGGGAACCAAGGACCTGGGATGAGTTTCTCGCAGTTTGCGCAACGGCTAAGGCCGCAGGCGTAAAAGCGCTGGCATTGGGGGCAAAGAACCGCTGGCCGGCCCAATTCTGGTACGACTATCTCATGCTCAGGGAATCCGGGCAGGAGATACGGCGGCGTCAGCTAGAGAATGAACTACCCTTCTCGTCCGGCCCCTCGACGCGGGCCTTCAAGCGTTGGAAGCCCCTACTGGATGCCGGCTATTTCAACCCCGACGCGGCGGAAATCGATTGGGACGAAGCGGCGCTTAGGATCTTTGAGGGCAAGGCCCTCATGACCCTCATGGGGACATGGATTATCGGTTACTATAAGGAGCCCAACCTGGGATGGGTCGGTGGGGAAGACTACGGCTTTTTCCCCTTTCCCGAGCTTGACCCAGCCGTCCCGCGGATAGCACTTGGGCCGATAGACGGTATCATCGTGGCAAAAAAAGGCCGTGACAGCATCGGGGCAAAACAGGTCCTGGCTTATCTAGCGGGTCTACAGGCTCAGGAAGCCTTCAGCTCAGGCTCAGGGGCTCTGTCGCCCAACGTCATGGTCCCCGAGTCCTTCTACTCGTCTATTCAGGGAGAGGTAACCCGGGAGATACGGGCTTCTGAGGGATGGGCCTTCAACTATGACTTAGCCGCTCCCCCGGTTTCGGCGGAGATAGGACTGGATCTCCTAAAGGCCTTTGTAACCCGGCCCTCAGACTTAGAGCGACTGCTTAAGCAGGCTGACCTGAATAACGCGCCGCACTTGAAAAACTAGCACGGCGCGCTAAAGGCATCCAAATGCGCCACCTGGGCGCGCACGCCTTCCGCGGAGGCGCGCAGGGCGGCAAGCTCCGAGGGGCTCAAGGCTATCTCCATAATCCCGGCCATGCCTTGGCGGCCAAGCTTGCAGGCTACTCCGCAGTAGACGCCGGAAATTCCGTACTCGCCTTCAAGCATAACCGTTGTCGGCAGAACGCGCCTTTTATCCAGCACGATGGATTCCACCATTTCAGCGATGGCCGCGGCCGGGGCGTAATAGGCGGAACCGGTCTTAAGGAGGTTGACGATCTCCCCTCCACCATCCTTTGTCCGCTTGACCAGGGCATCAATTTTTTCTTGGCTTAAGAGCCGGCCCAGGGGCACTCCGGCCACCGAGCTGTACTCAACGCAAGGCACCATCAAGTCGCCGTGACCGCCAAGGACAAAGGCGTAGACGTCTCGCACTGAGACGCCCAGCTCGCGGGCAATAAAGAGGCGGAAACGGGCCGTATCCAAGACCCCGGCCATGCCTATGACGCGGTGCCGGGGGAAGCCGGAAATTCTATAGGCAAGCTGGGCCATGACGTCCAGGGGATTGGTAACCATGAGGAGAATCGCTTGAGGCGAATGGGCGCATACCTGCGCCACGATGCCGGAAACGATCTTGGCGTTGGCTAAGCTTAAGTCCTCGCGGGTCATACCCGGCTTGCGCGCCATGCCGGCGGTTATGACCACGATGTCGGAATCTGCGGTGTCCGCGTAGTCGCAGGTTCCAATGAGCTGGCAGTCAAAACCCACGATAGGCGAACTCTGGGCTATATCCAAAGCCTTGCCCTGGGCCATGCCCTCCACAACGTCAAAGAGGACAATTGTATTGGCCAGAGACTTATCGGCAATAGCCTTGGCGGCGTTGGCGCCCACGTTGCCAGCGCCAATAACGGAAATTTTCATAGGCCCTCCCCCCAATCCCAATGTTATGGGCGCACTTGAGAAACGGCCCAATCCAAGCATGACTCAAGCATAGATTCCGGAGGGCGTTTAATAAAACCCTGGTCTTCCATGGATTTCACCAAGGCCCGCGCTTGGCTGATATCTTCAGTGGCGCGCTTGATAAGCTCTTGGCGGCTGAGCTTGATGCGGGCAACCCCTTCCAGCTCGGCCTGCTCGGCGACGTCGGCAGCTTGTTGGATAAAGACGTCGGTCTCGGTCATCTTGGGCATAATGTTGTCCGGGTCTATGCCGCGGCGTTCGGCAAAGTCGGCTATCGAGTGGGCGGCGCGGATAGCCATTCCATCCGTAATCTTGTGGGCGCGCACCAAAAGGGCGCCCTTGAGGATACCGGGGAAGCAAACGGAATTGTTGACTTGATTGGGGAAGTCCCCCCGGCCCGTGCCAACGATAAAGGCTCCAGCTTCCTTAGCCGCGTAGGGGTAGATCTCCGGCACTGGGTTGGCGCAGGCGAATACGATGGACTTGGGGCCCATGCCGCGCACCCAGGCCGGCTTGACGGTGTCCGGTCCGGGCGTTGAGGCGCCCAAGAGAACGTCAGCGCCGCGTAAGGCGCTTTCCTCATCGGGGTAACGCTGCGGGTTAGTGGAGAGGCACAGCTCCCACTTGCGATAAAAGCGCGGATCGCGCTGAATGTCCGCGCGCTCGGCGTGAAGGGAGCCCTTAGAGTCGAAGAGAACGAGTTTTGCCGGATCCGCTCCATCGGCAATAAGCAGGCGCGCGATGGTTGTCATGGAAGCCCCAGCCCCCAGCATAACGATGCGCGCCTCTGAAAGCTTCTTGCCGGCAAGCTTAAGCGCGTTGAGGGTTCCGGCCAGGGTGACGCAGGCGGTGCCCTGGGCGTCGTCGTGCCAAACGGGGATATCGCAAGCCTCGCGCAGATCGTCCAAAACCTTAAAGCAGTTGGGTTGGGATATGTCTTCCAGGTTTACCGCCCCGAAGGAGTGTTGGCACATTTTTACGAAGTCGATGATCTTTTGCGGGTCGTTCTTGCCGTCAGGGCCGCGGGAATCGATGCAGAGAGGAACGGCATCCACCCCGCCTAGGTACTTCATGAGGAAGGCCTTGCCCTCCATCACCCCCAAACCTCCGGGGGGCGTGCAGTCCCCGTCCCCAAGAACGCGAGTGGAGTCTGAAACGACAGCCACCATATTGCCGCGGTTTGACAGCTCAAAGGAAGCGTCGTTGCGGTCGCGGATGGCGGTGGAAACAGCCGAAACGCCTGGGGTGTACCAAACTCCGAACCAGTTAAAACCGAAGACCCCCGCCTTAGGCAGGGTCTGAATCTTACCGCCGTAAAAGGAATGGGCTTCCATGGAAAGACGTTTGAGGAATATCGTCTTTGCCTTGGCTATCTGTTCCTGACTGAAGTCGGCCGGAAATGCCGAATCCAGATTGTCCAATTCGTAGTTGATGCGTCCCATGGAGTCCCCCTCGCCGGCTCAAGGTAGCGAATAGTGGCTGAAGGTTCAAGGGGAGCTTGACCCCCGGCGGGAGCCCTCGTATGCTTAAAAGCGGGGGAAAAGGCATGAAGATAATCGCGATGGAAGACGGGGCCCTCATGATTGAGACTACGGAAGCCCTCATTGATGAAAGGGGGCGGAAGCTTTCATCACCCTTCTACCTTTGCCGCTGCGGCGCCTCTCGCGCCAAGCCCTACTGCGACGGAAGCCATCGAGCCCTGGGATTCAAGGCGGATGGGCACCGCATCGAAGGCTCGCAGGCAAAAAAACCGAGTAGCCCAAACTGAGGGTTTTCGCCTAGCGAAAAAGGCCTGAGGCTGGTAGAATAGGGATATGGATGGAATATGACCCCGGTCCTAGATAGGGGAACGCTTGAACTGAATCTGAGCTTCCTCCTTGGGCGCAACGTCCTCTTTGGCAACCCGGAAATCCGCAACCTGGATAAGGACGGGCTCAAGCGTGCCTATTACCGCCGCGCCCACGACTTCCACCCGGACAAGGCAACAAGCAGGGGCCTAGACCCAGAATACCTTGCCACTCGCTTCCGCGCCTTGCAAGAGGTATACCAGACCCTGCTGGATTCTTGGCAGTCCGGCCGCATGCGCTATTTCTTAAACGACCAAGGGCTTGGCGCCGAGAAGCCGATACCGCAGGATGGGGAAAAAACCCGCATCTTCCACGCAGGCGCCGTCCCAGACCTCCGCCTGCGTTTTGCCCAGTTTCTCTACTACAGCAAAAAGATCGATTGGGACTCCCTCATCGCATCACTTACCTGGCAATTCCGCTCCCGTCCAAAGCTTGGGGAGATCGGCGCGGAGTTCGGCTTCTTAGACTACCAGGAAATCGGCGACATACTGAGAAACAAGGGGATGCGGGAACTCTTCGGCCAAGCGGCCCTCAGGCTGGGCTACTTGGACAACTACCGCCTCTCCGTCCTCATGGGAAAACAGCGTATGATCAACCTTCCCATCGGCCGCTACTTTATCGACAAAGGCCTCCTCCTTCCCTGGGAACTCACTACAAACCTCAACGCTCTCCGGCTCCACAACATTGGGGTGGATGCCCGCGCTCTCAGAAGGTCTCAGGCTGAGCGAAGCCCGAGCGCTTGACGCCTCCCTCTAGCGGCTCTATAGTGGGCCAGGAGGCTCATTATGCATAAGTTCATGGCGCTCAAGCGCTTAACGGCGCCGCTCGTCGCCATCGCCCTCTATCCAGCTCTCCTTGCCCTTTCCTGCGCTCCCGCCAGCAAGACATTGGAACTCAAGGATGCCGCAAAGACAAAAAACATGGCTATTTCCGCCAAGGGGACGGAGGAATTCAATACAGTCCACCTTCAGATCCGCAACGACACGGGGGCGGATCGGAACATTCACATTCCCATCGGTACCGTCTTGAGCGTCAGCCAGGGCAATTTCCAGCCCATGGTGATAGCCGGCGACGTGGAGATACTGGCTCCTGCGGGGCAGACGGTGGAAATGAATCTTCCAAGCTACAGCTTAAGCTTCCATAAGGACCTACCTGGGGAAGATGAGCTCTTTGAGTTAAAAAAATACAAGGCAAACAAGGATTCGGACATCGGGAAGATACTCAGCTACCTCATGAGTGATGAGGGCTTGGCAAGTTATCCGAGCGACGACCCCAACAACGTGACCATCGCCCAACAAGCTATCTGGCTTGTCACCGACGGTATCGATTACGGCAGCAACATCGGCTATGTCGTCGACTCCATGATGTTCACTACCATTCTCCAAGCCAACCCGATGATCGTCTCCCTCTTCATAGAAGACGTTGCCTCTATTTCCAGCGAGGAAGCGGCTCAAGAGGCAATCTTCGACCTGGTGCGCAACAAGGAAGCCCTACGCTCCAAGCTACAGATGGTCTTTGCGGATCGCTACCAGGAAGCCGCCGACCAAGTCAGGGCAAACCTTGAAGAGCAGGTAGGGCCTGCATTCAAGACATCGATATCCGACTTCCTAGCCAAGGCCGGTGTGGCGCGGGTCTACTAAACTCGGCAAGAAGGGCCGCCCCCATGGATAAGGCAAGTTTTAAGCCCGTCGGTTCCGTTCTCTCCTCCTATATGGATGAAACCTTGGCGGCGAAGGCCGGCAAGGTTTCCAGCTTTTTTAAAAGCTGGAGAAATATCGCCGGCGCCCGCCTCTGCGACCACTCGCGGGTGGTGGAGGTAGAGAAGGGTATCGTCATCGTTGAGGCGGAGCATCCCTCCTGGATACAACTCCTACAGATGCGGCAGGAGGAGATGCTCATCTCAATGCAAAAGGGCTGGCCCGAACTCCAGATCCGCGGCATAGCCTTTAGGCTGCCCAGGGAGGGGCGCTCTGCCGTCACGGGCGGGTCAGATGCAGAAACTGCAGAAGACATCCGCGCGGCGGATAAACAAGCGGAGGCCCTCCGTCAGGGAGAAGCGCTGCAAGATGAGCCCCTTGCCCCGCCAAAAACGCGACCCATCCGAGACGAAAAACTCGCCTCCGCCTTGGAAAGACTGAGGAAGACTATCCGCGAACGGGGCAAAGACGCAGGCCGACCAAAGGAAGACCCAAGCGCCTAGTAGAGGTGGCCCATCCGGGCGCGCTTTGTCTCCAGGTACTCGCTATCGTGTGGGTTCGGCTCGGCAACAATGCTGATGCGTTGGCTGATATCGATTCCGCAAGCCTTGAGCTTTTCAACCTTGTCCGGGTTGTTTGTCATGAGGGCCACGGACTTTATCCCCAAAAGTTCTATGATGCGGGCGGCAACGGCGTAGTCGCGGGCGTCATCCGGGAAACCCAGGTAGCGATTGGCCTCCACCGTGTCCAAACCCAATTCCTGCAAACGATATGCCTTAATCTTGTTCAGCAGGCCGATACCGCGACCCTCTTGCTTCATATAAACCACCACGCCCCGACCGCGGCGCTCGATCTCCCGCAGAGCCGCTTCCAGTTGCTCGCGGCAATCGCAGCGTAGGCTGCCGAATACGTCGCCTGTGTGGCATTGGGAATGGACGCGCAGCGGCACGTCTACGCCATCACGCACATCGCCCTTAATAATGGCCGTGTGCTCCTTGTCGTGCTTGGCGTCATAGAAACCGCAAATCTCAAAGTCGCCAAAACGGGTGGGCAACTTTGCCCGGGCAGCCAACTGGACGCAGAGCCCGCCGTCTTGGCAGTAGGCCCCCTTGCCCATGCAATAGTGCTCGTCAAGAACGAAATCCGGCTGGCCCTTGAGCTTAGCCTCTAAGTCTTCTTTTGTTGAGGTGTTGTCGCAATCAGCCAAGAGCTCATCACGGTCTTTTACGATATCCATATATGACTCCTTATACCTAGGGGATAAGATACGAAAAAACCAAAAGCGGGTGTAGTGGAAAGGCCGCGCTATTCAGATAAAAAAAGCCAAGGATCAAATCGATCCTTGGCTTGGGGCTACAAATGGGGGCTAGGTATTCTTGCGGTGCTCAACCCTTAACGGCGCCAGCGCCCCGCTGGCCAGAAACGCTATAAATCTTCTATCCCTTAACGGCGCCAGCGGCCCGCTGGCAAAAATCGCTATAAGCCTTCTATCCCTTTACCGCGCCAGCGGCAATGCCCTTAATGATGTACTTCTGCAAAAAGAGGTAGAAGATGATGATCGGCGACGCCGAGAGAACGAGCGATGCCGTCATTGGGCCGTATTCCTTGAGAAATTGCCCGTTAAAGCGCATTTGCTCCAGCTGCAAGGTACCGCTTTTAACGATGATGAGGGGCAAGAGAAAGTCGTTCCACACCCAGAGGGCGTCTAGAACGGCGATAGTGGCGGTTATGGGCTTGAGCATGGGGAAGACAATCTTAAAATAGCTAAATATCTGTCCGGCCCCATCGATGGCGGCTGACTCCTCAAGCTCCTTAGGGACGCCTTTCACGAAACCATGGAACATAAAAAGGGCCATCGGCGCGCCCAAACCCCAATACATAATCACGATACCCCAGGGATTGGTGAGGTGGAGGTCCGAGGCCAAGACGGCCACAGGAATCATGATAACCTGAAAGGGGATTACGAGTGCAAAGGCGAACAGCAGGTAGAGGGCGCGAGAGAGTTTATTATCCGTGCGCGCCAGCATATAAGCGGCCATAGAAGAAAAGAGGATAATGCCGCAAA